>JAFMJN010000008.1 GCA_017853435.1 Planctomycetota bacterium | reverse complement strand
ACCGCCGCCGCCACCACCGTAGCCGCCGCCACCGCCGCCGTAGCCACCGCCGCCGCCACCACCACCGAAGCCGCCGCCACCCTTGGCGGGCGAGGTCGCGCTGTCAACCTTGATGGCGCGGCCGTCGATCTGCTGGCCGTTCATCTCGGCCATCGCCTGATCGGCAGCGGAATCTTCCTTGAACGTCACGAAGCCGAAGCCGCGCGAACGACCCGTCTCGCGGTCCGTGAGGACGATCGCGTCCGTGATTTCACCGAACTTTTCAAACGCCGCGCGGAGACCTTCCGAAGAGGTCGCCCACGCCAACCCACCGACAAAGAGCTTCTTGGACATGCTATTGCGCCGCCTTGGCGCGCTTCACACCTTGAGGACATCCCGGCTCACAACGATGGGAAGCACCACGCGGTGCCGCCCCGGGGAACCCCGACGCACGATCCGGGAAAATCGCTCCTCTCGAACCTAATGAACCAGGACGCGAAAGCGGACCTGACGCACCTACGGTCGAACGGAACAGGACTTACGTTACAGGTTTCGGACGCCCGGTTCCACCTCGACGCGCAAGATTCGTGCGAATTTCCCATTTCTCGCGTCCGATGGGGTCGATTTTCGCCGGGGAAAAGCGATTTCCGTGCTTCCGGGGCCCGGGAATCGGCTCAAAAATGCCGTTTTTTCTCATCCGCGCTTCGATCCACCGATTCGTCGGTGATCCGGCGGGCCCGGCGAGGACGGATAATCGAAGGGTGACATCCCCGTTCCGCCCGACCCGTGACTACGTGCCGCCCCGGTGGCTCGCCGGGCCTCACCGTCAGATTCTCATGACGGAGCGGCTCAATGCGGCTTACGTGCCGACGCCGTCGGAGGAGATCGAGCTGGCTCTACCTTCGGGAGGAACGTGCCGTCTCGTCCGGCGTCGTGCGGTCGGTGAGTCGCGGGGCGTCGTCGTGGTGGTGCATGGACTCGGCGGTGACGCGCGCGCGGGGCGCATCGCGGAGTGCGCGCGCGTCCTGAACGCGGCGGGCCTCGACGCGGTGGCCGTCGGACTACGGGGTGCCGGCGGTACCACGCCGCAACCGAGGCTCTATCACGCCGCCGACCTCGACGAGATCGACGCGGCGGCGCGACATCCGTGGACGGCGGGCCGTCCGCGCGTGATGCTCGCGTTGTCGCTCGGTGCCAACCTCGCGCTCCGCCATGCGGCGATGCGCGGGCACGATGTCGCGTCGCGGTTCGACGCCGCGGTGGTGGTTTGTCCGGCGGCCCACCTTCCCGCGTCGGCGCGGGCTCTCGCGGGGTGGCCGTGCGCGCTCTACAACGCGAAGTTCGCGGCCGCGTTGGGAGCGCGCGTTCGCGCCGTCGCGCCCGCCTCGGGCGTGCGACCGCACGACAGGTGGCGGCATCGCACGGTGCGGCGCTACGACGCGGACTTCGCCGCGCCCGCCGCGGGGTACGCGTCGCCGGACGCCTACTACGAAGGTGCGTCCGCGCATCGCGTCGTCGGAGACATCGAAATACCGACGCTCGTCTTCGGAACCGCCGACGATCCGATCGTGCCGGTCGACGTGTTGCGGGAAATGTGGCGCGCACATCCGACGGTCGACCTGCGGATCTCCGCACACGGTAGTCATCTCGGATTCGTCGAGGCAACGCCTTCCGGGCTCGCGGCGGGATGGATGCCGCGGATCGTCGAGGCGATCGACGACCTCTTTCCGCGATCGGCCCCGGGCGATTCGACCCGCGGGGGAACGCGCTAACATCCGCACATGCGATTCCTGCGAATCTTTCCGATCGTCCTCACGGTGGTTCTCGCGGCCTGCGGTGAAGAGAAGCCCCCGCAAAAGCCGGTGTCGACTCCGGTCGACACGGCGCGTTGCGGATCGTTGCGCGGCGTCGTCCGTCTCGAAGGGACGCCGCCGAAGCGGCGCGTCGTGTCGATGAGCGACGCGACGTGCAAGCGGGAATCCGAAGCGGTCATCGGCGCCGAAGTCCTCGAAGAGCGCTGCGTGGCGACTCCCGATCCGTCGGGAACGGGACACACGCTGAAGGACGCCTTCGTCTGGATCTCGAAGGGGCTCGAAGGACGCGCCTTCGCGTGGCCCGACACACCCGTCGTCCTCGATCAAAAGGGATGCATGTTCACACCGCACGTCGTCGGTGCGATGACGTGGCAGGAAGTGAACCTGCGCAACTCCGACCCCGTCGCGCACAACGTTTCGTACGCGAAGGCGACGGCGAATCGCCCGTTCAACGTGACGCTCGGCAGCGCGGGCGCTTCGGAAACGAAGCGTTTCGGCAAGCCCGAATCCGCCATGCGCTTCGCGTGCGACGTGCATCCGTGGATGGACGCGTACGTCCACGTGGTTCCCCATCCGCACTTCGCGGTGACGACCAACGACGGACGCTTCGAGATCGGTCGCGCGGGCGGGACGCCTTCGTTGCCGGAAGGCGATTACGTCGTCTCCGTGTGGACGCAGGCGTTCGGTACGAAGGAAATCCCGGTGAAGGTCGTCGCGGGTGCGACGACCGACGTCGTCGTTCCCGCGTTCACCGCGCCGAAGGACTGAGCGTCGGTTGAAAGGATTCCCCATGCGTTTCCTCCGTTCCCATCTCGTCCGCGTCGTCGCGTGTCTCGCGATCCTCGTCGCCGCCCCGTTCGTCGCGGCGCAGGATGTCGCGACGTCCCGCGGCACGGCGACGCGTCCGACGACGACGGAATGGCGGCGCCTGCCGAGCGGCGTCGACGGACTCGAGGTGGCGCAGAAGACGCTTCCGGGACCGAACGAAGTCGTGGTCGCGTGGCTCGATCTCTCCGCGAAGGGATTGGAAGTCCGTTCGTTCCACAGCAAGGATGCGAAGGGCAAGGAGACGTTGCGTGCGTCGGCGCGCGCCGCGGATGCGTTGATCGCGGTCAATACGCACTTCTTCGACATGGAAACGATCCCCACGCCCGTGCTCGGCTGGGAAGTCGAGCGCGGCGTCGAGCGCGCGAAGCCGCTGCTCTCGGTCGTCCGCGGAAAGAAACCGGTCGCCGTGTCGCGTTCGGCGTTGTGGATCGAAGAGTCCGGCAAGACGCGGATCGGTTGGGTGGCGCAGCAGGGCGACGATCGTTGGTCGCTCCCGAAGCCCCTCGACGGGAAAGCGCCTCCGTGGAATGCCGACGGACCGAAGCCTTCGGACGTCGCGGGCGCGAAAAAGATCGGCCGCGTGAAGGAGGCCGTCGGGGCCGGGCCGATGCTTCTGCGCGACGGAAAGGCGACGGCGACGCGCGACGAAGAACGGATGTTCGAGGGGAAAGACGTCCGGCATCCCCGGACGGCGCTCGGTGTCGACACCCGCACGGGGAAAATGCTCTGGGTGGTGGTCGACGGGCGTCACCCGGGAAGCGTGGGGATGACCCTCGCCGAACTCGCCGACTTCATGAAGGAACTCGGGTGCACCGACGCCCTGAACTGCGACGGCGGTGGTTCGTCGACCTTCATTTTGAACGGCGCCCTCGTGAATCGACCGCTCGGAGGAACGACGATGCGCGCGGTTCCCACGGGTCTCGGCGTCTTCCGCAAGGCGTCCTGAGGAGCGGGGAGCCCCGAAGGGTTCTTTCCGGGGGCGTGGAGGGGCCGGGCGTTCGCGCGTATGATCGCCCCCGCACGACCGAGACCGGGGTGCGGGATGTCCATGCGGCGCAGCTCATCCCCAGATCCGGAATCGAGCGTGAGGAGATACCGATGAGCCTCGTCGAGAACCTGTCGCGTTGGATGCACCTCCTGTTCGGCATCCTTTGGATCGGCCACCTCTACTACTTCAACTTCGTGCAGGCGGGATTCGAAGGCAAGTTGGCCGCCGACATGAAGAAGTCGGTCATCCCGGAGAATCGTCCCCGCGCGCTGTTCTGGTTCCGTTGGGGCGCCATGTGGACCTTCGTCACGGGCATCCTGCTCGTCGGCTTCAACTACCACATGAATCGGGCGAATCTCGGTCCCGATGCGACCGGGATGGCGATGGGCGTGTTCCTGTTCCCGCTTTTCATCTACTTCCTCTACGACATCGTCGCGAAGAAGGTCGGCGGTGGACCGATGTCGATGCCGTCGCTCGCGGTGAATCTCGTGCTCTTCGCGGGGTACATGGCTCTCTGTCACTTCGCCGCGAAGCTCGGCGGTCGCGCCCTTTGGATCCACGCGGGCATGGCGTTCGGCATCACGATGATGATGAACGTGTGGATGCGCATCTGGCCCGCGCAGCGCCGCATCATCACCGCGATCAAGGAAGGCAACGCGCCCGATCAGGCCGACGTCGCCCTCGCGGGTGCGCGCTCGCGCCACAACACCTACATGTCCGTTCCGCTGCTCATGTACATGTTCGCGCAGCACTCCGACGGCTTCTACAACGCGGCGATCGGCGCACTCGGCAATCACTCGCCGCTCGTGATGGTCTTCGTGACCGCCGCCCTCGGGTTCTTCTTCGCCAATCTTCTCTACAAGAAGGCCGGACAGCTCAGCGGATTCTGATCCGAAGGTTCCCGGAAAACGTCGCGCCCCGGATTTCGGTCCGGGGCGTCGTCGTTTTTGGGCGGGCGCGTCTCACGGAGTCGCGAGAACGAACTTCCCGTCGCGCTTCGCGAAGCGCAGCGTGACCGCTTCGGGTTGGTTTCCGCCGAGGATGCGGCACGGCACGGTCCAGACGCCGTCGTTCGACGTCGCCGGTTCCATGACGAGACGACGATCCGGGTGGCAGATGCGGTCGCAGAGCGTCGTGAACGCGGTGCGGTGCGCGACCGCGTCGGCGACGTCGCCGCAGAGCGCGTCGTAGAGCGCCGCGTTGCGCGAGGTCACCGCGGTACGCCATGTTTCCGCAAGCGCGGCGACGGTTTCGGCGTCGTCCTTCGCGGGCGCCGGGCGTTCGCCGCCGGCGTCGACCGCGAACGAGCGCAGGCAGGTCGACAGTCCGGAAACGACGTTCTCGGGCTGGTCGGTACGGGCCGCCGTCGAGATCACGAAGATCTGATCGCCCGACCACGTCACGGCGATTTCACCGGAGTGGACGGTGCCGTCGGCGGCGGAGGTCGACGCGCGGCAGACGATCGCGGGACGTCCCGCGAGGCGCGTCGGACGCGGGTCTCCGAAGACGGCCGTCAACTTGCGCGATGCGTAGGACGCGCGCAGACGGTTGAGGAAATCGTTCGCGATCGGCGTGAGGTTCGTTTCGACGAGGCGTTCCGGCGCCGTCGAGCGGTAGCGGAAGACGGAGATCTCGGCGTCGGCGAGGCCGGTCGCGTCGGGTTCGCCCTTCGTGAAGGTGACGAGCGCGTTGGCGCCGCGAGCTTCGCGGCGCGCGGCGAAATCGCCCGGGGCGAGGACGCTGAATCCGCCGGCGGATTCCTTGTGAAGCGAGAACGTCGCCACCGGACGGGATTCCGGAGTCGGCGTGAGTGGGGTGGTCGACGTCGCGCCCGCGGGAGTCGTCCCGGCGTCGTTGCCGGACGTCGTCGTCGCGCGGCGACGGGCCCACACTTCCTTCAGCACTTCGCCCGGAACGCCTTGACGCGTCAGGACGACGAGCTGATCGACGTTCACGTCGAAGCGCGCGTCCGATTCACGGATGCGCTTGACGACGACGTCCGCGCCGACACCTTCGCGTGCGAGCCGCGGAAGGTCTTCGAGCGTCGGAGCGGCGACGGCCGGTGCGAGCGTCGACGGGGCGACGGCCTTCGCACGCAACGCCTTGATCACCGACGCGGGAACGCCCGCGCGCACGAGTTCGAGCACCTGTTCGGCGGTCGGCGGCGCGGTGACGACGGCGCTTTCGACGAGCGCCAGGATCTGAGCTTCCGGAACGCCCGAGGACGCGAGGAGCTTCACGTCCTCGACGCCGATCGTGCGGGTCGTCGCCGTAGGCACGGCGGACTTGAGTTTCTTGATGACGGCCTCGTTCACGCCCGCCTTCTCGAGGCGCGCGATGTCGGCCGCGGCGAGCGTCGGAACGCCTTGCGTCGCGAGGATGCCGAGGAGGTCTTCGGAGGAGACCCCCGCCTGATGCAGGGCGACGATTTCGTCGCACGACGGCGGCGTCTTCGTCGCCTGCGCGGAGGCGAATGACGCGATCAGAACGGTGGCGAGGACGAGTGGGCGAGCGATGGGGAAGAGCTTCATGGGATTCTCTCGGGAGCCGGCGCACCGGATCCCTCTTCTCCCGGGGGTATCGACCCCGGGTGCCCGAAGACTTGACTCGCGGGAAAGGTTTTCTTCGGGTAGGCTTCCGGCTTGCCTCCCCGGCGGGCCCGGTGCGTTCGTAAGTCGTTCAATTCGTTCAGCTTGCGACGCGCCCTTGGCGCAGGGCCACCGGGGGGGACGTTTCATGTCCCCGCTTCGTCTCGGTGATGGCCGCAGGCTTCTCGCCTTCACCGGCCGGGAATGGGTCGTCGCCGACGGCCGGGGCGGCTACGCCCACGGAACCCACGCCGGGCTCGCGACCCGGAAGTACCACGGGCTCCTGGTGGTCGCCCGGCCCGCACCGGTCGGCCGCCTGCTCCTCGTCGCCCGCGTCGAAGACACGCTCGTCGTCGACGGTGAAGAAATCCCGCTCGACACGTCCTGCTACGAACCCGGCGTTCTTCACCCGGAGGGCTTCCGCCACCAAGTCGCGTTTTCGGCACGCCCCGTCCCGACATGGACCTACGCCGTCGCGGGACGGCGCCTCGTGAAGTCTCTGCATGTGTCGAGGCAAGGCGAGGGCGTGCGCGTGACGTGGGAACTCGTCGAAGGCGACGCGGCCGCGATCCGTGTCCGCCCGCTGTTGACGCGTCGCTCCCACCATGCGGTCGCCCGCAGTGCCGACTTCGATCCCGTCGTCGAACGGGTCGGTGAGGCGGCGGTGCGTTGGCGTCCGCGTGCGGGTGATCCCGCGACCTACGTCTCGGTCGACGGCGTCGTCGTCGACGACCAAGCGTGGTGGTATCGCGACACGCTCTATCCCGTCGAACAGGATCGCGGCTACGACGCGATCGAAGACCTTCACGCGCCGTGTCGATTCGAACTTCCGCTCGTGCAGGGAGAACCCGTCAGCATGCGGGCGACCGCCGAAGACGAACCCGCCTCGACGGCTCCCGCTTGGCCCGCCGCGCGACTGTCGACTCGCAACGTCGTCGGGCGCGACGCCCAACGCGCGCTCCTCGCGGCGGCCGAATCGTTCCTCGTCGTCGGCTGCGACGGTCGGCCGGGAATCATCGCGGGATACCCGTGGTTCGAAGAATGGGGACGCGACACGATGCTCGCGATCCCCGGTCTGCTCATCGCGACGGGGCGCACCGGCGTCGCCGCGGACATGCTCGATGCGTGGGCGTCGCGGCTGCGCCGGGGCCTCCTGCCCAATCGACTCGGCGACCACCACGCCATCGAAACCAACACGGCGGATGCGTCGTTGCTTTGGGTGCGCGCTCTCGATCGGCTGCTCGAAACGTCGCGGGCGCGCGATGCGATGGCGAAAAGATTCCGCGGGCCTCTCTTCGAGATCCTCGAACGCTACATCGCCGGAACCGACCACGGGATCGGAGTGGACGCCGACGGTCTCCTGCGTGCGGGGGCTCCCGGACTCGCGCTGACGTGGATGGATGCCGTCGACGCCGCCGTCCCGGTGACCCCGCGACGTGGAAAGCCGATCGAGCTCAGCGCGTTGTGGCTCGACGCGCTTCACACGGGGGTCATGGTGGCCGAACTCCTCGGCGACGACGACCTCGGTGCCGAGTTGCGTTCGCGCGCGACCGCGACGGCGTCGGCGATGCGACACCGATTCCTCGATCCCGTCTCCGGCTACCTCCGCGACGTCGTCGATCCCGAAGACGGCGAAGACGGCGACGCGTTTCGTCCGAACCTCCTGTTCGCTCTCGGCTCGTCGCACCATCCGTTCACGCGCGACGAAGCGGAACGCAATCTCGCGCGGGTCGACGTCGACCTTCGTGTCGCCACCGGATTGCGCACGCTGTCGCCGACGCATGCGTCCTATGAAGGACGCTACGCCGGCGACCAGTCCTCCCGAGATCGCGCCTACCATCAGGGAACCGTGTGGCCGTGGTTGCTCGGCCCATGGGCCGACGCGGTCCTTCGTGTTCGGGGTGACGGCGCACGATCCCGTGCGACGATTCTCGACGCCCTCGAAGGCTCGCTTCGCTTCGTCGTCGATCACGGATCGCTTCCCGAAGTGTTCGACGGCGACGATGCGCACGCACCCGGAGGCTGCCCCGCGCAGGCATGGTCCGTCGCCGAGGTGCTGAGGGTGTTCGTCCGCGCGACGTCGTGACGGGATGCGTCAGCGATCGAGCGCGGACGCGAGTTCGCGCAGGCGCGAGTCGGTCGGGAAGTGTCGTCGCGCCGCAATCAGCGCTTCCTTAATCTCCTGCCGATCCTCGGTAGAGAGATCGGGGTCGGCGAGACCATCATGCGCGAGAACGATGGCCGGAGTCGGCCACAGGCCGGCTTCGACCAGCGCGATCATTTCGGTACGACCGCGGGCACGGATCGAACGGGCACGTTCCGAAAGCCCGGCTTCGGTCATCGGCGACGCGGCGGCAAGGAGGAATTCCGCTCGACGGAATCGGTACTCCGCGCTCTCCGGCACTTCATGACACAGTTTGTTCCACAGGCCGATGATGCGGGCGAGTTTCGCGTCGAGTCGCGCGTCTTCTCCGTCGAACTTGAGAAGGAAAACCGTCGACTCCGCGTCGACGACGTGTTCGAGGAGTCGAGGATTGCCGGGGTCGCGCTGCGCGGCGGCCAGCACTTCCTTCAGCGAAGCCTCGGCCGAGTGGATCAGCGCCGAAGGACGTTCACCTTCCGGGACGTCCGGGCAGACGTGCAGCGTCGTCGCCATCGCGACGGCGCGATGACGCCCGACGATCGCTCCGAAGGTGTTTTCGAGAGACAAGGAACTCGGCTCGTGGGTGTGGCTCGCGCGCAGGGACTCGGTTTCGTCGTACTCGTGCAGCGCGAAGGCGTCACCCGGCCGCTTCTCGATGCGCAACTTCGCCCAACGCACCGCCGATTCCCAGGATTCTTCCGAACCGTCGGCATCGCCGAGGCGCTCGCGCAACAACGCGAGTTCCCGATAGGCGTAGGTCAGGGCGCGCATCCATCGGACCTCGTTCGGCGCTTCGTCGGCGAGCGGCAAGAGCGTCGCGATGCGCGTACTCAAAATGGCGAGCTCGTGGGAGTCGTGGCCGAGCGCGCGTTCGACCCACGCCATCCGGTCGAGAACTTCCGAATAGAGGACCCGGGCGGCGTGATTCTTCGCGTTCGACGCGAGAACCTCTTCGAGGCGGCCTTGGGCGACGACGAGGCGCTCTTCCGCGGACTGCAGAAGCCCTCTTTGCCGCGCGACGTCGCCGAGTTGAAGCTCACTCGACGCGAGATCCGTCTTCGACTCCGACGGACTGTATCCGGCTTCGAGAATCCGCTTGCGTATCGCGTACGTCTCGAGGAAGTCCCGCTCCGCATCCGTGAATCTGCCCTGTTCGAGATGGACGCATCCTTGTCGTTCGAGAGCCCGCGCGAGGAGCGAGAGGTTGCCGAGGTGGTCGGGCTTCGCCGAGGTCGCGCTCCTCAACGCATCGACGATCTTGCGGGCCGTTTCGATGCGGACTTCAAGCATGACGCCTTCGTTGTCGAGAGGCGCCAACTGCTGAAGGATCACGCTCGTGGAGAGACTCGAATCTTCCCGAGCGTCCGTTCCCGGTCGGATGGCCGCGATGAGAACGCCCACGAGAAGAAGACCTCCCGCGATCGCGGAGAGAGAACGCGCCCTGCGAGGCTTCGGTGTATCTCCGGCCGAAGCGACGACGAGCGGCGGCGCGGCGGGAGTGGCCGCCGACGTCGGGACCGGATGTGCGAGCGCGCGGAGAATGGGGATGAAGACCCGAACGCCGTTCGGACGCGTCTCGGGGTCCTTCGACAGGCAGCGTCGGAGCAGGGCTTCGAGTTCCGAGCCACCCAGTTCGGGAATCACGTCGCCGATCGGGACGGGCTCGGCGCGCGTGCAGATTCGGAGTCGTTCGGAGAAGGAGTGCAGGCCTTCGATGCGGAACGGCGGAACTCCGGCGATCGCCTCGTAGGCGACGACGGCGAAGGAGTAGATGTCGGCGGACGGACCGACGTGCACGAAGTCGCGACGTACGGTTTCGGGGGCGAGGTAGGGAATCGTGCCCACGAAGGTCGTCGACGATTCGTCTCCCGGGGACGCTGCCGGACCTTCGGCGATCGCGAGTCCGAAGTCGACGATCTTGGGGCGCCCGGCGGCACCGATCAGAAGATTCGCCGGTTTGAGATCACGGTGGACGATCCTGTGGTCGTGCGCGGCCCCGACCGCTTCCGCGACGTCGATGAGCAGGTCGGCGACCCCGGGAACGCCCAAACGTTCGTTGCGGACGTAGGTGAGGAGATCCGGACCCGGAACGCGTTCCATCGCGAGGAAGTGGACGAGGCCGTTCTCGGTGGTGTGGGCACCACCGTCGAGGACGGAGACGATTCCGGGATGGGACAGACGGCCGAGCGTCGCCGCTTCACGTCGGAAGCGCCGAAGCGCGGCTTCGTCCGCGACTCCGGGTCGCAGAATTTTCAGCGCTACCGAACGCGCGGTGATGAGGTGCGTGGCTTCGAAGACGACACCCGTCGCACCTTGGCCGATGATGCCGTCGATTCGATAGTTGCCGAAGGTGTCGCCGGGGGCGATGCCCAGCCGCGATTCGGCGTCGAACGCCCGGAACGCGTTCGCGAGCGGCATGGGGATTTCGCCCTGCGTCATCCGTTCGTCGTCGGCGCACGCGTTTTCGAGTCGGCGCTGAAGCTCCGCATCTTCGCCCGCCAAGTCGGGAATCAGTCGACGGCGCTCCTCGACGGGAGCATCGAGAAGGCGTTTGATCGCGGCGATCGCCGTTCGTTCACGTTCGGGACTGCGCCGGGTCATGATGATTCGTCGCGAAGACGGTCGACGAGCCAGAGACGTCCGGCCGCGTAGTCGCGTTCGGCGGTCGCGACGGAGACTCCGAGAAGGCGTGCGGTTTCCGCGGTGGTCAGCCCATAGAAACTGCGCATCACGACGGCCGAAGCGGACCGCGGATCGATCTCTTCGAGTTCGCTGATGAGTTGCCCGAGCTCGACGGCCAGTTCGGGGTCGTGCTCCGTCGACGCCATCGCGGCGTCGAGTTCGACGCGATCCGCATCGCCGCCGCGCTTTTCCGCGGTGCGGGCCCGAGCGCGGTTGATGATCACCTGCCGGAACACGCGCCACGAGGAATAAAGGAAGTGGGCCTCGTCTTTGAACGTCGTTCCCGACTGAATGAATTTCAGGACCGTTTCGTGCACCAAATCCGTCGTACCGAACGAAAGCGGATCCGTCCCGAGATATTTGGCGGCGGTGCGGCGCAGCACGTCGTAGGACGTGTTCAGATAGGTGGAGACGGAGTGCGTCATGGGGACTCGTCGAAGACTATCCCCCGCCAAGTGCCGGAGTCGCAGAGCCTTGCGAATCCGTCCTCGGCACGCGGATTTTTTTCGTCGGGCGCCCGAGACTTGCGACCGAAAAACCCGCGCGGGCGAATCTCTTATCTCGCACGCGTGCGGGTGTTTGCGCCGATTCGTCCCGAGAGAAAGATTCGGAGATCGACGCATGACCCCCGATCCGGATTTTTTTTCATGCGGGGCCGTGAGGGGATTCCGACGTGGTCGGTGTTTCTCTTCCTGCGGGCCGACGGGTGTCGGAAGCCGCGAACGAGTCCGTACGACGGCAAACTGTGGCGCAAGCTGCAGCGGGTTGGGTCAAACCGACCTGGGGGGGCCGTCGTGCGGATTCGTCATTTTATCGACGTCCGAGGGAACGACGGTCGGCGGCGCGGCGGAAGCGGCGACCGTGCGCACTACTTGGGGCGGGCGATGGTGATGGTCCATGTGAGTCGCTCCTCAAGCAGATGCTTGGGATCGAGGAGGACCCACGGTGTCGGATCCCACACCCTCACTGTGACCCGAAAACGTCCTTCGGGCAGTTTGCCGAGAGGAAATTCGAAGGTCGGAAGCGACTTGGGATCGCTTTTGTTCTCGCGACCGAGATTCGAAAGCGTTCCCATGACGGGAAGGTCGTAGGACTTGCGATCGGCGGAACCGCGTCGGCCGGCACGCCGACGTCCGCGCAACATTTCTTTGAAGGGATCGGGGTCGCGACCGGTGCGGCCGCTCTCCTTGCGTTCGGGCGCCGGTGCCGTCGCCGCGATCGGCTCGACGTGCCATGAAACACGCAACGCGTGCTTCTGCGGACGCATCACCGAAACGGAAAGCATGCGATCGCCGCCGACGTTCATCGCGATCTCTTCGTCGGTCGCCGGTGCGTGCATGTCGATGGGGGAGACGTAGGAGTAGATGCGCAGCACCGCGGCTTCGCGGCACACCGGGCAGTAGCCCTGATTACCGGCGCTATTCATCGCGCATCCGTTCGCGGGACGCCAGACGCCCTTCTGATAGGTCGCACCGCCTTCGAATACGCCGACGCCTTCGACCTTCTTCTTGAGGAAGTGGGCCCACGGGACTTTGTCGGGATCCGGTACGCCGGAGGCGTTCGGCGCGATGATCATGCCGGTCGGCCGAGCGGGATTGTTGGCGTATTCGTCGAGAAGACCGACGAAGGCGTGGCCGAACTCGTGAACCGTCACCGAGCGATCCGGCCGTCCGACGTTCGCGATGCCGCCGCCGCCCATTCCGAGGACACCGAAGCGCGCGAAGGCGATCGCGAGGCGGTCGTCGTAGACGCCCGGAATTTCGGCGTCCGCGACACGTTGCCATTTACGGACGAGCACGGGATCCGCCATCACCTGCCCCTGCGGGCCGGCCGCTTTGCAGTCGAGCGCGGTCGAAAAGTCGACCTTGCGCTTGTTCGATCGCGAACGATTGCGCTCTTCGATGCGTTTGCGTTCCTCCGCACTGAGCGACGGATCGACGCCCTCTTCGAGGGACGCGAGGCGCACGAAATGGAAGTTGAACCAGTCGCGGTACTCCGAGAACGCAGCCTCGCTGAACAGCACGTCGAGGCAAAGCCGCGCCCACTTCTTCTGCAGATCCTGATCCTGTCCGTCGATCGTGAACCCGTCACCCATGACGGCGACGTCGATGCGACGTTCCGAGGGGCCTCCGCGATGGAGGGTTTCGCAGCCCAAGTAGGCGTTGTCTCCGGCGCGTTGCCGAATCACGTCGGCATGCAGCGAATCGGGGAACTTGTCGAGGACGGCGAGCAGCGCCTTCTGGGCGGCGGCCCACTTTCCCGCTTTCTGAAGGTCGAGGGCTTTCAGGAAGGCGGGTGTCGACGCATCGGTCGTCGGCTTCACCGCCTCGGGCGGCGGTGCGTCGGGCTCGTCCTGCGGTTCGGGTTCCTGCGCGAACAAGAACCCCGAAAAGCAGAGGGCGAGCATCGAGCCGAGGGTGAGGATGCGACGTGGATTCATGGACTCAGCGCTTCAGGTAGCGGTCGAACCAACCCATCACTTCACGGTTCCATCGCGCGCCGTTGCGCGGACGCAGCACCCAGTGACCTTCATCGGGGTAGACGACGAGTCGGGAGTCGACACCGCGTCGTCGGAGAGCGGTGAAGAGTTCCAACCCCTGATTCACGGGAACGCGGTAGTCGAGTTCGCCGTGGATGACGAGCGTCGGTGTACGGAACGCGGAGGCGAAACGATGCGGCGACCACTTTTCGTAGAGGGTGCGGTCTTCCCACGGCGCGCCTTTGAATTCCCATTCCGTGAACCAGAGTTCCTCCGTGGTTCCATACATGGATTCGAGGTTGTAGACGCCCGCGTGCGAGACCAACGCTTTGAAGCGGTGGTCGTGCCCGAGAATCCAGTTCACCATGTAGCCGCCGTAGGATCCCCCTGCGGCTCCGAGTCGCGTCGCATCCACACCGCCCTCTTCGATGAGCGCATCCACACCCTTCATCAGGTCTTCGAACACCGCGCCGCCCCAATCGCCGCTGATCTGTTCGCAGAATTCCGGACCGTATCCGGTGGATCCGCGAGGGTTCGGACAAAAGACGACGTAGCCCGCCGCGGCGTAGATCGCGGGATTCCACCGGGTGGACCAACCGTCCATCCATGCTCCTTGCGGGCCGCCGTGAATGAAGACGACGGCGGGCCGCTTGTCTTCCTTCTTGAATCCCGGAGGGAGAACGCGGAATCCGTGGACGGTGTCGCCGTGCGCGCCCTTCCACGTCATCTGATCCCGAGTCGGCATCTCCGTAGCGGCGATGGTCGCCTTCGTGTGGGTGGTCAGGCGTCGTGTGGACGCCTTCGCGACGTCGTAGGCGTAGACCTCGGGCGGCTGCACCAACGACGCGTGGAGGAGCGCCGCGCGCTTGCCGTCCGTCGAGAGCGAAAGACCATAGGCGTTCGGGCCCGCGTGAACCGCCTCGATGGTGTCCGTATCGACGTCGAGGACGAACCATGCGTGGGATCCCGCATCCTGGACCGCGACCGCCAACTTCTCGGAGCCACCGATCCAAGCGAGTTCCTCGACGCCGTCGGGGAGCGTCTTGCCGACCCGGCGAGAGACCCCCGTCGTCGTGTCGAGGATCATCACGCGCCACAGATCGGATTCGTACCCGTCCCGGGCCTGAGATCGATAGGCGATGCGCTTTCCATCGGGTGACGGCACGGGCCCGCCGTCGTATCCGGGATTCGACGCCGTCCACACCTTCACGGGGCCGCCCGTGGACGGAACGGAGGCGAGATTCGCGTCCGTCGACCACGCTTCACGCTTCGGATCCTGCCCACGCGTGAACCACACGGTGCTTCCGTCGGCGGACCATGCGAACGCTTGCGGGCCTCCGAGGCTCCACGGCGGGTTGTCGTATCCGTCGTCGGTGAGTTGCGTCACCGCTCCGGTCGCAACCTCCACGGTGAACAACTGAGCGCGTCGACCATCCCGCCAAAAATTCCAGTGGCGGATCATCAGGTCGTCGAACGCCAGTGCCGACGAGCCGTCGGTCGCCGCCGACTTCGCTTTCTGCGCCGCGTCTCCCTTCACTCCCGGCCACACTTCGGACATGAACAGGATGCGGGTCCCGTCGGGAGACCAAACGGGAGCATCCGCGCCCGTCGACAACGTCGTGACGGCGCGTAGCCCGTCGCCGTCGGCTTTCATCACGTGCACTTGCGGCACGCCGTCGACCGATTTGAGTCCGAGCAGCATCGAACCGTCGGGTGACCAGCGGGCATTCGAAACCCCCGCGCCGTTCGCGACCGGCGACGCTCCGGATCCGTCGAAGCCGACCGTCCAAAGCGCCGTCGCGGACTTGTTCGTCTCGAGGCTCGGAGTCCCGACCGAGTAGACGACGCGGGCGCCGGACGGGTGAAGTTGCGGATCGCCCACGCGCGGCAACGTGATGACGGTTTCCGCCGTCAACGGAGATTGTGCGGAGAGGACGCCGACGACGAAGAGGGCGAGACCGATCGCGGAGAGGGTGGAGGATCGCATGCGGGGGCTCCTTCGGAACGTGGAGGGATGATAGCGTTCCACGCGGGAGCCGTTCGGCGCCGCGGAGCGCGACATGGCACGTTCGAAGTCGGGTGGCAAAAGCGGAGGAAAGAAGGCGGGGTACCTCCACGGGTTCACCGCGAAGGAACGGCAGCGCCTTCGCGAGCAGGCGCGCGTGCTCGAGCCGTGGATCTACGACCGCCTACCGTTCGCCCGGTGTCGTCATCTCGTGGAGGTCGGATCGGGCGTCGGTGCCCAAACCGCGAATCTTCTTCGCCACTACCCGGAAATGCGGGTCACGTGCGTCGAGCGGAGTCCGATTCAGTTGGCGGAAGCCCGGAAGTGGCTGCCTTCCGTTCCATGGGCGAAGGGGCGCTACACCCTGGCCGAAGAGGACGCCACCGCACTTTCGTTCGGACGCGAGTCGTTCGACGGGGCCTTCATCTCTTGGCTTCTCGAACACGTGCCGGATCCCGCGCGCGTCTTGGGGGAAACGCGGCGTGTCTTGAAGCGCGGCGCTCCGATCATCGTGAACGAAGTGTTGAACGCCACCTTCTTCCTCGAGCCGTACAGCCCCCGCACGCTCGACTACTGGCGTGAATTCAACGACCATCAGATCGAGATCGGTGGAGATCCGCACGTCGGCGCCAAACTCGGGAACCTCCTTCAGACCGTCGGCTTCACGGACATCGTCACCCGCGTCAAGGTCGCGCATTTCGACTCGCGCAGCCCCGCCGAACGCGCCGAGTTCCTGACTTATTGGACCGATCTGCTTCTGTCGGGAGCACCGAGCATGATGGCGGCGAAACGCGTCGATCAGCGATTGGTCGACGCCATGCGCGCCGAGCTCGACACGGTCGCCCACGATCCGCAAGCGGTGTTCTTCTACGCGTTCGTCCAGGCCGAAGCGCGGGCTTGAGGTCCGAGCGCCGCGCTCAGAGAGACGACTGCCACGCCATCACGCGGGTGGAAATCACCATCGGCGTGAACGGTGGAAGGTTGCCCGAATCGAACGACGTATCGTACGACCATACGCGTGTCGGTGCGGTGTACCAGTTGCCGCCGTAGACCCAGTTCCCACGGGCCTTCGCGGACTGCCACGTGTTCACGAACGACCCTTTGATGGTGCAGGTCTTTCCGGTCCAGTTCTCGTGGAAGCGCGGGAGGTTTTCGAATCCGCCGTTGTAGTTCCCCGACGTGGTGTTCAGATTTCCGGTGATGAATGCCAAGTTGTAGGTGGTGTTGCTCGCCGTCACCTGAGTCGACGACGTTTTCGAATAGTTCCACGCATTGGACAACAGGTTGACCGCATCGCAAATCACCGCCGACGCCTTCGCGTTCACGGTGTTGAAGTCGCCGCGTACGTAGACGGGGCAGTCCGACACCAACGTCATGCCGCGTTTCTGCGCGACGGTGAGATCGGTCGCGCCGACGGGGGGCGACCCCGTGTAGAGAGGGTTCGCATAGCAGCCCGGATAGCCCGAGTATTGTCGACGGTCCCATTTCGCCGGGACATTCAGTTCGGAAGCACCGGTGATCACGATTCCGTTGGGTTGCGAGACCGTCGAATCGAAGCGGGTCGCGTAGATGAGCCCGTTCGCCGGGTAGTGCGGCGACGGATCGTACGTCGCGGTATTCCCGTCCATGTCTCCGAGGCGCGCCATGTTCACTTCGGTCACCGTCGTGGTCCGATTTTGACGCTTGTCGTACAGCGAACGCGACGTGATGAACCCCGCGGGCATCGAACTCGTCACTTCCGTACCCGCGGAGTTGTAGACGCGGGTCCCGATGATGCGGAGCGCCGCCTGGCCGTGGTAGTAGCCGCGGGTATGCGTGCCCGTACCCGGGGTGACGGGAACGTACGTGCTTCCTTGGAGGGCGAAGTCGCCACCCGACTTCGATTCGTAGGGGAGGATCGATCCGATCGAGGGGTGGCCGATCGGCGTGACGCCGTGTTCGCCCGTTTGAAGCGTTCCGTTGAAGAGTTGCGTCGCGCGGTGGGCGAACGGAGCCATTTCACCGGCCTGGTTGAAGTAGCCGTCGCCGTTGATGTCCCAACCGGTGAACTTCGAATCGAGACCGTTCGGCGAGTTGATGCCGAGCGAAAGAAGATCGGTGCGCGAAGGAAGCGTCACGAGGCCCGCCGACGTCGCCACCGTCGCGTTGCGAATCTTGACCGGGCCCGTCGGAAGCGTTCCGTCGTCCTTGCGGCGACGGATCAGGTCTTCCGCCGTCCGCATGTATTTGGAGTCGACCGTGAGTTGCGCCGATGTGCCCGCATACATGGTGCCGTTGGCGTGAAGACGACCCGCGAGAGTCATGTTGGCGCCGGGGAAGACCTCCATATCGTCTTCGTAGAAGGCGAGGAATTGGAAGATCGGGGTCTTGTCGAGCATCAGGTGCCGCTTCATGCGGACCTTGGCGTCGCCGATCTTCACGTCGGAGGTCACGAGATACGCGTCGCTGATTTTCGTCAAGCCCGTCAACGCGTCGACCGAAGTCGTCGTCGGTACGGTCGAGGAGATTCCGGCGATCGTTTGAACGTCTCTTTCGATCTTCCACGTCCCCGTGACGCCGCCGATGGCCACGGAACCGTTCATGACGAGGAGGGGATTGTTCGCGGGCGGGTTGGGGATCGGTCGGAAGTTCGCGATGTCGTCGACGAGCTTTTGCTCCGCGACCTCGAGGAGACCTTCCGCGTATTTGTGCGCCTGCGAACGGTCGACGTCGAGCCGGACGCCCTTCGACGCGGAGTCGACGGACGCCAGCATCGACGTCGCGAAGATGGTCACGAGCGCGATGGCCGAAAGTGCCATCACGATCGTCGAACCGCGTTCCCGGAAGTGTGCGGGGGCACGTAGAGGTTTCACTGGGAGTTCCTCATCGCCACGGTCGTGGCAAGGTGCATGCGTTGCACGCGTCCGCGCGTGTCGCGACGGGCCATGTGCAGGTGGATTTCGACGGCATCCTTCGGAAGGATGTGTTTCGTTTCGGTGGTGTCGAAGGTCAACGCTTCGACGTTGCCGCAGATCGCTTCGTCCTTGACGGAACCCGTGCCGTTCAAGGCGACGGTGCGACGAATCAGCTTGAGTGTTCCGAGTTCGTCGCCGGAGGGAATCAGTAGGAATCCGACCAGCGAGGGGCTCCATTCGATGGTGCCGGTCGTCGAACTCAAGAGCCTTCCGTCGCCGTCGAGATCCTGCGGAACACGGAAGATGATTTCTCGAATGCCGAAGGGTTCGAGTTCCGAGCCCGGTGCGACGAACGGCGGCGGGTTCGCGGGTTCAGGCCATTCGGGAGCGACCGGGAACCCCGCCGCCAAGGCTTCCAGCGCCTGCGTGTGGTGCGTGAACGCGTTTCCGAGCGCGGCCGGAGCCGTGCCGTTGGACGTGACCGCGGGAAGCAGGATGCCCGTCGCGGGGTCGACGGTGATGCGACCCGTGCGGACGAGGTCGCGGCGGAGGACTTCGAGGGCGCGACGCCCGATCTCTTGGACGTCGGACGTGCCGATCGATTGCGTACTCCAGTCGATCCCGTCGACGACTCCGAGTGCGAACGTCCCGAAGATGACGAGCGAGATCGCCGCCGAGATGAGGAGTTCGAGCAACGTGGTTCCGCGTTCGCGGTGTCGTCGTGGACGGATCATCGGGCACGCATCCCGCGGACTTCGACCACGCCGGGGCGTCCGTTCAGCGTTTCCCAGGTGCACTTCACTCTGTAGTTGAGCGGGCGTTCGTCCTTGGTGCCGTCGTAGATCACGTACATCCGCTGATTGCGGCAGTGGAGATCGTTGAACTCCGGGATCGCCGCATTGTGGGGGAACACCGTTCCGATGCTCGCGATGGGCATCGCCGCCATCTGTTCCATCAACGCGTTCACGTCGCGGAGGGCTCGGTGGCGATCGCGCACGGTCGCCGCGAGGACGCCGCCGTTCAGCAGGAGGCCGAACAGGATCAGCATCGCCATGCTGAGGGTGGTCATGGCGATCATGGTCTCGACGAGGGTGAATCCCCCTTGTCGGCGGCGACGCGTGGTGGGCGGACGGTGAGTGGGCATGGAAGCGGAGGAACCGCAGTCGGTCGGGAGAAACGCTCTCCTCCCGAACCACGGAACGGATCCTCTGCTAGCGATATCGTCTATATCTTAAAAGATATAAACTGCGGGGCTGCGCTGCTTCAGCCGCCCCGGCTCTTCAACGTGAACCCGATCATCTTGTAGAGCATGCGGGCGGCGACGTTGGCGTCCCATTCGTCGCCTTCCGGACCGGGGGCGACCTCGTTGAGGTCGAACCCCACGATCGTGCGGCCGGAGCGGACGACTTCCCCGATGAGGAACACGGCTTCACGGAATTGCAGCCCGCCCGGTACCGGTGTTCCCGTGTGGGGGCAGTTCACCGGATCGAGGCCGTCGATGTCGAAGGACACGTAGACCTTCTTCGGGAGGTCCGCGACGATCCGCGCGGCGATCGAGGCGAACGACGCGCCGCGCATCCGGAGGTCGGAAACCGAGGCGTCGGTGTGCGTGACGATGCGCCCCTTCGAGGCCGCGACGTCGTCCATTTCCTGCGCACAGACGTCGCGAATCCCGACTTGGACGAGACGACCCACCTGCGGGATGCGCTGCATGACGTTGTGCATGATCGACGCGTGCGACCACGTGAAGCCTTCGTAGGCGACGCGGAGGTCCGCGTGCGCGTCGAGGTGGAGAATCCCGAGTCCGGGATGGCGTTCGGCGTGCGCGAGAATGTTGCCGTAGGGAACGGCGTGGTCACCGCCGACGACGCCGACGATCTTCCCCGCGTCGAGCGCTTCCCAAGCCGCGCCGTACACGAGTCCGTTCACTTCTTCGCTCGCGTCGTTCACCTTGGTCAGCGCCTTGAGAAGCGCAGCGCTGTTTCCGATCTCGCCGCCGCGGGCGATGATCTTCGCGGCTTCCTTCTTCGCCGCCTTGTTCAGGGCGACGATGCGACGGTCCGCGGGCACCATGAAGATTCCCGCCTTCCAAGGGTCACCGACGTCGACGTCGTGGAGGTCGACTTGGCGACTCGCGGCGAGAATCGCAGCGGGACCATCCGCGGTGCCGCCGCCGTACGACGTCGTGGCTTCGAAGGGAACGGGGATGAGGTGAACGCGGGCATCGTCCGCGCCGTGGGGAAGCCCGTAGATGCCGTCGTTCAGGGCCGCCTTGTTCGGGTCGAAGGTCATGGCTCGGTTCTAGCACGCCCCCGTCGAGGGTCAGAACCGCAGATGAAGACGACGTCGGTCGAGGAAAAGGGCGACGAGCGCGAACGCGGTCACCAAGGAAATCGCCCAAAGGAGCGACGCCCAAATCGGCGGTGCCCACGAAGCGAACAGAGTTCGGTAGAGCACGTCCTTCACCGACGCGTCGCCGATCTTCACCAAGCCGAGAAGGCGTGCAACGACGCCCGACGCGACGAAGAGCAGCAGAGGATTGCGTCCGTAGGCGATCCCGATCGAAATCGGACCCCCGCGTCGTCCGAGAACGTCGGTCACGAGGAGCGCGAGTGCCAGCCCGAGGCACGCGAAGCCGCCGGTCACGAGGACGAAGCTCGCGGTCCACAACGCCTTGTTCGTGGGAACGAGGAGTTCGACGGCGCTTGAAAGGAGAACCGCGGCGGCCGCCGTGTTGAGCAGCGTGCGGAGCGCGGCGCGCGCGCCGAGCCGTCGGACGATGTCGCCCACGACCGCTCCGAACAACGCCGTCGACGCCGTCGACAAGGTGCCGAGAAGACCTTCCGGGTCGTAGACGCCGCCCCCGCCGATCCAGAGATGGTTCTTGCCGAAGATCCACAGATCGAGGGCGGCGCCGACGTCCCCGCCGCGCTCGAGCGATGGGACTTCGCGTCCCGGCGCCGGAACGAGGAGAAGGATCGCGGTGTGGATCGCGAGCAACGCGAGGCCGCCCACGGTCGATGCTTTGACCCCGCGCCGTACGAAAACGCCGGCGAGCAGCGAGGCGAGCGCGATGCGTTGAAGGACGCCCGGGATGCGCAGCGTCGCGAGGTCGTAGAAAGGGAAGCCGTTCAACGCCACCCCGGTCACGAAGACGAGGGCGCAGCGTTTGAAGTGACGCCGCGCGAGTTCCCCGCCTTCGACGCCCTTCGCCCGCGCCGCTTCGACGCTGAAGGCCATCGAGGCGCCGGTGATGAAGACGAAGAAGGGGAAGACGAGGTCCGTCGGCGTGAGACCGTGCCACTCCGCGTGCTTGAGTGGGGCGAAGATGGCTCCCCACGATCCCGGATTGTTCACGAGGATCATGAAGGCGACGGTCAGACCCCGGAAAAGGTCGAGGCCGTCGAGACGCGCCGTCCGCTCGGCGGTCATCCGCGATCGGGGTCGTAGGGCGTCCCGCGGAGGTCGCCGGGATCGAATTCCGAACCTTTGACCTTCGCCGGATCGGTGAGGATCTCGACGCCGTTCGCGGTCACGAGCAGCGTGTGTTCGAACTGGGCGGAGAGGCCGCCGTCGGACGTGATCGCGGTCCAACCATCCTTCAGGATCTTCGTGCGCCACGTTCCCGTGTTGATCATGGGTTCGATGGTGAAGATCATTCCCGCCTTGAGACGCGGGCCTTCGCCGCGGCGACCGTAGTGGGGGACGGACGGTCCGCAGTGGAAGATGCGATTGATGCCGTGCCCGCAGAACTCGCGGACGACGGAAAGCCCGCGGCCTTCCGCCAACGCTTGGATGGCGGCGCCGATGTCGCCGACGTACGCCCCTTCGCGTACTTGGGCGATGCCGAGCGCCAGACATTCACGCGACGTTTCCGTTACGAGTTTCGCTTCGGGAGAGATCTTCGATCCCACGTAGTACGTCGCCGACGTGTCGCCGTGCCACCCGTCGAGCTTCGGAGTGACGTCGAGATTGACGATGTCGCCTTCACGGAGGACGGCCTTGGCGGACGGGATGCCGTGACACACCACGTCGTTCACCGAGGTGCAGAGGGACTTCGGATACCCGCGGTATCCGAGGGGAGCCGAGACGCCTCCGTGTTCGCGCGTCCACTTCTCGCAGACCTGATTGATCTCGAGCGTCGAAACGCCGGGGCGCACCCACCGTCCCACCACGTCGAGGAGGGCGGCGGCCATGACGCCGACGCGGCGCATGCCCGCGATGGCTTCGGGTCCATTGATGTCGATCGGCTCGTCGCGTCCCATGTGTGTTCGATTCCCTGCGCGCCCGCGCGCGTTTGAAGGTTATGGGGCGGATTCGCGACTCGCAAGGCGCGCCGAAAGTTCGATTTCAAGCCGACCCGTCCCGCCGCCCGAAATGGAAAAAGGCGGTTCCGAGGCGGAGCCGCGTTCCGTTTCGGTTCCGGGATGGGCGATGGTCTTCTCAAGCCATATCTTCCTCTTCTATTTCCTGCCGAGCACCCTGCTCCTGCACTGGGTGTTGCCGCGGCAATGGAAGAACTTCTTCCTGATCGTCGCCTCGTTCATCTGCTACGGCTGGCACAAGCCCGCCTACGTTCTCCTCGCCGCCTTCTCCGCTTTCGTGGACTACACGGCGGGAGCCTTGATCGCGAAGGATCAGGAGCGGGGAAAAACCGGTAAGCGATGGCTCGTGGGGTCCATCACGACGCAGTTGTCGTTGCTCGCGTGGTTCAAGTACGCGAACTTCGGCGTCGGCATTTGGAACGGCCTCTCGGTCAAGATGGGCGGCGAGCCCATGGCGTGGGAAAACGTCGCGCTTCCGGTCGGTATCTCGTTCTACACCTTCCAAACGATGTCGTACACGATCGACGTCTACCGGAAGGAAGTCCCGCGATCGCGGAGCCTCGTCGACTTCCTCTGTTACGTGTCGATGTTCCCGCAACTCGTTTCGGGCCCCATCGTTCGCTACCAACACGTCGAAGGTCAAGTGAAGGAGCGGACGCTCACCTTCGGCAAGACGGTTCAAGGCATGACGATGCTGCAGGCCGGACTTGCGAAGAAGTTGCTCATCGCGGATTTTCTCGGCACCGTCGCCGACGCGGCCTTCAAGTCGCAGGGACTGAGTTCGTCCGACGCGTGGCTCGGCGCTCTCTGCTACACGTTCCAGATCTACTTCGACTTCTCGGGCTACTCGGACATGGCGATCGGCTTGGCGCTCATGCTCGGGTTCCGCTACCCGATCAACTTCGATCGGCCGTATCTTTCGACGAGCATCACCGAGTTTTGGCGCCGCTGGCACATTTCGCTGTCGTCGTGGCTTCGGGACTACCTCTACATTCCGCTCGGCGGCAATCGTAAGGGCCACTTCCGGACCTACGCCAATCTCGCGTTGACCATGTTGCTCGGCGGCCTTTGGCACGGCGCGAACTGGACCTTCATCGTGTGGGGCGCGTATCAGGGCTTCTGGCTCTGCGTCGAACGGGCCTTGGGCAAGAAGGCGCTCTTCGGACATCTGCCGAAACCGCTGCAGGTGCTCGGGACCTTCGTGCTCGTCATCGTCGGATGGGTTTTCTTCCGAGCCGACACGTTGGATTACGCGATCACCTACCTCGGGTGGATGGCCGGTGTCGGCTCCGTGCCCGTCGTCACCCCGCTCGAGTTCCGACCGATCCATCTCGCGGCTCTCTGCGCCGCGGGCATCGTGACCTTCGCGTTCCCGACCACGCAGGTTTGGGCGTCGCGCCTCGACCCGCGTTGGATGGTGACGCTGCAGCCGTTGTTCCTGATCGCGCTTCTGCAGATGCAGTTGGCCGACAACATCCCGTTCCTCTACTTCCAGTTCTGATCCATGACGGACGACGGACTGGTTCCCCTCTGCGACGAAGCGATGCCTTCGAAGGCGACACGCGTCGTCGCGATCGGCGTCGCCGTCTTCATGGTGCTGCTGCTCGTGGGCGGCACGCTGTGGCAGACCATCGCCCCCGCGCCGACGCGACGCGTCATCGGTCGCGAAGCCGCCGACCAAGAAGTGGCGGCCGCGGCCGCCCGCCGGGTGTCGGATGGTTCGTGGATGCGGGCCGTCGAGAAGGACTTGAAGGACGCCTCGCAGACCAAATACGTGTTTTCCCCGTATTGGTCCGAGTTCCTCTTCGCCACGTTCGGCGAAACCGACGAAGCGTTGCTCGCCGGTTCCGACGACTGGTTGTTCCTCCGTCGTCGCTTCACGCGCTTGGAGGAACCGCCGTACTTCAACGGCGACGAAATCTCGCGTGCGACGGCGGTCGTCACCGCCATCGCGCGACGTCTCGAAACCGTGGGGACGCGGCTCGTCGTCGTTCCCGTCCCGCGCAAGTGCGAACTCTTCGTCGATCACCTCCCGGGGTGGGTGCGTAATCCGGGAGTCGGCATGCACAACGCGTTCGTCGCGTCGTTGCGCGCCGAGGGCGTCGATACCGTCGACATCCTGCCCGGCATGTGGGCCGCCGGTCCCACGTCGTGGTGGAAGCACGATTCGCACTGGAGCGATCGCGGCGCGAAGATCGCGGCGGATTCGGTGGCGGCCCTCGTGGGCAAATTCGTGCCGCCGGGGCCCGCTCCGAAACCGGTCGAATCCGTCGGTCTGCGCGAGTCGCCGTCGGATCTCCTGCGCACCGCGGGCGTCCATCGCGCGGACGGCTCGGGCCCGCGTGCGCTCGTCGAGCGCGGAGACGACATCCGCGTGCTCGACCCGCAGACCCGGAAGCCTCTCCGCAACACGCCGCCCGCGGACGTTCAGGACGTCTCGGTCTGCGGGACGTCGTATTCGGCCTTCGCCGACGGACTCTTCCCGGCGATCATCGGGGCGCGGCTCGGAACGCCCGTTTCCGTCGATGCGTGGCCCGCGCTCGGTCCCGTCGAACCGCTGCGGCGCGCGATGACCCGTTTCTCGAAGTCGCGCTTCCCGAAGGTGCTCGTTTGGGAAGTCCCCGAACACGAGCCGTTCTGCGTCGATCCCGACTTCGGTGCGATCGGCGAGGCGTTCGCGGCGGTCCCGGACGCGATGCCGTTCGGCGTCCCGGCCATGCCGTTCATTCAGGGGCCCAAAGTCGAACAGCGGCACGACCTCAATGGCGTCGGAACCGGTTGGGTGTTCTTCCGCGACAGTTTCGTCGTCCCGGGCGACGGCGTGCTGTCGATCCGCCTGAAAGGCGACGTCGTCGGTGCGCCCGTCCGCATCTCGGTTTCCACGGACTCGATGCACGCCTCCGCGGAGTGGGTGCCCGGTTCGCCGTCGATCACGTTGCCGCTTCTCGGCGACGGGCTCGTGCGCTACGTGCGCATCGTGGCGATGCCGCGCGGTGGGCGCGCCGTGATCGACTTGAAGAGCATCGAGGCCGTCACGTCGCTCGATCTCGCCGACGCCACCGCTCTCGAGATCGCCGAACCCGTCGGTAAGGATGCTTCCGTTCTCGCGGAGGTGCGCTTCCCGGACGTGGCGAACGACGCGCAGTGGATGTGGTTGCGGCTCGGGTTCGGCGGGAAGTACGGAGCGGTGCGACTCGTCGGTTTGAACGGCGACAAAGCGACGTCGTGGACCTTCGACCTCATGCGCGAACGTTACGACCGGGAAATCGTGCTTCCGCGCCGCCGCGGCCTGACGGGGTACAGGATCGTCGCCGTCGGGGACGGGCAAAGGCCGAAAATCGACGGATTGCTCGTCCGGACGGTCCGCGCGCCCTGATCTCGGGGAGATTCGCCCGCCGCTTCCTTCCGTCGTGTTGGACGGAGTTCCTCGGGGAACGTATCGTTTCTTCCCGTGTCTCCCGGAAGGAATCACGCATGCGTTCCATTCCCGTCGCGATCGTCGCGGTCGCCCTCCTCGTGAGCTCCATGTCCAACGCCCAAAAAATCTCGGTGCCCTTCGAGAAGTACCGACTCGACAACGGCTTGACCGTGATCCTCCACCAGGATCATCGTCTGCCGACCGTCGCCGTGAACCTCTGGTACCACGTGGGCGCGAAGGACGAACCCAAGGGCCGTTCCGGGTTCGCGCACCTCTTCGAACACCTCATGTTCATGGGGACCCACCGCGCTCCGAACGGGATGTTCGACATCCTCATGGAACGCGGCGGCGGTGCGAACAACGCCACGACGTCGTCCGACCGGACGAACTACTTCTCCTGGGGGCCGGCTCCACTGCTTCCACTTCTGCTTTGGTTGGAAGCGGACCGCATGGAGCACCTCGGGCATGCGATGACGCAGACGAAACTCGATCTGCAGCGTGCGGTGGTTCGCAACGAGCGTCGGCAGTCCTACGAGAACGAACCGTATGGGCCGTCGGAACTCGAAGTCGACCCGATCATGTTCCCGAAGTCGCACCCCTATCACATCCCGGTGATCGGCACGCATGAAGATCTGCGCGCCGCGACCGTGCAGGACGTGAAGGACTTCTTCGCGACGTGGTACATCCCGAACAACGCGTCGCTCTGTATCGCGGGCGACTTCGACAAGAATGCGACCAAGAAGCTCGTCGCCGACTTGTTCGGGTCCATCCCGGCCGGGAAGCCTCCGGTGCATCGCACCGCCGACCCCGTCGCGTTGAAGGAATCCGTGTCGAAGGTCATGACCGACGACAACGTCGAATCCACGCGCGTGTCTCTGGTGTGGCACAGCCCCGCGCATCACAGCCCCGGCGACGCGGAGTGCGACATCCTCTCCCGCGTGTTGGCCGACGGGCTTACGAGCCGACTTCAAAAGCGCCTCATGGTGGACAGCACGATGGTGCAGTCCGTGGGGGCGATGCAGGCGTCGGCGCGTCTCGGAAGCCAGTTCCGCATCGACGCGCTCGTCTCCGACGGCGTCGCTCCGGACGCGGTGATCAAAGTCATCGACGAAGAAATCGCGACTCTCGCCAAGGACGGCCCGACTCCGGCGGAAATGACGCGCATCCGGAACAAACTCGAGATGGAGTTCGTCTCCGGTGTTCAGCGCGTCCGTGAGCGTGCGGATCTTCTGAACGGGTACGACGCGCTGTTCGGAACGCCCGACGGCTTCGAGCGCGATCTCGATCGTTATCGCCAAGCGACGGCCGAAGGCGTTCGGACGATCGCCGAGGCGTTCCTCGTGAAGGCGCATCGCCTCACGTTGACGGTCAATCCTTCGAAGAAGAAGAACGCGGCGGTTGAAGCGGAGGACGACGACGAGACGCTGGGAGCGACTCCGGAGTCCGCTCCGGCACCGTGGAAGCCGGAGAAGCCGTCGCCGCGGGACACCATGCCGACGCAGGGCATGCGCAAGGCCTTCGTTCCGCCGCAGCCGCTCCCGCTCGCACTCGAAGGTGGCATCGGCGGTTGGTTGCATCCTCGGACCGACCTCCCGCTCGTCGGCGTCGTGCTTCGCGTGCCGGGAGGAAACGTCCTCGAACCCAAGGGCAAGGCGGGACTCGCCGCGCTCGTCTCCGACCTTCTGCGTGAAGGCGCCGGAGAGCGCGACGCTCTCGCGTTCACGGCGGCGATGGACGAACTCGGCGCATCGTTCGACGTCAGCGTCGATTCGGATTCGATCAACTTCCAACTGCTCGTCCTCAAGTCCAACTTCCCGGCGGCGGCGGCTCTGCTCCTCGACGCGATTCTGAAGCCGCGTTTCGACGAGGCCGCCTTCACGCGTTTGAAGACGCAAGCCATCGCGGCGGTGAAGCGGCGCGACGAGCGCGCGGACCGTGTCGCGTCGATGGTCGCGGGAGCGTTGCTGTTCCCGGGCGGGCACCCCTTTGGCATTCCGGACGACGGATCGGTCGCGTCGTTGACGTCGATCACGCGTGACGACGTCGTCGGGTTTTGGAACGAACATCGCAAGCAGGGCGTCCAGATTCTCGCGGGCGGATCCGTGACCGCGGAAGAAGTCGCGGCGGTATTCGCGAAGCCGCTCGCGGCCCTTCCGAAGGGCGGCTCCACGTTGAAGCCGTTCGCGCCATATCCCGCCGTCGAGCGCGGCAAGGAGATGCGCACGGTGATCGTCGACCGCAAGGGCGCACCGCAAACGGTGGTGTTCTTCGCGTGGCCCGTCGCGACCTACGGCACCCCGAGCCGCTTGCCGATGTCGCTCGGTTCCGTGATCTTGGGCGGCAGTTTCACGAGTCGCCTCAATCAAAACCTCCGCGAACGTCAGGGATTCACGTACGGGGCTTCCGCCCGCGTCGCCTACTACCCCGGAGAGAAGGACCCCGCCTCGGGGCCCGCGTGGGGCGTCGCGTCGTCGTCCGTGCGCGCGGACGCCACGGGTGCGTCGGTCCGCGAGTTCATGAACGAGTTCGCGCGGATGCGTCAAGGCGACATCACGGCGGACGAACTCGAAAAAGCGCGTGAGACGTGGTTCAACGCGAAGGTCACTCAAGGCGAGGCGATTTCCGGGTTGTTCTCGGAGTTCGACGCCTTGGTGTCGTTCGGGATGCCGCCGTCGAAGCAAGCCGACGACATGAAGATCGTCGCCGCGCTCGACTTGAAGACGGTCAACGACGTCGCGAAGGCTCAGTTGCACCCGGAAGGCGGCGTGCTCGTGCTCGTCGGCGACGCCGGTTCGATCATGAAGCAGCTCGAGGCCGTCGGCGTGAAGGGGGCGACCGTCGTCGACCCCGCGACGTTGCCCGAACTCAAGTAGAGAAATCGGGGAGGAGACGTCGTCTCCTCCGATGCGCCGCGGATCCACCGATTTGGGGAAGATCTTCGCGGCGACGCCGTCAAAGACCCCGCCGTGCGCTGCGGGGTCTTCGTCTTTTTCCTCTGTGCGAGCTGCGCCCTCCCGGACGAGGCGGACGCGGCCTTGGCGGTGCAATTGCGGGCCCTCGACGCCGCGAGCGTGTCGGCGGATGCACTCCTCGACCTTCTCGTTCTCGAGACCGACGCGGTGTTGGCGCTCGAAAGGCAGCGACGTATCGGGGTGCTGCATCGGCGTCTGCTCGAGGCCACATGGATCCGGGGCGGCGTCTTCGACCCTCAGGCTTTCGATGCGGCCGTGCGCGACCCGCTCGCCGCCGATCCCATCGTCGACGAGGTGCGTGAGGGGAGAATCCGAATCGACGACGCACGATCGATGGCGGCCGACGTCGCGTTGGTTTTGCGCCTGCGTGACCCTCGCGCCGCACGCGACGCGATCCTCGGGCGCCTGCGTCCCGTCGCCGAGTTCGATGCGACGGCGACGGCGTTGCGCAAGGCGTTGGCCGAAGAGGCGCGGGGCGTGCGGCGGGCGTTGCGCGACGCGACCACCACCAACAAGGCGTTGACGCGCGCGCTCGACGCCGATGCCGACGGCGATACGGCGCTCGCTTCCGGATGGCGCGGCTTGCGGGCGGCGGTCACGGCGCGCGTCGAAGACGGGGAGCGCCGCCGCGCCGTCGCGGAACTGTTCGACCAACTCGGGGGTTTGGCTCGGGCGGAGATACGTGAAGCCCCCAAGGAGGACGACCCGTGACCGACGACGACCCGCCCCCATCGGGGGCTCGACCCGGAGACCCGCCGCCGTTCTTTCGACCGGATCCGCCCGTGGGACCGGGACTGCCGGTCGTGCCGCCGAAGGTGACCCCGGAGCCGCCGCGCCCCGAGCCCCCCATGAGCGAAGCAGCCCTCGATGCCCTCGCCGCGCGGTTGGCGGGGGGCGGAGTGGTGACCCTCGAACCGCACGAAACCCGACTGGTGGTCGTCGTCCTGCGGAGGTTGGCCGAATCCGAGGCCCGGAACGAGACCGCCGAGTCGGTCATTTCCGCGTGCCGTGCCGATGCGGCGGCCTTCGGCGGGATTCTCGAAGGCGTCCTGGGACGGGTGGGCCAGACGCTCGCAACCCCAAGCCCAGTAACGAGTTTCGACACCGAGGCCTCCATCCGGGCTCGCGCGCGATTGATCGCGGCGGCCCGTCGCGACGCCGCCGGGGCAGGGTTGCTCGGGGCGGTTCTCCGATTCGCGGCGTCCTTCCTCTGAGGCGACGCGTTTTCGGCTTCGATGAAGCTTCGGAGCACGGCTATCGTTGACGGACATGCGCGCACCGTCAACGACCATGAAGCGATACCTCTCCATCGTCCTCGGCTTCGTTCTTTCGGTTTCGGTTTCAACGGCCCAAGAGGCCAAGCGTGGAGGCGGCGATGAACGCGGCGCTCCGCCGCCGCCGAAGGAACACCTCCTTCCGACGGAGACCTTCCTCTCGAAGTCCCGTCAGGTCACGTTCGTCGGCGAGCGTTCCGGCGAGGCGTACTACTCGCCCGACGCGTCGATGGTCGCGTACCAGTCGGTGCGCGGCGATTGCCCCCACTACCAGATCTTCATCGAAAAGCTCGACGGCACGGCGCTCTGGCGCGTGACCCCGGGCAAGGGCCTCACGACCTGCGTCCACTGGCGTCCGGATTCGAAGAAGGTGCTTTGGGCGTCGACGCACCTCGATCCCGCGACGTACGGCCCGCCTCCCGCGACCGGCGGACGTTACGTGTGGGACAAGCATCCGTCGTTCGACATCTTCGTGTCGAATCCGGACGGTTCCGAACCCGTCCGACTCACGTCGACTCCGGGCTACGACGCCGAAGGCTCGTGGTCGAACGACGGCAGCCGCATCGTCTACACGAGTTCCCGCGGCGGCGA
>JAFMJN010000108.1 GCA_017853435.1 Planctomycetota bacterium | reverse complement strand
ACCGAGACGCTTTTCCAACTTGATCATGCGCGCGGGGTTGATGGTCAACGCGCGCAGAGCGACGTCTTCCGGCAATCCGAGGCGAATGGCCATCGTCCCTTGGAACGGGAGCTCTTCCTGCGGAATGACCGGAGCGTCGGTGTTGAGTCCGATCGAATCGCGATCGATTCCACGCCAGAAGTACGCGGCGGGGATCCCGAGGAACTTGGCCTGACGACGGTCGTAATCTAAACAACGCGGACCCGCGGCCACGGGCATGCCGAGCGCCTTCAGTTCCGGAGTGTTCATGTAGCCTTCCCATTCGCCGTGGTCGACGAAGGGATCGAGTCCGAATTCCTTCTTGAGGATGCGGATCGTGCTCTGAACGACTTGGAACCACTGCGTGTGGACCGCGATCGGGATCTCCTTCGTGAAGAGACCACGCATGTTTTCGAACCGCAGGTTCTTCTGAGGAGCGACCTTGGTCTCGCCCTTCTCGTAGGCCTCCCACGCGAGGTGATAGGTCTGCGCTTCCTTGAGCGTGTTGCGGATGATCCAGTTCATGCCCATGCGGCCGGCACCGAGATCACCGCCTTGACGTTCGGGATTGCCCGCCTGCGCCACCTTGAGGGCGCCGGGGAAGCGCACGACGACGTCGTCGCGCTTGCGACCCCACGTCTTCATGACCACGCCGAATCCGCCCATGTTCGTTCCCGAACCGGGGATGGTCAGCAAGGTCGTCACACCGGCCGCCAACGCGTTGCGCGTGGCCGGTGTGTCGAACTGCACGAAGTCGACGACGCGAAGATCCGGGTTGACCTGGAACACCATGTCGTTCAAGTCCGAGAGCGACACGCCGGTGTGGTTGTGCATCTCGAGGAATCCGGGGACGACGATCTTCCCCGTCGCGTCGATGATGCGCGCGCCGCTCGGAACCGTCACGGTTCCGAACTTGCCCACGCTTTCGATCTTGCGACCTCGGATGACGACGACGCCGTCCTCGATGTCGGGAGACTCCACGGGGCAGACGCGCCCGTGGACGATCGCGATCACCGGATCGTCCGGCTTCGGAGCCGGCGAAGGCGCCATGATGAGTTGAGCGGCGACCGCGGTGCCGACCGCGATCCACGCCGTCAACCGTCGTACGAGAGCCTTCATCGGCTTCCCTCCGTCTCCAAAATCTTGCCGTCGATCATGGTCATCAGCACCCGAGCTCCCGGCGTGAACGGTTCGCCCGAAAGGATCACGAGATCGGCATCCTTGCCGCGCTCGATGCTGCCGACGCGGTCGAGAACACCGAGGAAACGAGCGGGTTGTCGCGTGATCATCCGCAACGCGTCTTCGGGATCCACGCCTTCACGCACCGCGATTTCCGCGATGCCGTAGAGGTCGCGAACGTCTCCCGAAGCACCCGTTCGGAACACGACGGGCATCTTCGCGCGGAACGCCTTGTCGGCGGCGCTTTCGGGCATGCCGTCTTCCGTCAACATCTCGCCCGAGGTGCCGAAAGCGACGCCCGCGGCCGCGAGGCGCTGAAGGCCCTGCTTCAACGCGGTCGTGCCGAGCGCGACGACCTTGAGATCGTGCTTGCCGCGCAACGACTCGACGACGGCATCGACCTGCGCTTCGGCGGTGATGTGGACGAAGACGGCGGCCTTGCCCGCGACGATCGCGCGCCACGCTTCGCCGTTGTCGTTCTTCGCCGGAGGCTTCGGCCGCCCGTCGTCCGCGGCCTTCGTCGCCGCCCCTTCGGCGGGCTTCGAGTCCTGAGGAGTTCCGCCGCTCGACGCGGCGGCATCGCTCTCGCCGCGGGAGGCGGAGAACGTGGCGTCACCGATCGGTCCGAGTTTGACGGTGCCTTCCATGACGTCGCGGCCTACGGTCGCCTCGACGGTCACCGTCATCTGCTCTTGAGCGGCTTCGATCTTCAGTTTGCCGCCTTCGAAGGTCCCTTCGAACGGCAGGGCGCGGGGTTGGCCACCGCCGCGTCGACCGCCCATCGTCATCGTCAACTCGCCGGTCACCTTGGTGCCTTCGAGTTTCGCCGACATCGTGAACGGCAGAGGACGCGGACTGCGTCCCATCTTGATCTCGCCCGTCCACGTCCCGGTGATCGGATCCTTACCCTTCGGGGCGGTCACCGTTCCGAGCGATCGGGACTCGGGCGCCTTCGGCGCAGACGCCTTGCCGGTGCGCTTCCACTCCGCCAAGGACGATTCGTAGCTCGACCACGATTCGTGATACTTCTTCGCGCTTTCGACGAAACCGTCGAGTTGCTTCGCCAACGGCGCACCGCCCGCGTTGCCCGCGAGATCGATCACGACCCCGGCGCTCTTCGCGATGACGGAATCCTTGCCGCCGCCGGTCTTCACCACGGCTTGCCCGCCCGCCACGAGTTTCCCGAAACCGGGCGTCAACGCCGCCGAGGTCACCCCGGCGTGCGCCGCGGCACGGAGATCCGGCAGATCGCGGTCGAAGTTTTCGACGAGCGGTGCTTCGGTCCCCACCGCGCCGAACTTCGGTCCGAGGACCAGTCCGCCTTCGCCCGCCGACGCGTACGCACGCAGGCCCACCTGCGTGCCTCCGTCGACGAACCCGGGCACGACCACCGCATCCGGGCGATGGATCCACTTCGCACCCGCCGGAACGCTGACGTGCTTCCCGACCGCGCGAATCTTTCCATCTTCGACGACGACCGTCGCGCCGTCGATCGGGTCACCGTCGCATGTATGGACGCGACCGACGGTGATGGCGACGACGTCGCCCTTGTCCTTCGCACGATGCACGAGGCGTCCCGCGGAGAACACGAAGAGCGGACGTTCATGGGTCGAGAAAGGGTTGCGACCGTAGACGACGAATTCGGCGGATTTGCCCGCCGCGATCGTCCCGGTGCCTTCGGGAAGCCCGACGATTCGCGCGGCCGACGTGGTCACCGACGCGAGCGCTTCGGCCGTGCCGAATCCCGGGCCCAAAAGCCGCGTCGCGTGGAAGAGGACTTCCCCTTCTTCGCCGACGAACGGCGGAACGATCGCCACGGGAACGCCCGCCGCGATCAAGGTGGCGGCCGCGGAGCGACGCCCCTCTCCGGACTCGAACGTGACCGGCGCGAGGTCGTTGCCGACGACCGGCGGAACGGCGACCGCGCGCAGGACGACCGAGGCGCCGATGGACGCCAAGTCGGCGGCGTGGCGCCACGCTTCGTTGCCGCCTTCGATCACCAACTTGAACTTGAACTCGCGTGCCAGTTCGATGGCGGCGGCGACGTCCGCGGAACGATCCGCGGCGATGCGAATCGGGAACTCTCCCGCCAACGCGCGGGCGATCGGTCGCAGATCCATGGCGTCGACGTCGGGTGCCTTCGCCGCGTCGCGGCCTTCGGCCGCCGCACGGCGCAACAACCCCCGCAGCGCATCCATCGCCCCCGCGCGGGTCTTCCCCGGCTGAATTTCGGCACCGGGAATCGGATCGTCGAGACTCGGAAGCAGCGGCGGATTGAAGACGTTCGGCGCGGACCGTACGGAGTCGGTCAACGCGAAGCGCAACGACGCATGACGGACCAGTACGTGCCCGCCGACCTCGGTGCCTGCGAGTCGCACGACGGACCCTTGGCCGGCGACGAGACGCGCCAACCCGGGCGACAGATATGCGGTCGTCACGCCGCCGCGCACGACGGCGCGACGGTCGTCGAAAGGATCGAACGCATCGGCGGCGACGGTCGCCGGCATGAGGGACTCTTCCGGGTCGGCGACCTGAGCGAGCGTGCGCGAATGCGCGAGCACGAACGCCGGAACGACGACGCCTTCGGGAAGGTCGACGATTTCGAAGTCGGACGGCAATCCCATCGCGGTCCGAACATCGGCCGGACCGGTGTGCACCGCCACGACGCCGTCGCGAACGACCACGACGACGTCGGACTGCGCCTGCCCCGGGGCCTGATGAAGTTGCTTCACGCGGAAGCCGATCGATGCGGGCTTCGTGTCCTGAGCGGACACCACCCCCACCGAGAGCAGCGCGAGAAGGATGAAGAGCATGCGGCGCATGTTCAGTTCTTCCCGTCTCCGAGACCGAGCACTTCGACCATGCGGCGGTCGGTACGGCGCTCGTAGACCACCTTGCCTTCGATCACGCCGACGTCGACCCACGAACGGCCCGACAACGGATCGTCGGAAAGAACGAGCAGGTCCCCGTCCTTGCCGGTTTCGATCGATCCCTTGGTCTTGCCGAGGCCGATCGATTCCGCGGCCGTCAACGTCACGGCGCGCAGCGCGACGTCGCGCGGAACACCCATGCGCACGACGGACGCCGCCTGATACCAAAGGTAACGCTGTCCGAGACTCGTCGGACGCGCGGTCAACGCGAACGGCACGCCCTTCGCGTGAAGGATCGCGGGGAGTTCACGACGCACGGGCTTGCCGGTGTCGGGATCGGTCTCTTCGGTCTCCATTTCGGGAGAGACGATGACGGGCTGCTTCTCGGCGGCGAGGAGGTCGACGGCCTTCCAAGTCCCCGGCCCGAGCACCAGCCGCTGCTGGTAACCGTATTCCTTCGCCAGCGCCAACGCCCGGACGACGTCGCCCGGCTCGGAGCAGTAGGTGAAGGCGGTCATCTGCTTCTTCAGCAGTCGCGCCATCGTTTCGCGGCGACGTTCGATCGCGAGACGTTCGAGGTCGAGCTTCACCGAGCCGCTCGGGCGGGTGTCGGCGGCGGCTTCCTTGTTCTCGAGGTAGCGCTTGGCGTCGTCCAAGGCTCCGCGCAGTTTCGCCATCTGCGTCGCGCGGTTTCCTTGCGGCGGCACCATCGAGAACGTCACCGAAGGATCGGGAACGATGGTCATGTCTTCGACGACGCGGCCGACGGGACGAATCACCCGACCCGCTCCGCCGATGACCGTACGCGATCCCGGCATGACGTGGATCGTGTAGACACCGTCGCGAACGGAATCGTCGAAGAACGGACGGGTCGGGTCGATCGCATCGAGCACCGACACGTACGGCGTGATTTCCATGTTCTCGTTGGCACGGTCGAGACCCTCGGTCGTCCCCGCGAGGACGTACGCGGGCATCACGGTGCGCCCCGCGGCGTCGATCACCGGGATCGAGAGATCGGCCTTCAGCCCTTCGCCGATCGCGGCGATGCGACCGTCACGAATGAGGACGTCGGTCTTGGCGACGTCGGGTCCCGCGACGGGAACGAGTCGGGCGTTGCGAACGAGGAGGTCCTGCGCGGAGACGAACGCCGCGAGGAACGCGAAAGCGATGAATGGACGAGGAATACGCACGTCGATCACTCCTTCTTCGCGGACGCCGAAGAATCGCGCCACACGATGCGGCCGCCGATGCCGGCGACCAGAAGACGGGAAGTTGGGGACATGGGGTCGGTCGACCACACGCAGAAATCGGCGTCTTTGCCGACGGCGAGCGTTCCGAGACGCCCATCGAGGCCGCAGACGCGGGCCGCGAATCCGGTCACCGCGGCGACCGCGCGCCCGGCATCCAATCCCCCGCGATGCGCCGCGCGCGCGAGATCGAGCAACGTCGAACCGGAATCGTCCGTCCCGCGCGAGAGCGCGAACACGACGCCCGCCTGATCGAGTCGGCGCGGATCCGAAATGGCTCCGCCCTTTTCGGGCGCATTGCCGACGTTGAACAACGGACCGAGCAGGACGGGGACCTTCGCGGCCTTGAGGTCTTCGACCGCGAGCAACGATTCGATGGTGCCGCCGATGCGGTACTTCGGAATGCCCGCTTCGGTGCAGAGGCGAATCGCCGCGAGGATCTCGGCGGCTTCCTGCGCGACGAACGCGACGGGCAGTTCTCCGCGTCCCGCTCGGGCGAGCGCCAAGCCTTCGCGTTCCGGGTAAAGCGCCTGCCACCCGGGTTGATTGCGGCCGGCCGCCTCCAAGAAGGCGCGACGCAACTCGGCGATGACGCCCATGCGGGTCGTCGGACGCCGCGTGAACATCGTCGGCTCGCCCCCGCGGAACGCGGAGTTGCGCGCCGTCGGACCGCGGCCGATCACCGCATGCAACGCCAACTCATCGACGATCGGCGTCGCGGCGTCCGGAGTCGTCTTCAACGCGCACGAAACTCCTCCGATGACGTTGCGGTCGCCGGGGAGCACCACGACGGTGGTGACGCCGGATCGCAGAAGCGACGCGAATCCGGGATGGGCGCGATCGACGCCGTCGAGCGCGCGCACCCAAGGCGTCGTCTCGCGCCCCTCTTCGTTGTCGGCATCGCCGCGCAACATTCCGACACGGCTTTCGGCTTCGACCAACCCCGGCGTGACGACCGCGTCGGCGAGTTCGATGGTTTCGGCGGCGGATGGCGGAGCGACGTCCTTGCCCAGAACCGCCGAGACCTTCCCGCCCGCGATCACCAAGGACGCTCCTTCGATCGTGGTCCCGTCACCGACGTGGAGTCGGCGGGCCTTGATCACCAATTCGGGGGCGCCCTGCGCGACGAGCACGGCGCAGAGAGTCGCCACGACGGCGACGATGCGGAATCGCATGCGGCTCACTCCTTCGGCGCGCGGAAGGCCGTGCGCCCATCGACGACCACCAACAACAGACGCGAACGCGGATCCGAGAGCGGACCGGACAGAACGACGAAGTCGCCGTCCTTCCCCGCCTCGAGCGTCCCCACGCGATCGTCCACACCGAGGATCTTCGCGGCGTCGACGGTCAGCGCACGTTCGACGCGCGCGGCATCGACGCCGGCCCGAACCGCCGAAGCGGCGGACACGCGCAGCACCGACGCGCGCGCCGCGGGCGCGCCGCTCGAGAAGGCGATCGGAACGCCCGCCGCGAACAACGACGCGAGATCACGCTTTTCGACGGGCGTCATCGCGGGACGCAGCGGCGGGAGGATCACGGCGGCGGCGTTTTCGGCGGCCGCCTTCGCACGCGACGCGACGTCCATGCCCCCGATGACCGTGGGATTCAGCGCGGCGTCGGCGCGCAGCCGGAGCGCCGCGTCGACTTCGCGGGCGGTCCCGGTCGCGACGAAGGTACGCGACTTCCCGTCTTTCCAAGCCGCCATCGCGGCCGCGTCGGCGGCGGGCGGGGTCCGCAACAGCGACATTCCGCCGAACAGCGACGTCGGGTCGCGTCCGGACGCACCACCACCCCCGAAGATACGGGCCGCGAGGTCGTTTCCGCCACCCCCACGCGGAGGGGCGTACTCGGATTCACGAAGGCTGACCTTCAATCCCGTCACGGGCTTCAAGATCGTCGCGGAATCTCCGCTCGCGACCTTCACGGCACACGCGGTACCGCCGACGACGTTGCGGTCACCGGGCAACACGTGCACCGTCGTGACGCCGTGCGCGGCGAAGCGGGAAAAATCACGGTGTCGCGGATCGACGGCGTCGACCATGCGGAATCCCGGCATGAAGGGATCGACCGGGTCGTCCTTCTCCGCACGAGCCCCCGCGACCGTCGCCGCGTCGATCATGCCCGGATACACGTGGGCCGATCCGAAGTCTTCCGCCGTCGCATCGGAGGCCCCGACGGAGGCGATCTTGCCCGCCTTCACCACCAACGTTCCGGCGGCGGCCGGGGCCGCGGTCATCGTGTGCACGTGCGCCGCCTTGACGGCGACGTCCTGCGCTGCGAGCACGGAAACGGTCGCGGCGAGAAGCGAAAGGAATCGGAGCGTCATCACTTCGCCTCCATATCCACGAAAACGGTGCCCGCGACCACGCGCGCCACTTTCGAAGCCGGGTCGAGAGGCGGTCCGGTCAGTACGAGCAGCTGCGCCTCGCGTCCGACTTCGACGGAACCCAACTTCGACGAAAGTCCCAACGCCCGCGCCGCGTTCACGGTGACGGCCGACCATGCGGCGTCTTCGGAAAGTCCCCGACCGACGTGAAGCGCGACGAGGAACGGCAATCCGTCGATGCCGTTGCGCGTGCCGCCCGCGGTCGTCACCACGACCGGGACGCCCGCTTTGGTCAACATCGCGCCGAGATCCTCGCGATGCAGAACGACGTCGAGATCGTCGGGAGACGCGTCGGTCGGATCCGTGAGCGCGACCATCGCCTTCTCGGCTTTAAGGCGATCGACGATGCGCGGAGCTTCCGTCGCTCCGAGGATCACCACGCGAATCTTCTTTTCCTTCGCGGTGTCGAGCACCGCTTCGATTTCGGTCACCCAGTGGGCTTCGACCCAAAGCGGTGCGTCTCCCGACAGAACGCGCAAGAGCGCTTCCTTCGCGGGTTCGCGCTTCGGCTTTTCGGGCGGATCGGGACGCTTGTCGCCTCCGGAGGAGCCGGAAGCCGCCGGTGTTTCACCGCCGCCCGCGGGACGGCGCCCTCCGCCACCCCGCATGTTTTCGCGGATCCACTCCTGCTGCTTTTCGCGCGGCCAGTCGCGGAAGCCTTCGGGAGGTCCGGACGGCGTTCGACGCGTCCCGGATGCGGCATCGCCGTCCTTCGCCGCGGGCTTCGATTCGGCGCTCCCCTTCTTCTTCTCCCACTCCTCGACCTTCTTCTTCCACTCCGCGAAATCCTTCTCGTACTTCTCTTTGGACTCGCGGTACTTCTTCGCACCGTCGAGCGCGTCGTCGATCAGTTTCGAGATACCGGTGCGCCCCGCTGCGGTCGCTCGATTGGCGGGGCCGCCGGGGGCGCCGCCGGGAGCTCCGGCCGGTGTCATCGACGCGGGCACCATGGGCACCACGGCATCTTCGAGGATCACCGAAGGCTTGTCGCCGCTCGCGCCGACCGAAACGATCGCC
>JAFMJN010000107.1 GCA_017853435.1 Planctomycetota bacterium | reverse complement strand
TGCTTGAAGGCGTCGCCGTCTTCGCCGGCCTCCTTCACTGACGTGCACCGATTCTCCGCAGGACTCCTGACGCCCGAAGGGGAGGGCGGCCTCGCCGTCTTCCGCCTCGACGGCGACGGCGTTCCGGAAGTGTTGGACGCGATCTTCCGCCCGAAGTCGGGCAAGCCCCGAACCACGGACGTGCCGTTGTTCGGAACGTTGTTCGACGGAGACGTCAAACTCGACGAAGCGGTGGTTCGGGTTCACGCCGCGGCGCCGACGTCGCGTGCGGATATTTCCGTGCACGGCGGCGCCTGGGTGTCCGGTCGCCTCGAAGCGCTTTTCGCACGCCTCGGTGCCGCACCGCTCGATCCGGATGCGGCGTCCGATTTCCCGCGACGCCGGGGCGCCGGCCCGTTGCGGCGCGAAGCGTCGCAACTCCTCGAACGCGCGACGGCGCCGCGTCAGGTCAGCCTCGCGCTCGCGGCGCTTTCCGGGACGTTCGCCAACGAACTCGCTTCCATCCGCGCATCCATCGCTTCGGGAACTTCCGATGCGAAGGCGGTCCTGCCGCGCGTCGAGACGCTGCTCGCCCGCGCGCGCTTCGGACTCGCGTGCGCGTCGCCTCCCTCGGTGTCGATCATCGGGGTCCCGAACGCCGGAAAGTCCACGCTTTTCAACGCTCTTTGCGGCGAGAACCGCGCCGTCGTTGCGCCCGTCCCGGGGACCACCCGGGATCGCATCGAAGCCCCGATGATCGCGGGCGACGACGCGGTCGCTCTCGTCGACGGTGCGGGTCTGCGCGACGCGTCCGACCCCGTCGAGCGCGCGGGTGTCGCGCTGGCCGTCGAATCCGCGGCCTCGGCCGACGTGTTGATCGCCGTCGTGCGCGCCGACGCGTCGTTGATCGATCAAGAGTCGACGTTGACTTTGGCTTTCAACCGCGCCTCCGTCCACGTCGTCACGATGGGCGACGTCGCGGATCCCGAACCCGTGGTCGCCGCGTTGGCGCACCGCGGCGTTCCCGCGCTCGTCGTCGCACGCGGCGATGCGGCGGCTCTCGACGTGCTGCGTCGCCGAGTCGTCGCGGCGACCCCGCTCGGAGCTCCCTACGTCACGGCTCAACCGATGCCGTGGCTTCCGCGGCACGTAAGCGCCCTCGTCGCGATACGCGCCGCTCTCGAAGCGGGTACGCGCGCCGAAGCCGTCCGCGAACTCGACCTTCTTCTCGGGGAGGCGCCGTGAAACGGGATCTGATCGCCATCGGCGACCTGAGCGATCGCGATATTCTGCGGTTGATCGCGCAGGCCGGCGACATCGCCGCCGATCCGAAGGCGTTTTCCCGTGCGCTCGACGGAGCGCTTTTGGCGACGCTGTTTCTGGAGCCTTCGACGCGCACGCGGCTTTCGTTCGAAGCGGCGATGCTCCGGCTCGGAGGCCGGGTCATCACGTCCGCCGATCCGAAGACGTCGTCCGCCGCGAAGGGTGAAACCCTCGCCGACAGCATCCGGATGATCGGTGCGTACGCGGACGCGATCGTCCTTCGGCACCCCCACGCCGGGGCGGCGCGCCTCGCCGCGCGCCTTTCGCCGGTTCCCGTGGTGAACGCCGGAGACGGCGGGCACGAGCACCCGACGCAGACGTTGGTGGACCTTTTCACGTTGGTCCGAGAGAAGGGGAAACTGGACGGCCTGTTCGTCGTGCTCTACGGCGACTTGCGTTTCGGGCGCACGACGCACTCTCTCGCGCGGGCCCTGACCCGCTTCGGCGCCACGGTCCTCGCTCTGTCCGAACCCGGACTGCATCTCCCCGACTACGTCCTCGACGGCGTACGTCAGGCGGGTGGATCGGTGGCGGACGTCGAAGTCTCCGGCCTCGAGGGCCTCGTCGGAGGACGTCCCCGCGGCACCCTGCTCGCCCCCCCGGGGCGGGCGGTCGGTACCGCCACCCTCTTCCTCGCACCCGACCAAGTGGACGCCCTCTACGTGACCCGTCTCCAGAAGGAACGGCTCCCGTCGGGGTCCGGGGGGCTGCGAGCGCTTCCGCTCATCGACCGGGTGTTCTTGGAGGCCGCCCCGTTCCGGCGGGCGGTGGTTCTGCATCCGCTTCCTCGGGTCGACGAAATTCACCGCACCCTCGACGACGACCCCCGGGCGGCCTACTTCCGGCAGGCGGCGGCGGGTGTCCCGATGCGTATGGCGATTTTGGGCGCGGTTCTCGGGGCCTTCCCGCCCCTCGAAGCCCCGCCGACGGGTCCGGCTCCCGTCCTCGACGCCCCCCCGTGCGGCGAGTCCGCGTGCATCGCCGCGACCGAGCCCCACGCGGTCCCCGCCGAGGCGTTCGCCGCTCCCGACGGTCGCCTTCGGTGTGCCTGGTGCGAACATCCGTTGGACTGAATCGGGCCCCGGGATGGTCGTCGGCATGCGGCTTGCGGGTTCGTCCCCCGAATCGTGGTGGACGGGTTTGACACCCGGTGTCGGATGTACCTAGAATCCCCGGCCCCATAGGGAAGGGGGCGAGGTCGCCGGAGCACCCGTGCGTCGCGCCCTCCGTCAGTTGACTTGCGCACACCTCTCGGAAGAGGGGGCGTGCTTTGGAGAAACGTTCACATGACCCGAGGCTTCAAGCGGGGGATGGCCCGCTCGGTGGCTCTCCTCCTCGCTTCCGTCACGCTCGCGATCGCGGGCTGCGGCGGTGCGGGAAATTCTTCGACCGGCGGCGGTGGTGGTTCGACGCCTCCTCCGGCTCCGACGGTGACGGCGGTGTCCTATCTCGGATTCAGCCCCGCGCCGTCCGGAAACGCCAATGCGGGCGTTCCGCTGCCCGGCCTCTACACGGACCAGGCGGTCGAGATCACCTTCTCGTTGCCGATCGACAACACGGCCTTCGGCGGGTTCTTCACCTCCGGTGGCACGCCGGTCGAGTTCCAGGGCGTGGCTCCGGTCTCCGGTCAGATGGTGCCCTACTTCGCGTTCCGTAATCAGTGGTCGGGACAATTCCCGCCCGCGACGACGGTGCCGAACTGCCGTGACTCTCTCCAACTTTGGGAAAACAACGGCAATCAGGTCCGCTTCCAGAACTACATCGTGGGCCGCCACCGCGACAAGCCGAACACGCTCGTCGTCGACCCGGTCGTCGACGGCACGAAGGCGAACATCTTCAATCTCCTTCCGAGCACGGGCTTCGCGGCCGTGACGGAATACGCCTTCCTCATCCCGAATTCGGGCATCGCGACGAACGGCATCACGTCGGCCGGAACGCCCGCCGCGGCGTTCGGCCCGGCGACGCAGTTCGCGCTCCCCGTCGTGACGACGGCCTTCACGACGCAGCCGCCGGTTCCGTTCGTCTTCGCCACGAGCGCGACGACCTCGCCGAACCCGATCCCGCCGCTGGTGGTGTCGATCGCGCCGGTTCAGAATCTCGGAACGATCTCGAGCCCGTTGGCCAACACGGGATTCGGCACGGGCGGCACGGGTCCGGAGCCCATCCGCATCACGTTCTCGCAGGTGGTACAGACGTCCACGGTCGACCTTTTGGTCAACATGGTCGTCCGCAACACCGACGCGACGACCGCTCAGCAGCCTCAGGGCGTGCTCATCCCGGGCACCCTGACGCCCGAGAACCCGGCCGCGGGTTCCTCGGACGCCCAGTCGTTCCTCTTCACTCCGAGCCCGTCCTACGGTCCCGGCGTGACGCCCTCCGGCGCGAACGCCGAGGGTTACGACATCCAGGTCCGCGTCGGCTTCGTCGCCGTGGACAAGCAGGTCCGCGGGCTTCCGTCGGCGAACGCCCCGGCGGGCTTGCCGCTCGGCAACACGCTGTCCGCATCGTTCCGCACGGCGCCCTGCCCGACGTGTCTCGGCGTGTCGTCGGTCATCGAATCGTTCGAAGCGTCGACCGGCGCCAACTCCACCCGTGACGCGACGTTCACGGTGCCCTTCAATCAAGCGCAGTGGAACTCGGCCGCGCTGCCGGGCGCCCTCGCGGGCGTCGCGATCTCCGGATCGCCGTTCGCCACCTCGACGACGGCTCTCGGCACGCGCGTTCAGGTGATCGTCGCCCCGAACCCCGAAGGCACGGTCGGCGCGGCGGGCCCCTTGGGTCTGTTCTCGCCGTTCGACGCCAGCTTGGCGTCGTCCAACAACGCGTGCACCGGCTCGTGCGGCGGCGCGTGCAACCTCGGCGCGTGCGTGAACGGAGTCGCGAACTCCTACAACCCGGGCGGCGGTTCGCACATCCAGCACCTCTACGAGTACCAGGACCTCGGCAGCCAAAAGCAGGCCTTGGAACTCATCGAGTGGGCTCCGGTCGGTCAGGTCTCCACCGCGACCACCTACCCCTCGTATCAGATCTGGGCGGGCCTCACGAGCACCGTCGCCCCGCTGAACACGGCGTGCACGGCCGCGTGCGGTCTCGGTGCGGCGTTCCTCTCGAACTACACGCTCGAACCGTTCCAAAAGTCCGCTCCGATCGCCGAATCCATCACCACGCAATGCGCCGCGGCCGTGACCGGTTTCACTCCGAAGCGCGTGCGCGTCGGCGGCCCGCTCGCGTATCAGACGGGTGCGCAGTTCACCCAGTTCGTGCCGTTCCCGTTGCTCTCGCCCCCGTTCGACTACGCGACGGCGGCCGGTGTGGCGTCGAACACGGTCAACCTCGTGTTTGAACAGAACATCGAACCGGGCACTCAGGCTCCGAACTTCAACCGCTACCGCTCGTCGGCGGGTACCAACGGTCAGTTGCGCCGCATCGTGGCGCGTCCGGTCTCGCTCGCCACCGCGGCGGGGCAAGCCTGCCCGATCAACGACGCGGCGGGCTACGACGTCTATCGTGCCCGCTTCACCTTCGTGGCGCGCGTCTCGTCGGCGCGTTCCATCTGGTACGACACCGGTCAGGCCAACCCGACCTACTCGGCCTTCCTGCTCAACCCGCAGGCGGACCAGCAGCCGGCCGGTACCTCGTCCGTGTGGGACCTCGAAGGGACCGACGTCCTGAACCCGACTCCGACTTCGACGGTTCAGGGCAACGGGCAGATCATCAACGCGGCGGGCGTCCTCAACACGAACGTCCTGACCCAGAACGGCCCCGGCGTCGGTATCGCCAACTTGCGCTACTTCCGCTTCAAGGTCGAGATGACCAACAACACGGTCACGAACGCGTTGCCTCTGTACAACTCGTTCGTCATGGCCTACACCTTCTGATCCGGAAGGTCGGTCCCGCTCCGGCGGGACCCCATCGCCCCGCCCCGGAACCCCGCGGCGGGGCGATCGTGTTTTCGGGAGGCTCCGAACGGGTCGGAAAGCCCTCGGCGGCGTTTGCGGGCCCGCGGCTCGACGGCTACGATCCGAACGACGCAGGACGGTCCGTGGGCATCCCGGGCGGGATGACCCTTCACCAGGGCGGTCGGCCGGCTCTGCGATGCGAACCTTCGTTCCGGGTAGCTCCCGGATCGGTCGGGGACGCGCGTGCAAGATCCAAGAATCGCCGTGATGCTCGGCTTCCTCGCCGCGGGGGGAGCGTGCGTCGGATCATTCCTGAACGTGGTGGCCTATAGGCTTCCACGCAGGTGCATGTCCGTCTCGAAGCCCCGTTCGCGTTGTCCAAAGTGCACATCGCTCATCGGATGGCGCGACAACATTCCGGTCGTTTCGTGGTTGCTCCTGCGCGGACGTTGTCGCAGCTGCGCGTCGCCGATCTCGGCGCGTTATCCCGCCGTCGAACTCGCGACCGCCGCGCTGTTCGTGGCGCTCGCGCATCTCCTGCCGCTCGCGCCCGCCGCCCTGATCGAGCCCGCGAAACACGCGGGGGAGTGGATCACGTACCTCGCCGCGGCGACGATCACGTCCGCGCTGATCGCGTTGACGCTGATCGACTGGGATTGGCAGATCCTGCCCGATCCCATCACCAAAGGCGGCATGTTGCTCGGGCCGCTCCTTCTGCTCGTCGCCCCCGGCCTTCAACCCGCGACGGGTTGGCTGAACACCGTGAAAGTCGCGGGCGTCCCGTTGATCGAATCCATCGGGATCCGCGGCGTCGTGGCGTTGCACGGCGTGCTCGGCGAAGTGGTGGCGGGAGGCTCTCTCTGGATCATCGGCGTGCTCGGTTCCAAAGCCTTCGGACGCGAAGCGATGGGATTCGGCGACGTCAAGATGCTGGCCGCGATGGGAGGCGTGTTGGGACTGTGGGCGCTGCTCGCCCTCGGTGTCGCCGCTTTGGTCGGGGCCGTCGTCGGAATTGCGATGAAAGGCGTGGGTCGCGGACGGTATGTGCCGTTCGGTCCGTTTCTCGCGCTTGGAATGTGGACCGTGATGCTCCGCGGCGAGCCGATGCTCGACGCCTGGTTGGGGCTGTATCGGTTTTGACGTGGTGGATTGCGGTCGCGGGTCAACACCCGCGGGAGGTTTGACATGAAGAAGCTGAACATGGTGCTCGCCGGCGCGTTGGCGCTCGGCATGGTCGCGTGCTCGTCGAGCGACGAGAACCTCGCGGCCAAGGACAAGGTTCTCCAGGAGAAGCAGGATCAGATCGATACCCTGCAGAAGCAGTTGGCGGCGAACGAGAGCACCCGCCTCGTGATGCAGCGCCAGCTCGACGACGCGAATGCGCGTGCGAGCACCGCCCGTGCGACGAACACGACGTCGTCGACGACTCCGCCGAACCCGCTGATCCCGGATTCGGAGCGCAACGTCGGAACGAAGTCGGCGAAGGCCGATACGACGGCTCCGACGAAGAAGACCACCGCCAAGTCCGCGCCGAAGGTGGCCGACAAGTCGGTGTCGACCTTCACGAAGGGCGATTCGACCGTGTTCCGCCTCACCGGCGGGTTCAACGCGGGCTCGTCGACCCTGACGAAGGAGGGCGAAGCCGCCCTCACGAAGATCGCCGCCGAACTGAAGAAGTCCAAGTCCCCGATCTCGATCGAAGGACACACGGACACGCAGCCGCTCACGGGCAAGAACAAGGAGCGCTACAAGAACAACACGAACTTGTCGCTCGCCCGCGCCAACACCGTCAAGGAATGGCTCGAGTCGCACTGCAAGATCTCGGATTCGCGCCTCTCCGTCACCGGCTACGGCGACAAGAAGCCGATCGAGAACGGCACGACGAAGGAAGCGAACGCCAAGAACCGTCGCATCGACATCGTGCTCGACGGCTGATCCGGAAATTCCGGAACTCGGGCCTTTCGGGGCCGAAACGCGCGGGGAGGTCGGCAAAACCGGCCTCCCCGAACGCTTTTTCAAGGGGGTGGCATCGGATGGCCGAAAGGTCCCCGTGGAGGTGTCGCTTCCGGAGGGGCATGGGGCTTCGAAGGGGGAGACCATCCGCATCCCCATGCATTCCTTCGAAGAACTTCTCGACCAGTTGGTCCATCGCGGCGGATCCGACCTCCATATCTCGGCCGGGGCCCCTCCGAAGGTTCGCGTCGACGGAGACCTGACCGACTGCCCGGGTGAGCCGCTTTCTCCGGCGGATACGAAGCGCCTCGTCTATTCGATCCTGACGGACGAACAGGTCGCCACGTTCGAGCGCGATCTCGAACTCGACTTCTCCTTCGGCGTCGAAGGACTCGGGCGTTTTCGCACCAACGTCTTCCAACAGCGCGGGGCGGTCGGCGCGGTGCTTCGTCTCATTCCGACGCGCATCGTGACGTTCGACGATCTCGGTCTCCCGAAGGAGACGTGCGAGAAGATCTGCGACCTTCCGAAGGGACTCGTTCTCGTGACGGGGGCCACGGGCTCGGGCAAGTCGACGACGCTCGCGTCGATGATCGACTGCATCAATCGAAAGCGTCCCGAGCACATCGTCACGATCGAAGACCCGATCGAGTTCATCCACAAGAACAAGCGGGCGCTCTTCAACCAACGCGAAGTCGGCTCGGACACCCGCGATTTCAAGAAGGCGCTGCGCGCCGTGCTCCGTCAGGATCCCGACGTCGTCATGATCGGCGAGCTTCGCGATCTCGAAACCGTCGAAGCCGCGCTGACGCTCGCGGAGACGGGCCACCTCACCTTCGCCACCCTCCACACGTCCGATGCGGTGCAGACGATCAACCGCGTCATCGACATCTTCCCGGCTCATCAGCAGCAGCAGATCCGCACCCAACTGAGCTTCGCGCTCGAAGCGGTGTTCTGTCAACAACTGGTGCCGCAGGCGTCCGGAAAAGGCCGCGCGATGGCCTGCGAGATCATGCTCGCGAACTCCGCCGTTCGCGCCCTCATCCGCGACAGCAAGGCCCATCAGTGCTACTCGCAGATTCAACTCGGCGGCAAGGACGGCATGCGGACCATGAACCAGTCCTTGTGGGAGTTGGTCGAGCGTCGTCGCATCACCATGGAAGTCGCGCTCGAACGTTCCTCCGACAAGGAGGAACTGATGCGCTTGTCCGCCCGTCGCGGTACGTCACCCACGGGTGGATTCGCCGGAGTTCGCGGATGAGCGCAACCGCCTTCGATCGCAAGGTGCGCGGATTGATGGAGCGCACCGGGCGCCTGAAGCCCGAGCAGCTCGATCAGGCGACGGAACTCTCCGGTCGCGATCGCGTGCCGTTGGCGGTCACGCTGACCGAAAAGGGCATGGTGACCGAGAAGGAGATGGCCGGGTTCATCGCCCGCGAAGCCAACCTCGCCCCGGTCGATTTGGATCAAATCGACGTCGACGAATCGGCGGTGAAACTCGTCGACCGCGCCGACGCCGAAGCCCACGGGATCCTTCCGCTTTCGAAGATCGGTCAGTTCCTGACGGTCGCGTT
>JAFMJN010000106.1 GCA_017853435.1 Planctomycetota bacterium | reverse complement strand
GCCGTCCGCGTCGAAGGCGACCGCGCGCTTGCCGCCGCGCGTCGGGACGTGCTCGAATTCCCAAAGCCCCGTCTTCGGATTTTCGCCGATGGGGACGAGGCCCGTCTGCGTATTCAGGTGAAGGCCGCCGTATCGGGTGCTGCGCGCGATCGCTTCGCGCGCCGCCGTCCACGCGGCGACCGCGGGTGCGTCGGTACGTTCGAGTTCCACCAAAGCCCGCGACGCCGCAAGGCGCTTCAAAATGCCCCATCCGGTCGTCGGCGAGACGCCGTCCGTCAGGAGGCCGCCGCGGTAGGGGTCGGTCAGAAGGTCGAGCTTCGCCACGAGGGCCGAGAGATTGTCGTGCCACCAACGGTCTTCGGTCGACGCGAACTCCCACACCCGCTTTTCGTCCAAGAGGCGTTCGAGGCGCGCGACTTCTTCCACGAGGAAGTCGACTTCCTTCAGGCGTTGCGCGCGTCCATCCGTCGAGGTGAAGCGGCGCACCGAACTTTCCATCTTCGGCACGAGAGGGACGTGATCGGCGGTCGACGCGAGAAGCGCGTCGGCGCGGCGCGCGATGGAGACGGCTTCGTCGAAACGGGCCGTACGGAAGGCGGCCCACGCGGACGTCACCAGTCGTTTCGGATGCGCTTCGATCGGCTCGGCGGCGACGGCGCGCGCGGAAAGCGCCCACCCGACGGCCTCCTTGCCGAACATGCTGCGTTCCAAGTCCGTATCGACGAAGCGCCACGCGAGAGCGTCGAGTCGCTCCGGATCGGCGGGAATCTTCATCGCAGCGATGTCGGCGTCGACTTCCGCGGGCGTCGGCCACGGGGCGAGTCCGAGCATGCGCTCGCGCCAAAGGAGTTCTTCCGCGGTCGCCTTGTAGTCGAGCCAAGCGGTTTGCGCCTTGCGCTGTTTCAACAGGGATTCCGGGTCGATCGGGGCCGCGCGTTTCCGAAGGTCCGCAAGGCGCGCGCGATGGACGGCGGCGGAGGGACGCGAGGCCGCTCCCGCTTCGGCGGGCGTCCCGTCGACGAGCGCGCGTGCGTCCTTCACCCATGCTTCGAGGGCGGGCACGAGGTCGGGGCCGATCGGCCACAACTTTTCCGCGCGCAACGCCAGCCCGTCGATGTCCGAGAGAGCCGACAGCGAGAACAGCGACGCGTTGATCGTTTCGGCGCGCGCCTCGGCGTCGCGGGCCAACCGTTCGTTCGTGCGGGCGCGGCCTTCGTTCTCCGTCGCGATCTTCGCCGACGTCGCCGCGTCGACGCGCAGCGTGTTCGTAACGGCGAGGGCCGTCGCGAGCGTCGCGAACAAAAGGAGAAGGACCGCCGCGAGGCCACGATTTCTGCGAATCCACTTCGACGTTTCGGCGATCGTGCCCGTGGCGTGGGCCTTCACGACGCGCTGTTCGAGGTAGGCGCGAAGGTCCTCCGCGAACGCGCTCATGTCGGGGTACCGGGCCTCGGGAGCGGGCGCCATCGCGCGTTCCGTGATCGCGACGAGTTCCTCGGGGAGTCGCGGGACGACGGACGACAGCGATCGCGGACCCGTTTCGGGAGGGCGATGACGGTCCGGGGTTCGCGGAGAATCCGAGCCGCCGAACGGGGCCTTGCCCGCGAGCAGATGGTGAAGGATGGCCCCGAGGGCGTAGATATCCGAGCGGGGGGAGAGCCCGCCGAGGTCGCCCTCGGCTTGTTCGGGGGACATGTAGGCGGGCGTGCCGACGACTTCTCCGTCGAGGGTGAGAAGCGAGAGGAGTCCGTTTCCGTCGCGCACTTCGCGCCGCACCGTGGTGACGTCGTCGGCGACGGGGTCCGGGGCGCTGAGGACGCGCGCCAAGCCCCAGTCCACGACGTAGACCTCGCCGAAGCGTCCGACCATGATGTTCGCGGGCTTGAGATCGCGGTGGATGACGCCCTTCTCATGGGCGAAGGCCATCGCTTCGCACACGCGGAGGAGGACGCCGAGGGCGCGCGTCAGGTTCCACCCATCGCGACGCGCGTGGACGGCGTCGATCACGGATTTGAACGTCTCACCTTCGACCAACTTCATGGTGAAGTAGGTGCGTCCCTCCGCGTCGACGCCGAGGTCGTGAACCCGGACGATGCCGGGGTGATCGAGTTGCCCCGTGATCTGGGCTTCCGCGATGAATCGGCTGAGTTTTCCGGCCGGGAGCGGAGCGTTCGGGTCGCCCGATCCGGTGGCGACTTTCATCGCGAGGCGGCGGCGAAGGATCGGATCGCGCACGCCGAACACGGTTCCCATGCCGCCGCGACCCACCTCCTCGACGATCTCGAAGCGCGTGCCCGAGCGTGGTTCCGCGGCGAGTCGGCGCGCGAGTTCGACCAACGGATCGGCGGATTTCGGGCGCGGCGTGATGGGGTCGTCGGAGTTCATTTTTGCCAATAGTCTGCATCGATGTTCGATGCGGCATGCACTCTGCGGAACCGCACGCCCCGCCGCAACGGAGCGTCGGCGGACGGTGGGGCGGGACGCACCCTCGACGAATCTAGGGACGAAAAGGAGCGACTTGGGGAGCCCGAACCGGGGGAACTCTTTGTCACGTGAACATTTAGGTGTGGAAAAACCCCGGAGAAAACGCGTTTTTCCTGTTCTTTTCCGAAGAATCCGAATAAAATTTCCGGGTTGGGAGTTGCACGTGACGGGCTGCCCGGTGTAATCTCCTTCGGTCGAGGCGGTTGCGGCGTGTGTCGCAGTCACCGAGATGCGCGGGAAACCGCGCCTGACAACAAGGTTCGCGCGGCGCTGTTGCGCTGCACGAAAGGGCAAACCAACCGGAAGGTTGGGACGCAAAGCTAAAGGGTCTTACCCGTCCGCGAGGACGGCAGACAGCCAGCTGCCGAAGCAGGTAACGGCCGCGAACGGCGGCCGATGCTCCTTCTCAAGGACGTCGGCTTTCTTCGTTTCCGGTACCCGCTTCGGGCTCCCTCTGATCCCTGACGATCCGTTGGAGTCTCACATGGTCCAAGTGAAATCGAAGCGTGCGGCCTCGTCGGCCAAGTCGAAGGCAACCCCGAAGTCGGCCCCCACCCCGGCCCCGGTCAAGGCTGCGAATCCCGTCGTGTCGGAAACCCCCGAACTCGATGAAATCTGGGCCCGCTTCAAGGCCACGAACGATCCGGTTCTCAAGAACCGTCTGATCGAGACGTACTACCCGCTCGTTCGCTACATCAGCGAACGACTCCTCGCGACCCTTCCGCGTTCGATCGAGGTCGACGACCTCTGCTCCGCCGGCCTCTTCGGCCTCATGGACGCGATCGACGGATTCGACATGGGCCGCGGCATCAAGTTCAAGACGTACTGCGGTATGCGTATCCGCGGTGCGATTCTCGACGAGCTCCGGTCGCAGGACTGGGTCCCGCGCCTCGTCCGCCTCAAGGCCAACAAGATCGCCCGCGCGATGAAGGCCCTGACCGCGCGCATCGGTCGCGAGCCGACGGACTTCGAGATGGCCGAAGAGCTCGGCATCCCGATGCAGGAATACAAGGAGATGGCCGAGGAATCGAACGCCGTCACGATGTTCTCGTTGAACGACAAGTTCGACGACGGTGACGACGACGGCGGCCTCGAGAACTCCGAGATCGTGGCGGACGTGAACAGCGACACGCCGATCGATCAGCTCCACTCGCGCGACGTCCTCGAAGTCTTGACCGCGAACCTCTCCCAGAAGGAGAAGCGCATCGTCGTCATGTACTACTACGAGGGACTCACGATGAAGGAGATCGGACGCATCCTCGATCTCACGGAATCGCGCGTCTGCCAGATCCACTCGAACGTCCTCGCGCGCTTGCGCGAAGTCGCAGACCGCAAGCCCGGTCTCGTCGGCTGAGATCGATCGTGCGACGGGGAGCCGCCGTCATGGGGTTGCTCGGTTGGAGCGCCCTCATCTGGTGGCTCTCGTCGCTGACGCCGTCGAAGATGCCCGAAAAGTTCGCGTGGTTCGCCGCCTTCGGCCCCGCGCTGTGGAACTTCGGGCACTTCGTCGCTTTCGGACTCCTCGGTGCTTTCGCCGCCGCGGCCTTCGACCGCGGCGGGCGACTCGCCGGTTGGGGGTCGACGGCGGGGAAGGCGGCCTTCGCCTACGTCCTCGCGTACGCGTTCGTCGACGAGGCGCATCAATGGACGATTCCCATGCGGAGTTGTTCGCTCGCGGACGTCGTGGTCGACGGTGCGGGATGCGCGTTCGTTCTTCTCGTGCCGTTCGGACGGGCGGGGGAGAACGGTCGGCCTTCGGGGGTGGGTCCCGCGGTCGCGTGCCTCGCGGTCGGCGTCGTTCTTTCGTGGCTCGGGGTGACGACGGATCTCCCCGGCGACCGTTGGCTCTCCGACGCGTTGGCCGCGTTCTTCGGCCCATCCGGTCGATGAATCCCGTGGACTGACGGGGGCGATCCGGGGGTGCTAACGTCCCCGCCGGAGTCTCCGCCGTGACCGCGAACGACCGCTACGAAAGCCACCTGTCCACCCGCTACGCCAGCCGGGCGATGTCCGAACTTTGGTCCGACATGCGCCGGGCCCGTACGTGGCGCCGCATTTGGACCGCCCTCGCCGAGGCGCAGAAAGCCGCCGGCCTCCCGATCGCCGAAGCGCAGATCGCCGGGCTCAAGGCCCACCTCGACGACGTCGATCTCGCGAAGGCCGCCGAATGGGAACGTCGCCTGCGCCACGACGTGATGGCGCACGTCCACACTCTGAAGGATCAGTGCCCCGAAGCGGGCCCCATCATCCACCTCGGTGCGACGTCGTGCGACGTGACCGACAACGCCGACCTCATCGTGATTCGCGAAGCGCTCCGCATGATCGAGCGCAAACTCCTCGTCGCGATCGCGCGCCTACGCGCGTTCGCGCTGGCGGAGCGCGGGCGTCCCTGCGTCGGATTCACCCATTTCCAACCCGCGCAGATCACGACCGTCGGCAAGCGTGCGACGTTGTGGCTGCAGGACTTCGTCCTCGACCTCGAAGAGTTGCGATTCGCCGTTTCCACGTTGCGATTCCGCGGACTCCGCGGCGCGACCGGGACGCAGGACTCGTTCCTCAAACTCCTCGGCGGCGACGCCGGTCGCGTGCGGGAACTCGAACGCGACTTCGCGGCACGCCTCGGATTCACGGAACTCATCGGCGTCTGCGGACAGACCTACACCCGCAAGCAGGATGCGCGCGTGTTGAACGCGCTGTCCGCGATCGGGCAATCCGCGTCGAAGATGGCGGGCGATCTCCGTCTTCTTTGCCACGAGAACGAATTGGAAGAGCCGTTCGGGAAAGAACAGATCGGCTCGTCGGCGATGGCCTACAAGCGCAACCCGATGCGCAGCGAACGCATCGGCGCGTTGTCGCGATTCCTCATCATTTTGGCTCAAAACCCGGCGCATACCGCCGCGACCCAGTGGTTGGAACGAACGCTCGACGATTCGGCGAATCGTCGACTCGCGTTGACGGAAGGATTCCTCGCGGCCGACGCCGTGCTCGAACTCGTGCTCAACGTCACGTCGGGACTCGTGGTGCGCGGCAACGTCATCGCGCGTCACGTCCGTGAGCAGCTGCCGTTCATCGCGTCGGAAGAAATTCTGATGCACGCGGTGAAGGCCGGCGGCGATCGTCAGGAACTCCACGAAGTCATCCGCACGCTTTCCATCGAAGCGCACGAGCGCGTCAAGGAAGAAGGTCTGCCGAACGACTTCCTCGCGCGCGCCGAGGCGCACCCCGTGCTCGGTCCCGTCGTGCGTGCGATGGGCGACGCGCTCGCCCCCGAACGGTTCACCGGGCTCGCCGCCGAACAGGTCGAAGCCTTCATCGCCGATCGCGTCGATCCGCTTCTTTTGAGCGTCGACGTCGGCGGAGTCGGCGACGAGGTCCGCGTCTAGTGCGCGTGCCGGTGACGCTCCGCGTCCCGGCCGTCGGGACGCTCGCGGCGGCGAAGGCGCTCGGTTCCTCGGGGATTCCCGCGTTGGCGCTCGAGCCCGCGGAACGCGGCATGGACTACCCGCCGGACACGGCGCTCCTCGCCGCGGTCGGCGCTCCCGTCCTCGCGATGACGGCTCCCGAACCGCGCGTCGGACGCGACGTTCTCGGCCTGTCGCATCCCGAGCCATCGGCGCGGCGCAAGGCGGCGGTGGCGGCCGAATCGATCGTCCCGATCGCGTCCGCGTTGCGGTGTCGCCGCGTGATCATGGGCGTCGGGCGACCGGGTTGGTCCACGACGGCGGCCGACGCGCGGGCGTCGCGTGCGACGTTTCGCCGCGAACGCGAGGCGCTTGCGATCGACTTGCTTCGCGTCCTGCATCCGCTGGTGAGGCGGCATGCGGGGATCGTGTGGCATCTGCTTCCGACGGACGGCGGCGCGAGTGCGCTCGACGTCGAGACGTTCGGGTGGATCGTCGGCGAACTCCCGGCGATTCGCCTCGCGCTCGATTCGGGAATGACCGCGGTCGGGGAGGCGTCGGGCGGCGACGGGCTCGAAACGTGGCTCGACGCGCATGAATCCGACCTCGGATTCGTCTTCCTTTCCGATCACGACGGCCGCGGGAATATCGTGCTCCCGGGTTGTGGGGTAGGTTCTACGGCGGGGCTTCGCGGCGTTCTCGGCGGCGCGCGGCCGCGGGCGCTCAGGCCGCCGTCCGGCGCGTCGTTCGACGACGTTGTCGCGTCGGCGGAAGAGTGTGCCGAACGTTTTCAACTCGCCGGGGATGCGGACGCATGGCGGGCATGACGGGCGGTTCACTTCCGGCTCCCCTCGACGGACTGGCGAAAGCGGTCGCGGGGGTGGATCGCGTGTTGGTTTATTGCCACATGAATCCCGATCCGGATTCACTCGGTTCGGCGTTGGCGATGGAGCAGGTGCTCTCGCAGGGTTTCGGCAAGACGGCGGCGACGTGCTATCGCGGCATCGTCGGACGAGCCGAGAACCGTCGCGTCGTGGAATTGCTCGCGCCGCGGATGTCGCCCGCGCGCCGCGTGGATCAATCGGCGTACGACGCCGCGTTCCTCGTCGACGCTCAGCCGGACTTCGGGTATCTCCCCGAACTCGACAAGCTTCCGCTGATCGGTTGCGTGGATCACCACCCGTGGACCGCGTCCACCGGAGCGTTGCCGTATCACGACGTGCGTTCCGGATACGGGTCGACGTGCACGATCCTCGTCGAATATCTGCGGACGTTCGGGCTGGAACCCGACGCGCGCGTGGCGACCGCGCTGTTCTACGGCATCAAGACCGATACGCTCGACCTGTCGCGGCGCACCGGCGAGCGCGATCTCGACGCGTACGAATGGCTGTTCCGACGCGTCGATCGCGGATTGCTCGCGCAGGTGCAAAATCCGCCGCTCGACCGCGCGTACTTCGAAGAACTCAGGAAGGGCATCGGCCGCGCGGTGACCTACCGTCGCGCGGTGCTCACCGAACTCGGTCGTGTGTCGTATCCCGATATGGTCGCGGAGATCGCCGACCGACTCCTGCGATTGGAAGGCATGCAGACGTCCGTCTGCTTCGGCGCGCACGAAGGACGTCTTCACGTGTCCGTCCGCACGTCCAACCCCGACGCCGATGCGGGGACGATCGTGCGGGCGATTCTCGGCGACGACGGTGTCGGAGGCGGCCACGCGCAGATGGCGGCGGGGCGTGTCGAGATGGGCGACGTCCCGCGCGAGGTCTATCTCGCGACGGTCTCGCGCCTGTGGAAGCGGTTCCTGCGCCACGAAGGCGAATCGGCGGCGTCGGGGCGCACGCTTTTGACCGCGGAAGTGCCGACGATTCGCGTCGACCTCGCCGAATAGTGCGTCGGAGGCGCGGGTTCGCCGCGGAGTTCCGTCGCGCCGTGGGCGGGCCGTTCGGGGACTGGTACGATCACCGCCCCCACGGGCGTCATCGACGCCGCGGTGCCCCATGTCGCAACACCCGCGCCCCCTCCTCCAACTCGCCCTCGACGAAGCCAACCTCGCCCAAGCCCTGAGGGTCGCCCGGGAGGCGGTCGCCGCCGGCGTGGATCTCATCGAGGCCGGGACTCCGCTCATCAAGAGCGAAGGGTTGGACGCGGTGCGGACCTTGCGTCGCGAGTTCCCCGGCGTCGGCATCGTGGCGGACATGAAGACCATGGACGCCGGTCGCATGGAAGTCGAACTCGCCGCCAAGGCGGGGGCGACGCACGTCATGGTGCTCGGCGTGGCGAGCGATTCGACCGTCAAGGACGCGATCGAAGCGGGTCGCCGCCACGGAGTCACCGTCGGGATCGATCTCGTCGGTGTCGCGGACGTCGCGGGACGCGCGGCGCAAGTCGCGGCGATGGGCGCGGGGTTCGTCTCCGTCCACTGTCCGATCGACGACCAAATGACGGGGAAGGACCCGTTCGAGCGCCTCGCGGCCGTCGCCAAGGCGGTGACCATTCCGATCGGCGTCGCCGGAGGCATCAACTCCGAATCCGCGGGGCGGGCCGTGGCCGCCGGTGCGGGCATCGTCGTGGTCGGCGGGGCGATCGCGAAGGCCGAAGACGCCGCGGCCGCGACGCGCGCGGTGCGGGCCGCGATGGACGCGCGGACGTCGATCGCTTCGGAGCACTTCCGGCGGGTCGGGGCCGACGACGCGGCGTTGCGCGAGGTGTTCCTCAAAGTTTCCACACCGAATCTCTCCGACGCGATGCATCGCGGCGGCGCGATCCCGGGTGTTATGCCGATCGCTCCGGGGCTGAAGATGGCGGGTCGCGCCGTCACGGCGCGCACGTATCCGGGCGACTGGGCGAAACCCGTGCTCGCGATCGAACACGCGAACGAAG
>JAFMJN010000007.1 GCA_017853435.1 Planctomycetota bacterium | reverse complement strand
GCACCGCGTAGGGTTCGACCACCCTTCGCGTCGACAATCCGATCCCCGGCTTCAGATAATCGATTTCAACGACGTTTTTCCCGACGGCGGCGGCGACGATACGTCGCGCGAGCGAAGAGGCTCCGCCCGCGCCGGCATCGACCGAGTCGGCGAGTTTGCGGAACGCGTCCCGGGCCGCGGGCGCCATGCCCGCTTCGACTTTGTCGACCAATGAACGCATGACGGGCGGCGGCGCGGCGCCCGGCGCGACCAAACTTTCGACGGCGACTTTGAGCGCCAACGCTTCGAAGGGCGTCAACGACACCGGTCGATCGAATTGATCCGCGAAGGCGACCGTCACCCGATCACCGTCGAGTGAAACGGCGACGTACTGATGCGGGAAGTACGGAGGCACTCCACAGAACACCAACGTCTCGAGAAGATCCTTCTCGAGTTCCGCGCGCGTGATGTGCGTCTTCTTCGCAAGCGCGTCGAGAGTGATTCCCGGATGCTTCTTCGCCACCGCGAGGATCGCGAGACAACGTGCGACGTCGTGTTCGGACGGAGTGTTCACGATGCGTCCTCCACGCGAGCGGCGTCGAGAGCCTGCATCGCCGCCGTCCGCACGGCGGTGCGCAGCGACGCGGGTTCGAGAGCTTCGACGTCCCCGGACGCCGTCAAAATCCATGGGACGAAACCCTCGGGGTGTCGGACACGCAACTCGATCACCAAGCCGTCGTCGTCACGGTTCAGAACGCGGGGCGAGAGCGCCGCATCGAACGCCTGAGCCTCGCGCGCCCCTTTGAGGCGCAGCACCACGCGCTCACGTTCCCCCCGCCCCACGTCGTACGGAAGGACGGGCAAGTGTTCTTTCAGGACGAAGTCCTTCGGGCGCGCCATCGGAGGGATATCGGCCACGATTTCCACTTCGCCTTCGATACGCACGAGTTTGAAAACGCGCACGTCCTTTTTCGCGTGACACCAACCGACGACGTACCACGCGCCCAAAGCGAGGCCCAATCCCCACGGAGTCACGTTGCGCGATTGGGTCGTCTCGCCGCTCCCGCTCGCGTAGCGGAACCGTACGGTCCGATGCTCCGCCACCGCATTCGCCAACGTTTCGATGGAGCGATGACCCGGAGCGTCCTCGCGACGTTCGCGGGACACCACCAACGGAAGCGCGTCTTCGGGACCGTCGTCGACGGGAGTATCGACGGCCAACTTGCGCAAGGCGCTCTTCAGGGCTTCGTGCAGGGCTCCCCCGCCCGTCGCCGCCGCGCCGATACGACCTGCGATCGCGAGCAACGCGGCTTCCGCAGGGGCGAGCTTGAGGGGCCGCTGCATGTTCTTGCGCCGATCGATCGTGTACCCACCGATGCCGTCGTCGAGGGGGTTGTACTCCACGTCGAGACCGATCGCCCGCAGTTCCTTCCGATCGCGATCGAATCGTTTCTCCAACGTGTCGCGCGGAGAGTCCGCGTCGTCGTAGCCGGAAACGCTTCCGAGGATCGACGAAAGCGGGACGGGGACGCGGCTCGCGAGCAGCATCGACACCAAGTTCATTTGTCGTTCGGCCTTCGAGATCTTCGACACGGCACCCTCCACCGGGCCCATGATACGAACGAGCATTGCGCCTACGGGTTTTCTTGCAATTTCCCGAGCCGATTCCCGCCGAATAGAACGATCAAGTAAACGACGGCCGCTCCGACGTGCGTCGCCGCGTAGGCCGCCCACGCCCCTTCGGATCCGGACGTCCGCGCGGCGATCCAGGCCGCGAGGGGCAGCACGACCGCATACGCGGACGCGTCGACGGCGAGCGGCAGGCCGAAACGACCCGCCCCGTTCAATCCGCGGGCCACCACCGCTCCCGCGGCGACGAACGGAAACGTCGCGAGCGACCAACCGAGATAACGGAAGGCCTCCTCTCGGGCGACGGCGGACGCCTCCGGGGCCATCACGTCGAAGCACCGATCGCGGAAGACCCACAGACCGAGGGCGACGGCACCGCCCGTGAGAATCGCCGCGACGACCGCGACGATCAATCCGCGCAACGCACGATCGCCCCGTCCCGCGCCCATGTTTTGACCGACGACCGTCGTCGCCGCCGCTCCCCATCCGAGCGCGAGGAACACGGGGATCATTTCCAAGCGATTGGCGACGCCGACGCCGTCCATGAGCGCCACCGCATCGCGATGACCGAGGCACGCGATCCGAATCACCACCAACGACGCGATCACGCGCACCGACAATTGCAGGGCCACGAGCATCCCGGAACCGAGGAGTCGAGCGAATTCTCTCCGGGTCGGCGGAGACCACCCGAAAGACCCGCCCGTCCTCGACGCCCCGAACCACAAGACTCCGACGCCCAAGAGGGCGGCCGCTCCGCGGGACGCCACCGTGGCGTGGGCCGCGCCCGCGACTTCGAGTCGTGGGGCGCCCCACTCGCCGAAGATCAGCATCCAGTTCAGAAGAACATTCAGGAGATTCGCGCCGACGAGGAGGGTCACCGGCCAAAAGCTCCGACCGCGACCGCGAAACACCGCGGATGCGGACATGAGAAAGAACATCCCCGCAGCGCCGCACATCATGATGTCGAGGTAGTCGCGGCCCGCGCGCGCGACCGCGGAACCGGGTTCGAAATAGCCGTCGATCACGAGCCGCGCGGGCCCGACGGCGGCGAGACAAAGAAACCCAGCGAGTCCGGCCGACCACCACAGGGCCCGCGCGACGTCGCGGAAGGCGTCGTCGTCTCCGGCTCCGTAGGCACGCGCAAGCGCGGCCACCGCGGCGCCCGACACCGCATCGAACAGCAACATCGGGATCATGACCACGACGCCCGCGATGGAAACCGCGGCGATCGCACCGGCGTCGAGGCGCCCGACGAACGCGATGTCGACGAAGTTGAACAACCCGTGAAGCGTGAGTGCCGCGGCGAGCGGTGCGCCGAATCGCAGCGTCGCCCGAACGACGGAGCCCTCGATCAACGGGCGGTGGTCGATCGTCACGTCGTCTCGGCCGCCCGGCGTCGCGCGTCTTCGAGGATTTCCGCGAGCGTGTCCCGCCACTCCCGAACGGGTCTCCATCCGGTTTCTTCCGTGAGGCGCGAAGCGTCCCCCGTCAAATCCGGAGCATCCATCGGTCGATGGAGCGCCGGATCCGGAACGACCTCGACACGCGCGGACGACAACGAGAGAAGGTGGTCGAGAGCTTCGCCGATACGAACCGACCGACCGGAGGCGACGTGATACACCCCGCGGGACGTGCGGGCGTCCAAAAGCCTCGAGTAGGCGTCGACGACGTCGTCCACGTGCATGAGTTCGCGGCGCGGTTCGAGGTTCCCCACGCGGAGAGGATCGTCGACACCTCCTCGCTCGCGGCGCGCGATCTCCCTCGCGAAGAAGGAAACCGCGAAACGCGTTCGCTGGCCGGGGCCGACGTGATTGAAAGGACGCGCCACCACGACGTCGAGGTCGAAGTCTTCGGCGTACCGAGCGGCGAGATCCTCGACCGCGATCTTCTGAACCCCGTAGGGATGCGCGCTGCGCCGAGGGGCGTCTTCGCGGAGCGGCAAGGACGACGGATCGGGGCTGCCGAAAACGGAGCACGACGAGACGACGAGAACGCGAGCCGCGGGGGCGCGACGCCGCACGGCCTCCAAGAGCCGTTGCGTCCCGAGGACGTTGACGTCGAAGGCGCGCGTCGGTTCGGCGAGAACCGACGGAAGATGCGTGACCGCTCCGAGATGCACGACCTGCGACGGAGTCGCCGCGGCGACCGCGGCATCGATCGACGCGGCATCGGTCAAGTCGAAGACGGAACGGACCGGGGCGACGACGTCCGCGCCGCGCGCGCGCAGAGCCGCGACGAGAGCCCCCCCGACGAAACCCTCCGCCCCGGTGACGAGAACCCGCCCGGAAGCCACGTCACCGCTCCGCGGCGGCGATCCGCGCGAGATCCGCGTCCACCATGCTCGCGACCAAGTCATTGAAGGACGTCTTCGGCACGAATCCCAATCGTTCGCGGGCGCGGGACGCGTCGCCGACCAATCCCGAGATGTCGGACGGACGACGACGCGCCGGATCCACCCGAACGTGGTCCCGCCAGTCCAATCCGACGTGCGCGAAGGCCGCTTCGCACCATTCCGCGACGCTGTGGGACGTCCCCGTCGCGACGACCCAATCGTCGGGTTCAGGGTGCTGCAGCATGCGCCACATCGCTTCGACGTAGTCGGACGCCGCGCCCCAGTCGCGACGCGCCTCGAGATTCCCGAGCGTGATCTCGCGCGCACGGCCGAGTTTGATGCGGGCGACGGCATCCGTGATGCGACGCGTCACGAATTCGATCCCACGTCGCGGCCCTTCGTGATTGAACAGAATGCCGCAGGCGACGTGCAGGCCGTGCGCTTCGCGGGCGTTCACCGCCATGTGATGCGCGAAGGCTTTCGCCGCCCCGTAGGGGCTCCGCGGACGGAACGGCGTCGATTCGTCTTGCGGCGTCGCGACGGGTTGGCCGAACATCTCCGACGACGACGCCTGATAGAAGCGGGCCTTCGGAGCGACGCGACGAACCGCATCGAGCATCCGTACCGTTCCGAGCCCCGTGACGTTCGCCGTCAGTTCCGGCTGTTCGAACGAAGCGCCGACGAAGGACTGCGCCGCGAGATGATAGACCTCGTCCGGCCGAGTCGCTTCGAGAGCCCCGAGAAGCGACCCCAAGTCGAGGACGTCGCCTTCGATCAACGTCACGCGATCACGGATACCGACGAGGCGCCACGGGTACTCCCCGCTCGTCCGCCGTACCAAGCCCGTCACGGCGTACCCCTTCCCGAGGAGGAACTCCGCGAGGTGAGAGCCGTCTTGTCCGGTGATCCCGGTGATGAAGGCGTGAGGCATGGAGGAGACGGGGTAGCCCGGGTGTCGAGCCTACCCCGTCGGTCCCGCGGCGATCAGCCGAGGGCGGCGTCGATCGTCGCGAACGGAAGCCCGAAGGCGTCCGCCACGCCGCGGCACGTCACCTTGCCGTTGACCACGTTCGCGGCCGTCGCGAGGGCGGCGTCCGACTTGAGGGCGGAAAGGCCCGCACCGGCGAGTTTGATCGCCCACGGAAGCGTGGCGTTGGTCAGTGCGTAGGTGCTCGTCCGCGGAACGGCGCCGGGCATGTTGGCGACGCAGTAGTGGGTCACGCCTTCTTCGACGAAGACCGGATCCGAGTGCGTGGTCGGACGGCAGGTTTCCACGCAGCCGCCTTGATCCACCGCGACGTCGACGATCACCGATCCCGGGATCATCTCCTTCAGCATGGCGCGCGTCACGAGTGCGGGGGCCTTCGCACCGGGCAACAGAACCGCACCGATGACGAGGTGCGCCGTCTTCAAGAGTTCCTTGACGGCGTACGGGCTCGAGAAGAGCGTCGTCACGTTGGCGGGCATCGTTTCGCTCAGATAGCGAAGGCGATCGAGATTGATGTCGAGAATCGACACGTGCGCCCCCATACCGGCAGCGATGCGGGCCGCGTGGGTACCGACCGTGCCGCCGCCGAGCACGAGGACGTTCGCGGGCTTCACGCCGGGGACACCGCCGAGCAGCACGCCCGCGCCCTTCATCGGCGCTTCGAGCCACTTGGCGCCTTCCTGCACGGACATTCGTCCCGCGACTTCGCTCATCGGCGTGAGGAGCGGAAGCGTTCGCCCCACTTCGAGGGTCTCGTAGGCGATGCACTGAGCGCCCGATGCGATCATCGCTTCCGTCAACGGACGGGACGCGGCGAAGTGGAAGTACGTGAACAGAAGCTGGCCCTTGCGGATGATCTTCCACTCGGGTTCGAGCGGCTCCTTCACCTTGATGATCATGTCCGCGCGTCCGAAGACGTCGGCGGGCGTCGCGACGATCTCGGCACCGGCCGCCGCGAACTCGGCGTCGGTGATCCCCGACTTCACGCCCGCGGACGTTTCGATGAGGACCTTGTGGCCTTTGCGGACGAGAGCGTCGACGCCGGCGGGAACGATCGCGACGCGACCTTCGTCTTTCTTGATTTCGCGCGGGATTCCGATGATCATGAGAGGGAGATTCCGAGAGGGGGCACGCGGGAAGTCGCATGCGAACCGGGCTCCCATCCTTCGGTTTCAAAGGACCGCCTTCAAGCGGGATTTCGGCGCGCGCCTCCCCTTCGGCCCCCCTTGACGCGACACGCGCCGTCGCGCATCATGCCCCGCCTTGACCGGGCGTATAGCTCAGTTGGTTAGAGCGCCACATTGACATTGTGGAGGTCACAGGTTCGAATCCTGTTACGCCCATCGAAGCCCTCGGAAACGCCGTTTCCGGGGGCTTCGCGCATTCCGGCGGATCAGGACGCGGAAAACAGGGAGAGAACCCGCCCGGCGACGTCCGCGAGATCCGCGAGGACGCCCTCGGCGTCGTAGCGCATCGGGACCTGCAACGCTTCGAGGTCGAGGCAGACCGCGAGCGATTCCCGCAGCGCCATGCATCCCGTCGCGGGATCCCCCAAATACCGCGCGAGAAGAACGCCCTTTCTGTGGAGCAGTTCCGCACGACGGTGACGCGGCAAAGCCGGATCCGCCAATGCGGCATCGGCGGCGACCTTGGCGTCTTCCCAACGTCCTTCGGCAAGGTGCAGGCCGACGAGATCCGGCAGCAGCACCGACTTCGGGACGTCGTTCGCCGCGTCGTGCGCCGACAACCATCCGAGCCACGCTTCGGCCACGACGGGCACCAGGTCCGGCTTCCCTCGGAACTTCGCGGCGTCGTAAACGCGATGAAACCCTTCGCTGACCAACGGTTCCGTCGGGTGACGCTCCGCGAGGGCGCGGGCGGACGCGAACGCCTCGTCGAAGGCCGGAGGCTCGAGCAGCAACTGGTAGAGAACGAGTTCGAAATGCGCTCGGGGGGCCACCTTGGTGTCGCCGTAGACACCCGCCACCTTCTTGAGCAGCACGACTTTTTCGTCCACGGGCGCCGCGCGGGATCGCGTCAGCAGAGCCGATGCTTTGGCCTCGCGATCCTCGGCGGGGGGCGGAGGCGCCGGAGGCGTCGGCGGATCACCGCAACCGGCGATTCCGAGCAATGCAACGAGGATCAAGGCGGCGAGCGGCATCGGGGTTCCCCGAAACGGGGCATCTCCGGAAAGTCGTCCGTATGATGAGTTGCGGGGACACGCTTCCCCACGACTCGCCATGGCCACCCATCGTACCAAGTCCGTCATCGGCGCCGCCCTCCTCGTAGCGGGATCCCTTCTCGCGCAGGAGCCCCCCCGACTCCCCTCGTTCGATCGCCGCACGCCGGTGGTGATCGCGGTGGAAAACGTCGGTCCCGCCGTCGTCAACGTCCGCGCGCAGGAGTACGTCGCGCAACGCCGATCGACCTTCCTCGGCAAGTTCTTCGCGAGCCCCGAGGAAATCGAAACCACCCCCGACGGGCGACGTGCGGCCACTCGCTCGCTCGGATCCGGCGTCATCATCCACCCGGACGGATACGTCCTCACCAACGATCACGTGATCGACGGAGCGCAGCGCATCACGCTGCAGATGAAGTCGGTGGCCGGCGGCGCGACGCTCGAAGCCGACGTCGTCAATTCGAATCCGGACAACGACCTCGCCCTCCTTCGCATCAAAGGAACGCCCGGCCCGTTTCCGTACGCGTTGCTCGGCGACTCCGACGCCGCGTTCGTCGGTGAAACCGTTCTCGCCCTCGGCAATCCTCTCGGACTCGCGTCGACGGTGACTTCGGGCATCCTCTCGGCGAAAAACCGCGAAGTGCGCTTCGAAGGCAAGCCCGTCTTTCAAGACTTCCTGCAGATCGATTCTCCGATCTACCCGGGGTCGTCCGGCGGTCCCCTGCTCGACATCAACGGCCGCGTCATCGGCATTAACACCGCGGTTCGTTCCGGCGCCGAAGGGGGCATCGGTTTCGCGATTCCCTCGAATCGCGTGCGTGAGCTGGTGTCGCAACTCCTCGATCCACAGATGCTCGGTCATTCGCGACTCGGCTGCGAATTCGAAGCGCTGCCCAACGGAGTTCGAATCGCACGCCTCGACGCGGACGGTCCGGCCGCTCGCGCCGGACTCGCGGTCGGCGACGTCGTCACGTCCGTCGATCGCGCCCCCCTGCGCGACGGAATCGACTTCTTCGCACGTTGGCTCAAGCGCAACCCGGCGACGCCCGCGGCGTTGAACGTCCTGCGCGACGGCAAGTCGACGTCGATGACGATCAAGCCGTCCATCATGTCCACGTCCGATCTCGGCGGCGAGGAAATCGCTTCGCTCGGCTTCCGTGTCGCGGATCTCTCGCCCCCGTTGGCCCGTCGATTCGGCCTGCCTTCGACGGAGCAAGGCGTGATCGTCACGGAAGTCGGAACGGGAACGATCGCGGCCAAACTCGCACTCAAACCCGGCGACCAGTTGATGCAGCTCGGTCGGTATCGAATCCGTAGCGCCGACGAATTCACCAAACTCCTTCAGGCGTATGCGCGGACGGCGACCTCGGTCCCGATCCGCATCCTCCGAAACGGCGAATCGTTCTCGGGAAACGTCCCTCTCGGTGGACTCACCGAAAAGCCTGAATCGGATGGGAGAAACGCTCCGCAGTAGAAAAGCGACAAGGGCCGTCGGAGACGGCCCTTGTGCGAGAGCGGGTGAAGGGATTCGAACCCTCGACATGCAGCTTGGGAAGCTGCCACTCTACCAGCTGAGTTACACCCGCGAAGAGGTCGCCATGCTACCCGAGCCTCGGGAAACCCGCAACGACATGCACCGTTCGTGAAAGGCCGGCACACCGTTCCGCGCGAAGTCCGGCGTGTCTCGACCGGGAGAGATGCGTACGATGGATCCACGGCGCGGAAGCCTCCGATGGACATCACGATCACCTACTGCACCCAGTGAAATTTCTACCCGAAGGCCGCCCGTGCGGCGGCCGAAATCGCGAACGAACTCGGACATGAACCGAAGCTCGTGAAGGGGACCGGCGGCATTTTCACCGTCGTCGTCGACGGCGTGAAAGTGTGGGACAAGAAGGACACCCGTCGCTTCCCGAAGGACGGCGAAGTCGTCGACGCGATCGTCAAAGCGTTCCCGAACGCGTAACGGTCACGACGACGCGACACGCGATCGCTTCGCCGCGTCCGACCGCATCGAGTCCCTCCCCCGTACGCGCCTTGACCGCGACGCGATCGGCGGGCAGGTCCAAGAGTTCGCGCAGGCGCCCACGCATCGCGTCCTTGAACGGAAGCAGTTTCGGACGCTCCGCCAGGATCGATACGTCGACTTGGGCGGGCTTCAGGCCGCGAACGCGGAGTTCGTCGACGACACGACGCAGAAGGTCCGCCGAGTCGGCTCCGCGCCAACGCGGGTCCGTATCGGGAAAGTGTTCCCCGATGTCCGGCAGACCCGCGGCGCCGAGAAGTGCGTCGCAGATCGCGTGAAGCGCGACGTCGGCGTCGCTGTGTCCGAGCAGTCCGAGTTCGGACGGCACCGTGACGCCGCACAGAACGAGCGGGCGCCCGGGAACGAGTCGATGAATGTCCCAACCGAAACCGACGCGATCCGGTTCGCGCGGGAGGAGCGCCGACGCGAGTAGAAGATCCTGCGGGTGCGTGATCTTCAGATTCGTCGACGCATCTTCGACCAACACGGGCGCGATGCCCGCGGCTTCGAGAAGCGACGCCTCGTCCGTACCGTCGCGTCCCGCCGCCACCGCGTCGCGCAGGACGCGGAGCAACAACGCGCGTCGGGCACCCTGAGGCGTCGTCGCGAGATGGATCCGACGTCGATCCAACGTTTCCGCGACACGTCCCGCGTCGTCGGCGCGCTTCACCGTCGACGTCGAAGGAACGGCGAGCAGCGCCGCTTCGCACGTCCCCAAGGCGTCGATCAACGCACGCACGCGGTCGGCGGAGACGAACGGCCGCGCCGCGTCGTGGACGAGAACGTCGACGGACGTCGACGCGGTCGCTTCGACTCCGGCCAAAGCGGAAGCCGTACGGGTCGCTCCCCCCGCGACGACGGAATCGACGCCGAGAGCCCTCAGGCGCGCACCGAGTTCGGAGTCGGTCACCGCAGCGACGTCGTCGGGGTGCACGACGAGCACGCGTTCGACGATCGCCGCGACACCGGAGAACGCGCGCACGGCGCGTTCGATCACGGTCATCCCGCCGACGTCGACGAACCCCTTGCGTACGCCCGCACCGAGGCGGGTGCCCGAACCGGCCGCGACCAACACGAGGGACGTCGACATGCCGGAAATTAGCGCGCCGGAACGCGACCGTCCGCGAACGTTTTCGGGCGCGCCGCAACCGTCGGATTTTCCGACGTTTCGCTCACGCCGGACCCGCGGGAATCCGAAAAGACCTCATGGCGGGATCCGCCGACGTCCCCGTCGTTCGACCGCCACCCACCGCACTCACCGCGGAGGCTCCCATGAGGCTCGGTTCCCTACGCATCGTCTTCGCGATGCTGATCGCGCAATGCGCCGCGATTTCGGCGTCCGCCCAGTCGCCTTCGATCGCGCTCGACTCCGCCGTGAGCGGAATCGTCGGCGTCGCCCCCGAATCGGTCGTCGAGTTCGCGATGCTGGGTGTTCCGGTGGCTCCGTTCGCCGTGCTCGCGAGTCCGGCTTCGGTCGCTCGCCCGACCCCTTTCGGAATCCTCGAGCCCGATGCGCTCCACGCCGATGCCAACGTCGTCTTCGACGGATTCGATCCGAATCACCCGCTCGCATCGTCTTCTTTCCTCGGTATCGAGGGGCTCTTCAGCGTCGCGATGCTTCCGTTCCCGGAGGCGGGAGTCGTCCGCGATCCCGACTACTGGATCCAAGCCTTGTCCGTCGATCCTTCCGTCCCCGCGGGCCTCGCACTCACGAACGTCGTGCGTCTTCGACTCCTCGCGCCGCCCCCGTCGGTCTCCGTGATCCATCCGAACATCGCCCCGGCCGGAGGGACGGTCGTCGCCTTCGGCAGCCAGATTCCCGTCGCGGGAAGCCCCCTGGCCGCATCGGTCGGGGGTGTGGCCGCCGACGTGACGCGAACGGCTCAAGGGCGTCTCGACGTCACGCTCGGTGCGGGCGCACGGTCCGGACCGCTTCGGATCGACACCGCATCCGGGGCGTCTTCCGACGATCCGGATCGCCTCGCGTCGTGGATCACGGTCATTCCGGGGCCCGTGTTCACTCCGACCACGGCTCCGTCCGTCGTGACGTTTCCCTGCGCGATTCGCGGATGGCACTCGCGCTTCTCTCCGCGCCGATTCGCCGTCGCGCTCGCCCCGGGCGACGAACTCGTCGCGGAACTTTACGTGTTCGATCCGGTCAACGAACGCGTCACCGGCGACATGAACCCGAGCGTGCCGCACTTCGACCCTTTCCTGAAAGTCCTTCGCGGGACGCAGGCGCCGGTCGTCGTCCTCGTCGACGACGATTCCGGCCCCTCGGTGGCGGCTCGCGTCGGCGGAAGCGGCGCTCCGCGCTACACGAGTCCGGAAGGCGAAACGGTGATCGTCGAAGTCAACTCCTACAATAGTCAATCCGAAGGACACTACCTCCTCGTCCTCGCGGCGCGCCCGGCGGAAGAGGCCGAAGCCGCGATTCATTCGGTCCATCCGAACGTCGGTCGCCCCGGGGACCGCCTCACCGTGTTCGGCTCCGGATTCGATCCCGCCTCTCCCCTTTCTTTCGGGGTCACGGTCGGCGGCGTCCCGTGCCGGGTCGATGCCGTACACGCGAATCGGATCGCCTTCTTTCTCCCGGAGAGCGCGACTTCGGGGCCGGTGGCGATTCACCGGAACGGAACGTCCCGTACGGGCCCGCCGGACGACGTCGCCACCTGGGTCACCGTCGTTCCGTTCGACACGACGTGGGTCGCCGAGACGCCCGGACCGACGCCGCTCGTTCCGGGCATCGCCTACCGCGGAGCGATCGACTTCATCGCCGACGTCGACGATTACGACGTGTTCCTCCAAGAAGGGAGCGTGTTGTCGCTCGAGGTCTACGCCTACGACCCCGTCGGCGATCGCATCATCGATTCCACGCTTTTCGCGACGGGCCCCGCGGATGTCGAATGGCGGCTCTACGACCCGCAAAACCTGTTCTTTCCGCTCGTGACCCAACTGAACGACGGTCCCGGACTGAACGCCGTCACGGGTCGTACGAGCATTCACCCGGGATTCCCCGCTCCGTGGACGGGCGTCTTCCGCATCCGCGTCGGAACGTTCTTCGGCTGGTCCGTCGGCGACTACCTGATGATTCCCCGCGTCGACTGAGTGCGGAACGCGGAGGCATCGCCTACGATGTCCCCGTGGAACTTCCCGATCTTCGCACCCGCAAACGTCTCGTCGTCGCCGGTATCGATCCGGGTACGCGCGTGATGGGATTCGGCGTCGTCGGCCGCGTGGGCGGTCGCGTGATCCGCGTCGACCACGGTGCATTTCGCCCGCCGCGCGACGGCGACGTCGGCGCACGCCTGTTCTCGCTCTTCACGTCGTTGCGCGCCTTGGTCGGCCACCACAAGCCGGATCTTCTTTCGCTCGAAAAGACCTTCTTCGCGAAGAACGCGCAATCGACGCTGCGCATCGGCGAAGCCCGGGCGATCGTCCTCCTCGTCGCCGAAGAAGCGGGCATCCCGGTTCTCGAATATCCCCCGACCGTCGCGAAACGCGCGGTGACGGGATCGGGCGCGGCCGACAAGCCGACCGTCGCGCGCATGGTCGCCGCCGACCTCGGACTCGCCGAACTTCCGCAGCCGCACGACGCCGCGGACGCCCTGGCCCTCGCGCTCTGCGCACTTCGAGATCCCCGGCTCGACCCCCGTTTCCGCTGAACCTCTCAAGTTCCGAACCTTTTCCCGCCGATGGATTTCCCGACGTCCCGATTCCGGGACGGAGGAACCGATCCATGCGCCGACTCATCCTGCTCACCCTTCTTCCGATCGCCTTCGCGTGCACGGAATCCACGTCCGCCCGAACGTCGCCGAACGCGGTGACCGATCCGGCGACCGCCTCGGCACGTCCGACGATCTCCGAAGACCAACGCCCGTCCGCCCTGAAGCCGGACGACGCGGAGATTCCGGCGGCGGTCCGTGCCATCGAAATCCAAATTGACCGCAAGCAGGCCGTCATCGCGGACGAGATCCTGATCGAAGTCTCCTGCAACTACGAGTGGGACGTCGCGTTGACCGGCGACCGCGTCGGCAAGCAGGTGGCGGACCGCGGCGGTCATCGCTGCGAGGCGGTCGGCGCTCCACGCGCGATCTTCCGCAACCTCGACCTCCGCGCACGCAATCGCATCACGTTCTGGAAATCGGGACTCGACGTCACGCCGTTCATCCGCGTCGTGGCGCGGGGCGACGTCCGACACATCGACGCCGACGCCACGGGAACGTATCGTGTGAAGAACGTCGGCCTCCTCCGCATCGACAATGCGGCGCTCACCGTGAACGGTGACGCGACGGCGGTCGGCGCGACCGAGAAATGAAAGCCGTCGTTCAACGCGTCCTCTCCGCCCGCGTCACCGTCGACGCCGAAGAGACCGGAGCCGTAGGGCCCGGTCTCCTCGTGTTTCTCGGCGTCGCTCCGACCGACACGGCGGAAGTCGCACGCACCTTGGCGCGGCGCATCGTGGCGGCCCGCGTCTTCGCCGACGCGGAAGGTCGCATGAACCTCGCGATTCGGGATATCGGCGGGGCGATTCTCGCCGTCTCGCAATTCACCCTGCTCGGCGACACCTCGCAACGTCGACCGTATTTCGGGGGCGCGATGGCGCCGGGTCCCGCCGAAACGCTTTACGGCGTCTTTTGCGACGCGGTGCGCTCCGAAGGCGTGGGCTGCGCGACGGGAACATTCGGCGCCCACATGCGGGTCGAAAGCGTGAACGACGGACCGGTCACGCTCCTCTACGAAGAAACGACCTGACGACGGTCAGACGGGCGGCGGACCGAAGCCGCACCGCGCGCGCGCCAACGCCATCGTTTCACGGGCGCTTCGTCGCGCTTTCGCCGCACCCTCCGCGAGCATCGCGAAGACCGCGTCGGGATTCGCGTAGAGCGCTTCCGCCTTCGCGCGGATCGGATCGAGAGCGGCGAGAAGACTTTCGTGGAACTTCTTCTTGCAGTCGATGCATCCGATCGACGCGGCGCGACACGCCCCTTCGATTTCCGCGACCGTGGTTTCCGGGCTCAACAGGCGATGCCACGAAAACACGTTGCACACTTCGGGGCGCCCCGGATCGGCACGACGGAGGCGTTGCTCGTCGGTGACCGCCCCGCGAAGTTTCGCCCACAATTCGTCGGGCGTCGCGAGCACGTCGAGCGTGTTGTCCTTCGACTTCGACATCTTCGCCTTGCCGTCGGTACCGAGGATCCGGCGTGCCGGAGTGAGCACGGTTTCCGGTTCGGGGAAGACGAATCCGAAACGGTTGTTGAACTTGCGCGCGAGTTCGCGGGACAGTTCGAGATGCTGCGCCTGGTCTTCGCCGACGGGGACGACTTCCGCGCGATGCGCGAGGATATCGGCCGCCTGAAGCACCGGATACGTCAGCAATCCCGCGTTGAGATTCTCCGCGTGCTGCGCGGATTTGTCCTTGTACTGCGTCTGCAGTTCGAGACGGCTCACCGGCGCGCAGGTCATCAAATACCAAGCGAGTTCGGTGTGTTCGGGAACGTCCGACTGCACGAAGAGCGTGCATCGGTTCGGATCCACGCCCGACGCGATGAGCGCCACCGCGCAGTCGAGGATTCGCGCGCGCATCTGCGAGGGGTCGTAGTCGACCGTCATCGCGTGCCAATCGACGATGCAGAACGTGCAATCGTAGACGTCCTGCAAGTCGACCCAGTTCCGAATGGCGCCGAGGAGATTGCCGAGGTGGACCTTGCCCGTCGGTTGGATACCGCTGAAGGCGCGTTTCTTTGCGTTCACGGGAATCGCCCTTTCAGGAAACTGCGAACCCACTTGCCGAAGGTGTCCATCTCGAGGTTGATCCGCTCCCCGGTGCGACGGCCGCCGAGCGTCGTCACGGCCAACGTGTGCGGGATCAGTGCCACCGACACGCGCCGTCCGTCGATGGCGGCGACGGTGAGGCTGACGCCGTCGATCGTGATCGATCCCTTCGGCACGACGAGGTCGGCCAACGCTTCGGGGACCTCCACCGTGATCCACACCTCGCCGGAGCGATCGTCGCGGGCCGCCACCGTACCGACTCCGTCGACGTGCCCCGTCACGAAGTGGCCCCCGAGGTCGTCTCCCGCCCGAAGGGACGGCTCGACGTTCACCCGGTCCCCCACGGCGAGGCCGCCGAGGGTCGTCTTCGAGAGGGTCTCGGTGATCGCGCAGAACGTCGCGACGGTCCCTTCGGTTTTTTCCACCGTCAGGCAGCAGCCGTTCACGGCGATCGACGCCCCGATCAGGGCCCGGGAAGCCGTCGTTTCCAAGTCGATGGACAGCCGTCGGTAACCGTCCCCGTCGGCGACGGCGACCACCCTTCGGAGCCCCTCCACGATGCCGGTGAACATGCGGGGGGATGGTAGCCGGGGGCGCGGCTTCCCCAAATCACGGATCGGTCGACGTTTGGCGACGCCCGACCACCCCGGGGAAACCGCTTGATCCCCCCCCTCCCGCGTCGTAACTTCCACGTCCGCTCGACCTATCCGAAGACGGGTTCGACCGCGACCGCGGTGGAAGCTATCTCGGGTCCCCAGCGTGAGCCGCCGGATGCGAGTGGACATCCTTACCCTCTTCCCCGACATGTTCCCGGGCGTCTTCGCCACGGGAATGCTTCGGATCGCTCGTGAAAAGGGGTTGTTGGACGTCCGCACGCACGATTTCCGTCGGTTCGCGAAGGGCGTGCATCAGAGCGTGGACGACAAACCGTTCGGGGGCGGCCCCGGGATGGTGCTCAAGCCGGAACCCGTTTTCGAATGCCTCGAAAGCGTCCTCGGCGACGAACGCCCTCTCCCGAAAATGCTGCTAATGACGCCGGACGGGGTGCCTTTCACGCAAAAAACCGCACGCGCTCTCGTCCGTGAACCGAGGATCGTGATCCTCTGCGGCCGATATGAGGGATTCGATGAACGCATCCGCCAAGGTTGGCCATTCGAAGCCGTCTCGATCGGCGACTACGTGCTGTCGGGAGGCGAACTCGCCTCTATGACGATCGTGGACGCTGTAGCGCGCTTGATCCCGGGAGTCGTGGGCCACGGCCTGTCGACCCTGAAGGAGTCCTTCGAACAAGGACTTCTCGATCACCCGCATTACACGCGCCCCGCATCGTTCCGCGGTATGGACGTCCCCGAGGTCCTGCTCTCCGGAGATCACGAACGTATCGCCGCGTGGCGACACGACGAAGCGCTCCGGATCACGAAGGAACGACGGCCCGACCTGCTTCGGAACCTTCCGGAAAGGTCGGACTGACGACGCCCCGCGAAACGGGGCCTGACGCGGACGAAAGCCATGCACAAGCACGATCACATCGAAAAGAAGCACCTGCGCAAGGATCCTCTCCCCAAGTTCACGATCGGCGACACCGTCGACGTCTTGGTGAAGATCGTCGAAGGTGACAAGGAACGCATTCAGACTTTCAACGGCACCGTGATCGCGATGCGCGGTCGCGGAGCCGGCGAAACCTTCACGGTGCGCCGCATCGTTCAAGACGAAGGTGTCGAGCGTATTTTCCCGCTGAACTCGCCCAAGATCGCCGGCCTCAAGGTCAAGCGCTCGGGCAAGGTCCGCCGCGCGAAGTTGACCTACCTGCGCAAGCGCACGGGTAAGGCCACCCGCCTGGTCGAGCGGATGAATACGACTCCCAACACCTCCGGCTGAGGAGAGCCTAGGTGACCCACAACCTCGCATTCCGTTGGACCGTCATCGCCGTCGTCATCGCACTGACGGGATGGGTCTTCATCGCCAACAAGCTTCAGCTCGGGATCGACCTTCAGGGCGGCCGTTCGATGACCTACGGGGTCGCGAAGTCCGCCTTGCAGCAGATCCCCGCCGCGGAGCGCGAAAAGGCGATGTCCGACACGGTGGCAACCATTTCCAACCGTGTCGACAAGCTCGGCGTCAAGGAACTCACCATCCGCCGTATCGGCGACGACAAGATCGTCATCGAGCAGCCCAAGATGGAAGACTCCGAGGCCCGCGCGATCCAAGAGCAGATGTTGGCGCTCGGCTCGCTCGAGTTCCTCATCGCCCTTCGCGAACCTTCGGGCCAAACCCCCGAAGCGAAGGTGCTCAACGTGCCGACGGGGCAAGGCGACGCGACCGAGCCGTACACGTTCAGCGGATCCGCCGCCGACGCGCAACGGAAGGCCGCCTACGAGACGGGCAAGACGCTGCGCGGTGATTCGTACCGCGACGGCGAGCCGTACACGCTCCTCCAAGAGCGCGGCGGTCAGTGGGTCGACCTCCCGATCAAGTGGCTTCCCCAGCACCTCGACGACAAGCCCGCGACGGCCGCGTTCCTCAAGGAGTTGAACGACTCCCGCCGAGGCACCCGCCCGCAGGCCGAAATCGACCACACGAAGATCGGCGGCTACTGGCTCTACGCCGACCCCGAGTACTTCAACAAGGCCGCGGGCAAGCCCGGCTTCACCGGTCAGGACATCACCGACCCGCGCCGTTCGTTCGATCGCAACGGCGGTCGTTCCGTCGCCTACAACATGGGCCGCGGACGCCAGTCGGACTTCGAGTCCTACACGAGCAAGTACGTCAATCAGCCGATGGCGATCGCGCTCAACGAAGAAGTGTGGAGCGCTCCGACCATCAACAGCGCGCTGCGCGACAGCGTCGAAATCTCCCGACCGGGCGGCTTCGACGAAGACGAACAGTCGATGTTGGTCAACTGCCTCACGTCGGGCAGCCTCCGCCTCAAGCCGCGTCTCGAGTCCGAAGAGACCATCGGACCGTCGCTCGGTGAAATCGCGACGACGCGCGGCATCTGGGCCACCATCGTGGCCTTCGCGGCGACGATCGCGTTCATGGTGTGGTTCTACCGCTCCTGCGGATTGGTCGCGAACATCGCGCTCATCCTGAACCTCGTGCTCATCCTCGCGACGCTCGCTCTGTTCCAGGCGACGCTCACCCTGCCCGGCATCGCGGGCATCATCCTCACGATCGGTATGGCGGTCGACGCGAATATTCTCGTGTTCGAACGCTCGCGTGAAGAGTCCGCTCGTGGTCAAGGCATCGTCGCGGCGATGGAAGCCGGTTACGACCGCGCGTTCATCACGATCTTCGACGCCAACATCACGACCGCGATGACGGCGGCGATCCTCATCAAGTTCGGCTCGGGTCCGATCCGCGGCTTCGGCGTCACGCTGCTCGCCGGTATCGCGATCTCGATGTTCACCGCTCTGTTCGTCACGAAGACGATCTTCGGCTGGTTGCTCAACTCGGGGATGCTGACGAAGCTCAACTTCATCAACGCGCTCCCGGTGCGTGAATACGACTGGCTCGGCAAGGCGAAGCCTTGGCAGACCCTCTCGATCGTGCTCGTCCTTCTCGGCTTCGGGATGTTCTTGGGAACCGGGGACGAAAAGTACGGCCTCGACTTCACGGGTGGCACCGTCGCCGGCGTCCGTCTCGCGACTCCGGTCGATCAGAAGGAAGTGACGGCGAAGCTCGGTGCCTTGAAGGATCCTTCGGGCGCTCCGCGCTACCTCGAGATCGAGGTCCTTCCCCGCAACGCGATCGCGGGCCAGCCGCGCTCGGTGTCGGATGAATTCGAACTGAAGCTCCGCTCGTCCACCAAGGTCGACGCTCAGGACGTGAAGACGTTCGCCGTCGAAAACCTCGGCGCGGCGATCGGCGCGGTTCCGACCATCGGCACGCCGACCCCGATGACGGGCAAGGAAGGCCGCGTGGTGGAAGGCGAATGGCTCGTGGAATTCTCTCTCCCGGCGAAGGCGCCGGTGGGTGAACTCCTCGCCAAGGTGGAGAACTACGCGGATGCGAACGGCAATCGTCCGTTCGCCGGCGCGGGCCTCTCGCCCGTGAACCCCGAGACCGTCGACGACGTGACGTCGGCCGACAAGTACACGATCGAAGTCGCGCGTCAGGACGTCGCCCGCGGCAACGCGGCGAACGACATCCGCGCCGCCTTCGGCGACAAGTTGGCGAAGGACCCCTTCAAGAAGATCAACTACCTCGGCCCGAGCGTGGTGGCGAATCTGAAGGAAGCCGCGATCGTCTCGATCATCCTGTCGCTCGCCGCGATCGTTCTCTACATGTGGTTCCGATTCAAGGAACTCTACTACGGCATCGCGGCGACGATCGCGCTCGCGCACGACGTCATGGTTCCGCTCGGCTTGTCGATCCTTCTCAACAAGCTCGGGATCATCAACGCCCCGCTCAACCTCCAGTCGATCGCGGCGTTCCTCACGATCATCGGTTTCTCGATCAACGACACGATCGTCATCTTCGATCGCGTCCGCGAGAACATCGGCACGATGAGCTCCGACTACCGGAAGATCGTGAACGTTTCGCTGTCGCAGACGCTGTCGCGCACGATCTTCACCTCGGCGACGGTGTTCTTCGTCGTCACGGTGCTGTTCGGCGCGAACGTGGGTGTCGAAAGCCCGCTCGAAGGGTTGGCGTTCTGCCTCCTCGTCGGCACGGTTGCCGGTACCTACTCGACGATCTTCGTCGCCTGCCCGATGGCCGTTTGGCTGAAGGAGCGCGAAGACCGCAAGAACGCCGCCGCGTCCGTCGAAGCGAAGCCCGCGAAGGCCTGAGCCCGACCGCGTTTCATCGCCACGCGCCGTCGCCCCATCGGGCTGCGGCGCGTGCGTCGTTTTCGGATACACTCCGTTCCATGCGCAACCTGTTCGCCGCCCTCGCCTTCCTCGCTCTCGCCGCGGTCACCCTCGGCGTGTTCTTCGTGGATCGCATGGGCCCGCGACTCGGCACCGATCCCGGCTTGAGCCTGGAAGTGCCCACCATCCGCAACGACGAAAACCGCGTCGTGCTCACGGTGGGACGCGGCGAATTCGATCCGGGCATCACCGATCCCACCGCGGAACGTCCGACGCCCACCACTCCCCGAGACATCGAAGACCGTGTGCTCGGTCGCGGGACGTCGACGGAGGCCGAAGAAGACGACATCCCCGTCGATCCGACGACCGGTCGTCGCATGATCACCGTACTCAAGGGCGAAACCCTTCGGGAGATCGCGCGCAAGCACCTCGGCGACGCCGCGCGCTACCCGGAGATCCTGAAACTCAATCCGCGCATGAAGCGCCCCGAGGACCTCCGTGAAGGTCAGGTCCTCGTCCTACCGCCGCGACGCGGCGACGCGCGCTAGCGCCCGACCGCGTCGCGCAAGCGCTTCAGGTAGGGATCGAAGTTGTCGCCGGGGCACTTGGTGCCCTTCAGCCGATACATCTTCTTCAGATCTTCGTGACCGTAAACGCGCGCCGCACCGATCCGGTATTCGGAGGCGAGCCACACGACGAGATCCGTCGTCGCCTTCATCTGCGCGGCCGTCGGCTTCTCCTTCTCGAAGTTGCCGATCAACGCGATGCCGATGTTTTGGGCGTTCGCCGCGTCCGAACCCGCGTGCGCGCCCTGATACGCCATCGGACGCCCTTCCCAGATGCGTCCCTGCTTGTCGACGACGAAGTGATAACCGATGTCCGCCCAAAAGTGGCCCGCTCCGTTGTGGCCGTTTTGATAGGCGCGCATGCGCTCGGCGACGTCGGCGAACGAGGTGCCGACGGGCTTCACGTCCGCCGTGTGATGCAACGTGAGACGCGTGGGTTGGCCCATCGGCTCCGTGCGACGAATGATCGTCGGAGTCGCCCGCCACTCCGAGCGGGTCACGATCTTCGGCGGTGTTTGTCGGCCGGTGCCTTTCGGACGCACGGCCAACGTCCCCGTCCGTACGCCCGCGGGGGCCTCCGGAATCGGTGCGACCTTCGCCGTCCCACCGAGAAGTCGATCGAGTTCCGAGACGCCCTTCGCGGAGGTCACGACGATCGCCGCGCGCGTCTTCCGCGCACGATCGACGTTCCCGCCGCGGAACTCCGCCAACGCCTGCGCGGCCCGCGCGGCATCGCGATCGACCGGCGGCACGGCGGCATTGGCCGCTTCGGCGTAATGGATCGCCGCCGACGCCCACTGCAAACGCGACTCGTCGCACTTGCCGAGCCCCATGCGGGCGCGCCACGCACCGCGCGCGTCGAGTCCGCGCGTCAGCGCGGACCAATACGTCGCCTCGGCGGCGATGAACGAACGATCCGCCAGTTGCATCTCGGCGAGTTCGAGAGCTTCGACTCCCGTCAACGTCCCCTTCGCGAGAAGTTGATCGCGACGAGCCGCCGTACCGGCTTTCACGGGTTCCGCACGTTCCGGCGTCGCCGACGAACCTGCGCATCCGGACAAGACCAACGCGAGCCCCGCCGCGCACGCGGTCCCGAACCACTTCAGCATGGAAATCTCCCCAACGCGGTCAGATTAGCCGTTCAGGACGCACGGGGGTAGCGAGGCGCGACCGCCTCGGCTGCGGTTTTCCGCGGCGCCGGAGAGCGGCGGAGGAGCGCTTCCCGGCGCGTCCGCCATCCCGTCGGCCTCCCGGAACCCCGGCTCCATCCCCCCCTTGTGGAGGGCCGGGGAGGTTTCTATGATGTTCGCCCACCGGGATGGTCGATGAGGCCATCGGGCAATGCGGGTGTAGCTCAGTGGTAGAGCGTCACCTTGCCAAGGTGAATGTCGTGGGTTCAAATCCCATCACCCGCTCTGGCGAAGGCCCCTGAAGGCGACTTCAGGGGCCTCGTCGTTTTCAGGGGCGGCTACTTCCCGTCGAGCATGCGGCCGAGACCGCCGAGGACGGATCCTTCGCCCTTCGACGAACCTCCGGCCGACGGGGCCGCCGCGATGATACGGTCGGCGAGCCGGGAGAACGGCAGGGACTGAAGCCACACGCGACCGGGTCCGCGGAGCGTCGCGAAAAAGAGCCCCTCCCCGCCGAACAGCGCGGACTTGATGTTGCCCACGTACTTGATGTCGTAATCCACCGTCGGAGTGAATCCGACGATGCACCCGGTATCGACGCGCAAGGATTCGCCCGGGCCGAGGTCGCGCTGCATCAGCGTGCCGCCCGCGTGGAGGAAGGCCCACCCGTCGCCTTGGAGGCGCTGCATGATGAAGCCTTCGCCGCCGAAGAGACCGACGCCGATGCGTTTTTGGAACGCGATACCGACGGAAACACCCTTCGCCGCGCACAGGAACGATTCCTTTTGCGCGATCAGTTCGCCTCCGATGCCGCCCAAATGGACGGGGAGAATCTTGCCGGGGAACGGCGCGCCGAACGCCACTTTGCGCTTCCGGGATTCGCGGTTCAGAAAGACCGTCATGAACAACGATTCGCCGGTGAGGAGGCGCTTTCCGGCTCCGACCAACGAATCGAGAAACCCGCCCGAGGAGGCACCGTCGCCGAAGACGGTTTCCATCTCGATGCCGTCCTCCATGTACATCATGCCGCCCGCTTCGGCGACCACGGCTTCCATGGGATCGAGTTCGATCTCGACATACTGAAGTTCCGAACCGAAAATCTGATGATCGATATCGTGCATCGGGGCCATGCGGTGTGTCTCCGGAGCCGGGGCGGATCGCTGCCGCGTGACCGGCTCCCTATGATTCGAACGGGAGCGTCATTATGCAGATGAATCGCCGCCATTTCCTCGTCGCCACCTCCGGTCTCGCCATGGGCACCCTCGGAGGCTGCACCTCGACCACGGCATCCTCCGCCTCGTCGACCCCGACGTTCTCGATCTCCCTCGCGGAATGGTCGCTGCACCGCACCCTCGGGTCCGGGAAAATGACCAATTTGGACTTCCCGGTCGTCGCCCGTCGCACCTACGGGATCGACGCCGTCGAGTACGTCAATTCCTTCTTCAAGGACAAAGCCCGCGACGCCGGATACCTGAAGGAACTCTCGGGACGCTGCGCCGGCGAAGGCGTCACCAGCGTGCTCATCATGGTCGACGGCGAAGGCGAACTCGGAGCGTCCGACGACGCCCGACGGCTCGCCGCCGTGAAAAACCACGAGAAGTGGATCGACTGCGCGGCGACGCTCGGCTGCACGTCGATCCGCGTGAACGCGGGCGGCGACGGCGGCCCCGAGGAACTCGCCGCGCGCGCCGCGGATTCCCTCGTGCGCCTCGCGGACTACGGCGCGTCGGTTCGAATGAACGTCATCGTCGAGAATCACGGAGGGTGGTCGTCGAACGGTGCGTGGCTCGCCGGCGTGATGCGCCGCGCGAATCACCCGCGCGTCGGAACGCTTCCCGACTTCGGCAACTTCAATCTCGGCGGTGGGCGTACCTACGACCGCTACGTCGGCGTCGCGGAAATGATGCCCTTCGCGAAAGCGGTGTCGGCCAAGTCGCATGCGTTCGACGCCTCGGGAGCCGAAACGGGCACCGACTACTTCAAGATGATGGACATCGTTCTCGCCGCGGGCTACCGCGGCCGCGTCGGCATCGAATACGAAGGCGACGCACATTCCGAGCACGACGGAATTCTGTTGACGAAAGCACTTCTCGAAAGAGTGCGATCCGAGATCGCGTCGAAGCATCGGGCCGAGTAGGTCGGAGCGGACGTCCGCGTCGGAGTCAAGAAAAAGCGCGCGCGCCGGTCATTCCTTTTCGAAGACGGAGGTTTCGCAACCTCCGACACGTCATGAAATTGGAGGCTCCGTGCGGGGCCTGACGATAAAATGACGGTGGCTCCCATGCGCGCGCCTCCCCGGCGCGAGCGGAGCGAGGAAGGTGACCCATGCGTCTCGAAACCATCGTGACGGTGTCGCTCAACCCGATCTCGGCCGAACTTCTCACCGAAGCGGTCGACGACCTTCTGCCGGGCGCCGAATTCGAATCCGGTCGCTACCAGATTCGCTTCCACCATGCATCCGAGAGCCTCGCGGGATTCCTCGCGATCCTGAACGGACTGGGCATTCTCTACGATCGCGACGAGAGCCGACTCTTCTCGGAGATCGAGATCAAGAACGCGGCGATGCTGCGCATCGTGCCGCAGGACGACCGTGTGACCATCCATCGACGCTCGACGAACGACGATCCGCCGTGCGGTCATACCTTCGGTGGCGAAAGCACGGGCGGGTCGCTCTACATCCCCGGCGACGGAGTCGGACACCTCTTCCGACCGACGAGCCACGGGGGCGCGCTGATCGACGAAGAACTCGCGTCGGCGTTCATTCGCGAACACATCCACGGCGGCGTTCTCCGCCCCGTGAACGAGAACGGCGGCAAGGCGACGCCCTACTTCGTGCTTTTGCCCCAACACCGGCTGCCGCCGATGCAGGTGCCGCCGACACGGGTCTCGGTCAACCCCGACGACGTCTGCCCCCACTGCGGCCAAGGGGGCCTCACGCTCAAATCCCTCCCCTTCTACGGGGTCGATCTCGACGTCTTCGAGGACGTCAATCTGACCTTCGAGCGATTCCGGCACGGTGAAGACGTCACCCCCGAAATCGTCATCTCGCAAAAGGTCTACCGGATCCTCGAGAAGCATCTCACGGGGAAGGTGGCCGTCGAACCCGTCATGCTCGTCTAGCCCGCGCGGACCTTACCGACGACGTACACTTGGCCCCCGCGCCATGGCCACGTCCGCCCCGTTCTCCCCCGCCGGTCCGGCCCCGAAAGTCCGGCTCGTCAACACCTTCGCACGTCCGTTCGACAACGCGATCGCGACGGCGCGGACGTGCTACGCACCGGGGGGCATCGTCACCGAGGCCGACGTGGCGGGAGACGGACTCGACGACGCCGGGAAAGCCCGCAAGGCGAACCTTCGCGACAACCTCGCGCGAAGCCTCTACCAAGCCGGGCACCACACGACGCTCCAGCACGCGAGTTTCCAGTTCGCCATGGAGAATGTCTCGCGCCACTTCATTTGGGCGTTCCTCCACTCCCACCCCTTCTACAACTCCGAACAGGTCTCGCAGCGCTACGTCACCGTCGCGAAGGGCAGCATCACCGTGCCCGCCCTCGAAGGCGAAGCCCTCCGCGTGTACGTGGACGCCGCCGACGCGGCGATGGCGGCGTATCGGGAACTCGACGACATCCTCTTCCCGGTGGCGGCCGACCTCTACTACGCGCGCTTCCGCGGCCGCACGTCGGAGCGCACGAAGTACGACAAGGAAGTGCGGAAAAAATCCCAGGAAGCCGCCCGCTACGTGCTTCCCGTCGCGACGCAGGCCTACCTTTACCACACGGTCTCGGGCGTCACGCTCCTGCGCTACGCGCGACTGTGCGCTCAAGTCGACGTCCCCGACGAGACGCGTCACGTCGTCGGTCTCATGACCGAGGAACTCCTGCGTCACGATCCCGGATTCGCGGCCGTCCTCGAAGAGCCGATCGATCTCGACGCGACCCCCGAGGCGGCGTTTCTGAAGGGCCGACCGGCGACCGAAGGACTTCCCGCGAAATTTCGCGAACGGTTCGACGCGTCGCTCGCGGGCCGTACGTCCACGCTCGTCGACTGGAAGGTCAACGCGGAAGCCGTTCTCGCGGAATCGGTGCGTGAAACGCTCGGCGCGACTCCGGAGCTCCTCGACGACGACGCGGCGATCGCGTTGGCGCTCGATCCCGCGAAGAATCCGTTGCACGGCGAGAACCTCGTGCTCGTCGAACATTCGAAGATTCTTCGGGCGATGCACCACCCGCACTACACCTTCCGCAAGAAGTTGTCGCACACGGCGGACTCGCAGGATCAGCGCCATCGAATGACGCCCGCGTCGCGCCCGGCTTTGTGCGCGCAAACGGACTTCGAACCCGACGCGATCGTGCCCGAACTCATCCGCATCCACGAACCCGCCCGTCGGCTCTTCGACGACGCGACGGCGGCGCTCTACGCCGCGGGACGTCGCCTCGTCGCGCTCGGAGTGCCGCCCGAGACCGCGGCCTATCTCCTTCCGAACGCCACGGCGGTGCGCTTCACCGAATCGGGCGACCTCGCCGCGATCCACCACAAGCTCGCGATGCGCCTCTGCTACAACGCGCAGGAAGAGATCTGGAAGGCGAGCCACGAAGAACAACTCGCCATCCGCGGTGTGCATCCGCGGCTCGGCGCCCATCTCGGCCCGCCCTGCGATCTGCGCTACCGCGCGGGCGTGAAACCCATTTGTCCGGAAGGACCGCGCTATTGCGGGGTTCCCGTTTGGAAACTCGACGCGAAGGACTACGTCCGGGTCATCTGACCCGCGCGGTCACCACGCGGGCAGAGGCAGACGCTTCGCACATTCGGCGGCCACCGCGTCCGGATCCTTGGGGACGCCGGACGTGAGGATTTCCGGCTCGCCGTCGGTCACGAGGACGTCGTCTTCGATGCGGATGCCGATGCCCCGCCACCGCGGATCCACCGTGTCGTCGTCTTCGGAGACGTAGAGACCGGGCTCCACGGTGAGGACGGCCCCGGCGACGAGAGGACGTTGGGCGTCGCCGTCGACGTAGGCGCCGACGTCGTGCACGTCGAGCCCCAACCAGTGGCTCGTGCGGTGCATGTAGAAGCGTTGGTACGCGCCGGACGCGATCAATGCATCGCGTTCGCCCGAAAGGAGTCCGAGGCGGATGAGACCTTCCGTCAAGGCGCGGACCGCCTCTTCGTGCGGCGCGGTGAACGGCACGCCCGGGCGACAGAGGGAAATCGCGCGACGCTGCGCGTCGAGCACGACGTCGTAGAGCGCCCGCTGCGCGGGCGACCACGTCCCGTTCGCCGGGAACGTGCGCGTGATGTCCGCCGTGTAGCCGCCGAATTCGCATCCGGCGTCGACGAGCACGAGGTCGCCGTCCGCGACGGGTTGATTGTTCTCGACGTAGTGGAGGATCGTCGCGTTGCGACCCGCACCGACGATCGACGGATATCCGAGTCGCTCCGATCCGCGCACGCGGAAGACGTATTCGACGACGGCCTGCACTTGGGTTTCGGACATGCCGGGCCGAATCGTGCGCATCGCGGCCAAGTGGCCCTCGGCGGTCACGGCGGCGGCCTTGCGCATCAGGTCGAGTTCGAGCGCCGATTTACGGAGACGGATTTCTCCGAGCGTGGGAGCGACGTCGCAGACGTCGGTCGGCCATACGCCGAGACGTCGGCCTTGGGCGCGCGTCGCCGCGATCTGCGCGAACACGATGCGGTCCCAGTCGGCGTCCCGTCCGGCACTGAAATAGATCTTGCGTCGACCTTCGAGGAGTTTCGGGAACTCCTTCGACAAGTCGCCGATCGGATAGGCGGCGTCGACGCCGAGTTCGCGCACCACGCCTTCGGGGCCGAGTCGACGGCCCGTCCACGTCTCGCGCACCTTGTCCCGCGGCCGCACGAAGAGGGTCGCTTTCGGACCGTCGGGGCGAATCACGAGCACCGTGTCGGGCTCGGCCATGCCGGTCAGGTACCAGACGTCGGAGTCGGGCTTGTAGGGATTGTGAACGTCTCCGTTGCGGAGTGTTTCCCGCGTGCCGAAAAACACGCATACCCCGTCCGGACACGCTTCCGAGAGGCGGCGGCGCCGTTCCGCGAAGACGTCACGATTCATGTGTATGAAACCCCCGGAGGCGAGTGTATCAGCCGCCGCCGTCGCGGGGAGGACCGCGGTGCGGTAACCTTCACTCGAGGCGCCCCTTCCACCCATGCTCGTCACCTGCCCCCACTGCCCGCGTTCGCCCGTGTACTGGTCGCAGACCTGCTACCGACACATTCCCGACGACGAGAAGGCGAAGTGGCGCGAAGACGTCATCGGCGACGTGTATTACTTCGGCGGCGTCAACGTCCCGTTCACGGAGTGCGACTTCTCCGGGATGGACTTCAAGAAGGCGAACCTCTCGCGGTCGCGGCTTGAACGCACGCTGCTCGACGGTGCCAAACTATCCGAAACCGTCTTCATCGAAGCCGACCTGACCGAGTGCAGCGCGAAGGGCGCCGACGCCCGCAAGGCGAACTGGTCGGAATGCAAGTTGGACGGCGCGGACCTCTCGGGAGCGAATCTCGAACGGGCCAACTTGGAAGGCTCCGACATGAAGAAGGCCGTGTGCACCCGCATCGACGGGCGCAGCACGCTCTTCCACGGCATCGTCGCCCAAGGGACCTCGTTCGCGGGCGCCAATTTGGCCGACGCGATCTTCTCGCAGGCCGACCTCTCCGGATGCGATTTTTCCGGCGCGAACGTCGCCCGCGCGGACTTCTCCGGAGCGAATTTGGCGGGCGCCAACTTCAAGGGTGCCCAAGGAATCCCGCTCGTCATCACGGACGACGAAACGATCTCTCGAGACGTCCTCGAAAACGGTTGAAACGGCCTCCGGCGGGGCCTAACGTACCCCCCACCGGGCTTTAGGCCCCAACCAGACGGACTCTCAGATGGATACCAAGATCGCGGACCTCGGGTCCTGCAAGAAGGAAGTGACGGTCACCATCCCCGCCGAGCGCGTGGATCAGGAAATCACCCAGGCCTACGAGTCACTCAAGGGCCAGGTCGCCCTCCCCGGCTTCCGTCAGGGCAAAGTGCCGCTTTCGATGCTCGAGAAGCGCTTCGGGGACGGCGTCGCGAAGGACGTCGCCTCGAAGGTGGTCGAATCGGCGCTCGGCGAAGTGCTCCGCGAGCACAAGCTCGAAATCGTTTCCGAACCGGAACTGCACTCCGAAATGTCGGTCGCCGAGCGCGGCAAGGCGATCAGCTTCACGGTGCACGTCGAAGTGAAGCCCGTCTTCGATCCGCCCAACTACAAGGGACTCGAAGTCGAACGCACGAAGAAGCCCGTCGCGGAAGCGGACGTCGACAAAGTCGTCGACGACCTCCGCAAGCAGAAGGGCACTTTCAAGGCGTCCGCGGGTGCCTTCGAAAAGGGTGATCGCGTCACGGGTTCGGCCAAAGCCGTCCTCGACGGAGCGGTCATGTGGTCCGCCGACGCGATGAACGTCGACGGCAAGACGCACGAGTTCGGCCCGTACCACGTCCACGGGATCGAAGGCGTTCTCGAAGGTCGCAAGGCGGGCGACACCGTTTCGCTCGAAGGCCACGGTGCCGATCATCACGACGCCGGGTCGCATGCGCGCCCGGTGACGATCGAAGTCACCATCGCCGAAGTCGCGAAGGTCGAACCCGCGGTTCTCGACGACGCGTTCACGAAGCAGTTCAACCAAGAAACCGTCGACGCCTTCCGCGCGGACATCCGCAAGCGCCTCGAAGAGCGCAACGACGCTCAGTCGGATGCGGAAGTCGACATGAAGCTCGTCGACCTCCTCGTCGACGCGGCGAAATTCGACATCGCCCAAGGCCCGGTCGATCGTGCGTTGGCCCAGCGTCGTCAACAGTTCACCTACGAACTCATGATGTCCGGCAAGCCTGCTCAGGAAGCCGCCGCCATGCTCGAAGAGAAGGTGGGCGAGATGCGCACGGGGATCGAACGCGAAGCCCGCGCGTGGCTCATCATCGAACGCATCGCGAAGAAGGAAAAGCTCTTCGCCCTCGAAGACGATATCTCGAAAGAGATGGAAAAGGTTGCCCGCGATACGGGCGCCAGCATGTCCGAGGTTCGTGCGTATTACGAAGAGCGGGGACTACTCCCCCAACTTCGGGCGACGGTGGTCGAACGCAAGGTGCTCAAATTGCTTCGGGAGCACGCGAAGATCTCCGATAAGTAAGGGATCGGCGTCGCCTTCGGGCGGCCCCGCAAGGGAGAAGACAGGATGAGCGTCGAGAAGGCCAACTACTACGTTCCGTACGTCATCGAGCGCACCGGCCGCGGCGAGCGGTCGATGGACATCTACAGCCGCCTGCTCGAAGACCGGATCATCTTCGTCGGGACGGGGATCGACGACGGCTTCGCCAACGCGGTCGTCGCGCAGCTCCTGTTCCTCGGCAAGGATCAGAACCGCGAAATCTCGATGTACATCAATTCGCCGGGTGGCAGCGTCACGGCGGGTCTCGCCATCTACGACACGATGCAATTCGTGAAGTGCCCGGTGGCCACCTACTGCATCGGTCAAGCGGCTTCGATGGGCGCGGTGCTGCTCGCGGCGGGAACGCCCGGCAAGCGCTACGCGCTGAACAACGCGCGCATCATGATCCACCAGCCGTGGGGCGGCGCTCAAGGCACCGCGTCGGACATCCAAATCCAGGCCGAGGAAATCCTCCGCCTCAAGAAGCGGTTGAACGAAATCCTCGGCCACCACTCGGGCAAGCCGATCGAGCAGATCGAACGCCTCACCGATCGCGACCACTTCATGTCGGCGGTCGAAGCGAAGGACCTCGGGGTCATCGACCACGTCGTCGACCCGTCGAAGGCCTGATCTTCCATGACGAACCGGGACGGACGCGAAGAACTCTGCACGTTCTGTCAAAAGCCCCGCCATCGTGTGCGCAACATGGTGGCGGGTCCTCCCGGCGTCAACATCTGCAGCGACTGCATCGAAATCTGCAGCACCATCATCACCGAGGACCGTCGCAAGACGGGCGGCGCCAAAGGTGGTGCCGCCGGGGCCTCGGCGAAGACGTTGCAGGTGCCTTCCCCGCGAAAGATCGTGGAGCACCTCGACGGCTACGTGATCGGTCAGGAATCCGCGAAGCGCGCCATCGCGGTGGCGGTGTATCACCACTACCAGCGGATCGCGCAAGGCGGCAAGAAGAAGACCGACGTCGAAATCGAGAAGAGCAACATCCTCCTCGTCGGTCCGACCGGATGCGGAAAGACGCTGATCGCGAAGTCGCTCGCGAAACTCCTCGACGTGCCGTTCGCCATCGGCGACGCGACGACGTTGACCGAAGCGGGCTACGTCGGTGAAGACGTCGAAAATCTCCTTCTGAAGCTCATCCAAGCCGCCGAAGGCGACATCGAACGGGCGCAGCGCGGCATCATCTTCGTCGACGAAATCGACAAGATCGCCCGCACCACCGGCAACGTCTCCATCACGCGCGACGTTTCCGGTGAAGGTGTGCAACAGTCCCTGCTCAAGATGCTCGAAGGGACCGTCTCGAACGTCCCGCCGCAAGGGGGCCGCAAACACCCCGAGCAGCAGTACATTCCCGTCGACACCTCGAACATCCTGTTCATCTGCGGCGGCACTTTCGTCGGTCTCGAAGAAATCATCTCGCGCCGCGTCGGCAAGGCACGCATCGGGTTCGAAAGCGGCGGCGACGCCGCGGCGAACGTCGAAGTCGGCCCCGCGCTCTTCCACAAGGTGGAGACGGAAGACTTCGTGCACTTCGGCATGATCCCCGAGTTCCTCGGACGTCTACCCGTGGTGGCGGTGCTCGATCCGCTCGGCGAGGCCGAACTCAAGCGCGTCTTGACCGAACCCAAGAACGCCCTCGTGAAGCAATTCCAGGCGATGTTCGATCTCGAAGGAGCAACGCTCCGATTCACGGACGGTGCGCTGACGGAGATCTGCCGAAAAGCGATCGTCCGAAAGACCGGCGTCCGCGGACTCCGCGCCATCATGGAGCACCTGCTCCGCGATGCGATCTTCTCTCTGCCCGAAGTCGGCAAGGGCGCGGAATACGTGGTGACCGAAGAAAACGTGAGCGGCGACAAGCCCGTCAAAGCGCGAAAGCCCGCCCGCAAGAAGACCGACGAGCCGGAATCCGGCATCGACGCGGTCGGCGAAGCCCGCCCGGCCTGATCGCGCGCGAGTTTTCGTTCAGGGCGCGGGCTTGGTCTTCTCGCGCAGGCGCAACTGACCG
>JAFMJN010000105.1 GCA_017853435.1 Planctomycetota bacterium | reverse complement strand
TCGGCACGCTCGAACTGCTCATGACGTATCCGGTGCGCTCGTGGGAAGTCGTCCTCGGCAAGTTCCTCGCGGGACTCGCGTTGATCGGCGTCGCGCTCGCGCTCACGTTGGTCACGCCGCTCACGGTCGATTCCTACGCGCGTACCGCGAACGGCCTCGACTGGGGTCCCGTGTGGGGGTCGTACGCGGCGTCGCTCCTTCTCGGCCGCGCGTTCCTCGCGGTGGGCCTTTTCGCCGGTGCGCTGTGCCGGGAACAGGTCACGGCGTTCATCGTCGCCCTCTTCACGTGCGGCATGTTGGTGCTGCTCGGGACGAGCGCGTTCCTGATCCAGTCCGCCGATTGGTTCGCGGACATCGCTCGTCAGGTGTCGTTCACGGTGCGTTTCGAGAGCATGGCCCGCGGGGTGCTCGACGTGCGCGATCTCGTGTATTTCGCGTCGTTCACCGCGCTGTTCCTGTTCCTGAACGTCGTCACCCTCGAAGCCAGGAAAGCCTCCTGAGGAGAACCCATGAACGTCTCACGTAGCCGATTTTGGTCGTGGGTCGCCGGCGGTGCCCTCGTCGCCGGCATCACCTTGGCCCTCAACGTCGCGGTGTCCGACGTCCGCATGGAAGCGGACCTCACGCAGGATCAACGATTCACGTTGCCGCCCGCCGTCGGGCGCATCTGTTCGAATCTTTCCGACACCTGCCGCATCACGGTCTATCTCTCCGATCCGATGCCGTCCTACCTCCGCCATCTGTCGCGGTCGGTCTCGACGCGTCTCAAGGAGATGAATCGTTTCGCCGACGGGAAGATCGAATGGGAGTTCGTCGATCCCGGTCAGGATCAGGAACTCCTCAAGAAACTCGCCGACCTGAAGCTGCAGCCCTTGTCGTTGCAGGACGTGCGCGGCGGCGAAGCCGTCGCGGGCGTCTACTGGATGACCATGGTCTTCCGCCACGGCAAGGAAATCGCCACGCTTCCCTTGACCGATTTGGGTCAGGACATCCTGAAGGAGGAGAGAACTCTCGCGTCTCTTCCGGGCTTCATCGCCGCGCGCCTGCTTCGCGTGACGCAGCCCGACATCTCCGTCGGGATCGTGAGCGACAAGAAACTTCCGCCGCAGAATCCGATGAATCCCCAACAGCAACAGGAGGCCATGGACGGCCTCAAGGGGCTTCGGGATCGTTTGGCGACCCACTGTCGCGTGAAGGACGTGACGCTCAAGAACGGCGTTCCGGTTCCGGACGACGTGAAGGCGCTCGTGCTTTTCCGGCCCGAGAATCTCGCCGACGTCGATCTCTATCAGGTCGACCAGTACCTGATGCGCGGTGGTCGCGTCATCGTATTGCACGACTCCCGTTCGATGTTGGATTTCGACCGCGAGCAGGCGATCGGCATGGGTCTGCAGCAGGGCAACTTCGCGCCCCGTGCGGTGACGTCGGGAATGGATGCGTGGTTGACGCACTACGGGATGAAGCCGGACGCCGGCGTCCTGCTCGACAAGGCGTGCTTCCAGTCGCAGCGTCTCGGCCGTCAGCAGGTGACCGGCCCGGGCGGTGTACCGATGTTCGTGATGACTCCCGTCACGTCGGACATGCCCGCGCTCATGAACGTCATCGAGTCGGACAAGGACGGCAAGGCGACGGGACAGGTCGACGCGACCGAACTGTGCCTGACGGGTATCGCCCAACTCGGCTTCCTCGCGCCGTCGCCGTTCACCGTCGAATCGGCGTCGTTCTCGGCGACCCACAAGGGCGGGAACTTGACGACCCTCGTGTCGTCGTCACCCAACGCGTGGGTGTCGGACGCCAAAGACACCCTCCCGTTCTCCGTCACGCCTCCGACCGAAGGACTCGCGCGCCGTCCGTTGGTGATGCGGGCCTCCGGTCGCTTGCGGTCGTTCTTCGCGGAAAAGGACGTCCCGATCGCGGGTGAGACCGTGCCCGACGCTCCGAAGCCGCCGCGCGGTCTCGAAGAGTCGCAGCCCGGAAACGATCCGCAGCTCTGGGTCGTCGCGGACGCGGACTTCGCTTTCGACGTGTGGCCTCAGGTTCTCGGTCAGCGCCTCGGCGCGATCGGCGGTGCCCGCGCCCTCGTCAACACGTCGGTGATGTTGCTCAACATGGTCGACGCGTCGATCTTGGGACCGGAAATGGTCGAAATCCGACGCCCGCGACTCGCCGACCGATCGGTCGACGAAGCCCGGGTGAAGGAGGACCGCGAGTCGATCCTCTTCAACAACATCGCGTTGATGCCGCTCGCGCTCGTCGCCTTCGGCATCGTGGTGTTCATCTGGCGCAAGGCGCAGACCTTCGTCCCATCGCACCGAGCCGCCGCGGTTTCGACCGCGCCCGTCGCATCGGAAGGCGAGTCGGGAGGTGCATCGACATGAACGCGAAAAGCTTGATGCTGTTGGCCGGTGTCCTCGTGGTGCTTCTCGGGGTCGGCCTGATTCCGAAGATGCTCCGTGAATCCCCGGAGCGAAAGGCCAACGTCCGCGCGGATGTTCCTCCGCCCGCCGACGTGGTGGCCGCGGAGGTCGCCGAAATCGAGCTTTCCGACGCGACGGAAAAGGTGCTTCTGCGGAAGACCGAAAAGGGTTGGGTGTTCCCGGCCAAGTTCGACGCGCCCGTGAATCAGCAGCGCGCCGAAGAACTCGCCGGCGTCTTCTCCGACGTGTCGAAGGCGGATCGCGTCGCCGATTCCACGCGCATGGATGCCCAGTTCGGCCTCGATCCCGTGAAGGCGAAGCGCATCCGCTACCTCGGCCCGAACGCGAAGGTCCTCGGCGATTTCGTCGTGGGCAGCGTCGACCAGGCGGGTGACCGTTCCTTCAACGACGCGGGCAACTACGTGCGTGTCGTCGGTCGCGACACCGTATGGAGTCACGCGAAGAAACTTCAGCATCTCGCCTATCCGAAGGCGTCCTACTGGCTCGACAATCGTCTGTTCCCGACGATCGAGCCGAAGGACGTCGCCGGATTGATCGGCAAGATGAAGACGATGACGCTCGAGTTCGACGACGTGCCCGCGCTCGTTCCGGGTGCGGAATCGCAGCCTGAGTCGCGTCCCGAAACCCCGTACGACCGCATCCGCATCGCGTTTTCTTCCTACGACGAAGAGGTGCCCGCCGATCCGACGCCGCCCGGGCCCAAGTCCGACGCCGCCGCGGCGGAATCGAAGCCCGCGACGCGGAAGGAGCGACGCTACAAAGCCGCCGATCCCTACGCGAACGCGCCCTTGCACGCGCCCCTCGTCGAGAACATCGCCCGGCTCATGTTGTTCTCCCGCTTCGACGACGTCGCCGGAACCGATCCGTCGTTGGCGCAGTACGGGCTTGATCGTCCGTCGGCGAGCGTCGAACTCGTTTTCGAGGACGGCACCGTTCGTACGCTTCGCCTCGGCAATCGGGCGCCGCCGTCGGAAGATCCCGCGCGGAAGGGCTTGGTTTCGCGCTACGCGGCCGTAAGCGGCGATTCGAAGGTGTTCCTGCTTTCGGATTACACCGCGTCGCAACTGCGGAAGAAGCCCGCGGATCTGAAGCCGCCGGAAGCCGCGAAGATGTCTTCGCCGGACGGGCCGAAGCCCATCGAATTGCCCGACGACGCCGAGACGCGACCGGTTCGTTGATGGCCGCGCCCGAAGCGTGGGTGCACGGCGGTGCGTGGGACATCCCGATCGAGGAGCGTTCCGCGCACGCCGAGGGCTGTCGCCGCGCCGCGGAAGCCGCGGGGCGCATCTTGGCCGCGGGCGGCACGGCTCTCGCGGCCGTGGTGGCCGCCGTCGAATTCCTCGAAGCCGACGGCACGTTCGATGCCGGAGACGGAGCGGTGTTGACGTCCGACGGAACGATCGAAACCGACGCCGGCGTCATGGACGGCGCGTCGCTGCGATTGGGAGCCGTCGCCGCGGTTCCCGCATGCCGTCATCCCGTGCGGATCGCGCGCCGACTTTTGGATGAACCCGAATTGTCGATCCTCGCCGGTCCGGGCGCTCGACGATTCGCGGAGAAGACCGACGTATGGAAGGAAGTGCTCGACGTCGCCGGACACCCGCGCGAACGTCGACGCTTTCGACAGTTGAGCGCGACGAGAAAGACCGTCCGCATCGCGTTCGAAGGAGATCCGTTTCCGAAAGGCACCGTCGGCGCCGTCGCGCGCGATGCGCGCGGCAACACGGCGGCCGCGGTCTCGACGGGCGGAACTCCGATGAAGCCTCCGGGCCGGGTGGGGGATTCGCCGATCGTCGGCTGCGGATTCTTCGCGGACGATGCGCTCGGTGCGGCGTCCTGCACCGGATTCGGCGAGACGATCCTCCGGGTGCAACTCGCGAAGGAGGCGTGTCGTTCACTGGTCGAAGGCAACGCCGAGACGGTCTTGGCGTCGGCGTTCGACGATTTCGTGCGGCGCGCGAACGGCGTCGGCGGCGTCATCCTTCTCGGAACGAAGGGGCCCGGGGCCGTGCGATGGAATACGCCGACGATGGCGTGGGGCCGTTGGACGCCCGAAGGCTGCGTCGCGGAATGTCCCGCGACCGCGAACCGCTGATTCAGCTCGACTTAAGCGCTTCGCGGACGACCGCGTCGACGGAAGCATCCGAGCCGAGTTTCTTCATGGCGGCGACGACGGCCTTCACCGCCGCGGGTTCGCCGTAGCCGAGCACGGTCAGCGCCGCGACCGCGTCGGATTCGATGCCGAAGGCGGGGAGAGCGGTGTCGACTCCGGTCTTCTCCGCCGGAGCGCGGAAAGATCGGCGACCCGCTTCGTCGCGCAGTTCCGTCAACACCCGTTGCGCGATCTTCGGTCCGATACCCTTCGACGTCGAAAGCCGCTTTTCCGCACCGTCACGCACGATGCCCCAGAAATCCGCGGGTTCGAAAGCGGAAAGGAGATTCAGAGCGTGCGACGGCCCGATGCCCGAGATGCGAAGGAGGCGACGGAACAGATCGCGTTCGTCGGCGTCGGCGAACCCGAATAGACGCTGCGCGTCTTCCGTTTGGCGATGGTGCACCAGCACCAACACGTCGTCGCCGAGACGAAACTTCGCCGAGGTGCGCGTCGACGTCTCCACGAACCAACCGACCCCGGCCGCCTCGACGACGAGGGAAGCCGGGGTCCGGGAGACGAGGCGACCGCGCAGGTGTTCGTACACGGTGCTTCGGAGGGATCAGCCCGAGCGGATCGTGACGCCGAATTCCGCCAACTTGGACTTGAGCTCGGTGAGGCTCGTGAGTCCGAAGTTCTTGAGCGAAAGGAGTTCGGCTTCGCTGTGCGAGAGGAGATCGCGCACGGAGACGACCTTGAGGGTCTGAAGCGCCTTGCGGCAACGGATCGAAAGATCGATCTCGTTCAGATTGATGTTCAGCGTTTCTTCGCTGATGCCTTCGGGGATCGGAACCGATCCGACTCCGGGCATCGCGTCGCCGGGGAAGTCGCCCGCGAGATCCGCGAGGTCGAAGTCGTCGTCCTGCGGGATTTCGAGCGGCGGGAGCGGCGTCGACGAAACGATCATGCCGAGGCGGAGACCCTTCGCCGCGAGCACCGACTTGATTTCCTGCAGCGTGGTGTCGCCGAGGTTGCGGTACGCGAGAAGTTCGCCGTCGGTACGACCGACGAGATCGCCGATCGTCTGAATGTTCATCTTTTGGAGGCAGTTGCGGGCGCGGACCGAAAGTTCGAGGTCCGTGACCGGGACCTTGAACATCAGGTTTTGACGCTCGGTGCCGCCGCGATGCTCGTCTTCGACGCGCATGTTGAGCGACGCTTCCGCATCGCGCAGGTACTGCGTGGCGCGGCGGTGGTTCGGGAACGCGTCGAGGATCGCGCGGTAGCACGCGATCGCTTCGTGATAGCGACCGTTGTCCTCGTGCAGGATGCCGAGGTTGATCAGCGTGTGCGTGTCCTTCGGCTCGTGCTGCGACGCGGCTTCGTACAGCGCCAAGGCGCGATCTTCGTCGCCGACGAGATCGCAGAGATACGCCTGACGGAAGAGCGACGGCAGGTGGCTCGGATCGCGCTGGAGCGCGGAATCGTAGCGGGCCGACGCGTCTTCACGCGCACCTTCGGATTCGGAGACGCGGCCCTCGTAGTAGAGGATGTCCGGGCCGTCCTTGAACGCGTTCGGGCAGTTCTTCACGGCGTTCGAAAGCGCGGTGAAGTCTTCCGAGTAGAGAAGCGCGTCCATCCACAGACGCCACACGCGGAGATCCGTCTGCACCTTGTCGAGGCGCGAGAGGCGCTTCACGGCGAGGTCCGGGCGGCGCATCGCGCGCGTCGTGCCTTCCTGCACTTCGGCGCGCAGGCAGCATTCGGCGAGCATGAATTCGATCGATTGACCGCTCGCGCCCGACTGCTTGAGGAAGCCGAAAGCGAGGTGGTACTGACCCAGCATCCAACGGGCGATGCCCGCGTTGCGCGGGTCGGACGAGCCGTCGCCGAGCGCCGTGAGGTGCTTGTCGAGGGCGCGGCGGGCGGCGCGGTCGGTGAGGACCGCGTGCTTGGTCGCGAGGAGGGAGTCGATGGTGGGCGACTTCTCGGTCGCGAAACTCCAAACGTCGATCGAGGCGCCTCCGGCGGTCGCCGAGGCTCCTTGGTCCGCGTTCGTCATGGAAGAGGTCTCCGGGGGGCCGTGCGCGGGCGCCGGACGGACTGTCCGGGGTGCACGGAAGGGCGAAAAGTGTACGTCGTTACATGTTGTCCCCCAAGGCGGGCCCGTGTCGGAGGTCGTCGCGCCGAGGGGAGGAGCGTTGTCCGGCACCCCGGCCTTGGTTAGGTTGCCCCCCTCCCCGGGGGTGGTTGTGCCGCCCGTCGAGGCCCCATCGGGGCTTGCGACGCACCCGGGGGTGCCACGACTCCATGCTCGAATCCCTCTCGAAGGGCATCCAAAGCCTGATCACCCGCTTCGCCGGTACCGGCAAGCTGACCGAGGAGAACGTCAAGGACGCTCTCCGGGAGGTCCGTCTTGCCCTGCTCGAAGCGGACGTGAACCTCGGCGTGACCCGCGCGTTCATCGAGCGGGTGAAGACGCGGGCGATGGGCAAGGAGGTCATCGAAGGCGTCAATCCCGGCCAGATGATGGTCAAGGTCATCCATGACGAGCTCACGCAACTCATGGGCGGCCCCGACGCCGAGCCGATCAAGTTCGCGGGCGGCGGACCGACCGTGATTCTCATGGCGGGTCTGCAGGGCGCGGGCAAGACGACGACCTGCGGCAAGCTCGCCGCGCTCATCCGCAAGAAGCACGAGAAATCCGTGTTGCTCGTCGCGGCGGACCTTCAGCGACCGGCGGCCGTCGAACAGCTCAAGGTGCTCGGCGCCCAACTCGGGATGCCCGTGCACACCGAAACGGGAATGACGCCGCCTTCCGTCTGCGAACGCGCCGTGGCGCGCGCGAAGGCGGAGCGCATCGACGTCGTGATCCTCGACACCGCCGGCCGTCTCCACGTCGACGACGCGTTGATGACGGAAGTCGCGGAAGTGTCGCGCCGTACGCAGCCGCACGAGGTTTTCCTCGTGTGCGACGCGATGACGGGGCAGGACGCCGTCAACTCCGCGAAGGCGTTCAACGACAGACTTCCGTTGACGGGAGTCATCCTGACCAAACTCGACGGCGACGCCCGCGGCGGCGCCGCGTTGTCGGTGCGCGAAGTCACCGGCAAGCCGATCCGATTCGTCGGACTCGGCGAAAAGCTCGACAAGTTCGACGTCTTCCACCCGGCCCGCATGGCGGACCGCATCCTCGGCATGGGAGACGTCGTCTCCCTCGTCGAGAAGGCGCAGGAAGTGATCGACGAGCGCACGGCGCGCGCGCAGGCCGAGAAGATGTTCAAGGGGACGTTCTCCCTCGACGACTTCCTTCGACTGCTCCAGCAGGTGCGCAAGATGGGCAGCATGAAGGACATCCTCGGGATGATCCCCGGCCTCGGTGCCCAGATGGCCAACATGCCCCTCGACGAACGGGAGTTCACCCGTTCGGAGGCCATCATCCTTTCCATGACCCCCCTCGAGCGTCTCGAACCCGACGTCTTGAGCAACTCCCGGCGCGCCCGCGTCGCCCGCGGAGCGGGGGTGACCCTCGAGCAGGTCAACGACCTCATGCGGTCGTTCAAGGAAATGAAGAAGCAGTTCGGAGAACTGCGAAAAATGGGGGTCTTCGGCAAGCTCATGGACCCCACCAAGGGCCTGCAGAAGGACAAGGAAAAGGAACTCATGCGCATGCAAGAGGCGGGTGTGAACCTCCTCGACATGCAGCAGGTCAAGGCCTGGAGGCAGTTCTCCGGCCAAAAAGCCCGGGAAGACGCCCGGAAGCAGAGGAAACGTAGGTAGACTTATCCCCCGACAGGGAGAGACACATGGCAGTCCACATCCGCTTGAGCCGCATCGGTCGTGAAAATCGACCGTTCTTCCGCATCGCCGTCTACGACTCGCGCACCCGCCGCGACGGCAAGGTCCTCGATCATCTCGGCTACTACGACCCGATCAACTCCACCGGCAAGATCTGGAAGCTCGACCTCGAGCGCCTCTTCGCGTGGATGAAGAAGGGCGCGACGCCGTCGGAAACGATCAAGGCCCACCTCCGCGCGGAGAAGATCGCCTACGGCGACCCGACCGCGAAGCGCAAGAAGAACGCCGCGCGTCGCAAGACCCGCGTCGAAGCGCGCAAGAAGACCGGCCGCACCGTCGAGAAGTCGACGTTCAAGAAGCCCGCCAAGAAGGCGTGACCGCATGCCCCCGACCCCGGCGATGAAGGAAAGGGCCGCGACGGCCCTTTCGACGCTCGAGACGTCGCTCGGCGGCGTTCGCGACTTCGAAGAGACGCAGCCGCTCGTGCAGCTCGCGCTCGCGATGATCGTTCGGGGTTTGGGCATGAAGCGCGCCCGCGCCGCGGTGCGTCGTCTCGAAGCGGACTACGTCGACTGGAACGACGTCCGTGTGACGCCCGTGCGCGAACTCGCCGCCAAGATCGGCGGCGAGGACGCCGTGGCGCGCGCCGAACGCCTCGTCGAGTTTCTCGGGATGGTGTTCCT
>JAFMJN010000104.1 GCA_017853435.1 Planctomycetota bacterium | reverse complement strand
CGAGTCGCTCCATGGCGACGGCAGCGACGGCGGAAGGTTGTCCGGTTTGTGGCCCGAGTTCCGCGGTGCGTTCTTCACGGACGAAGTTCGGATCCCACGTCCCGATGTGGTTCACGGCCACTCCGGAAACCGCGTAAACGACGGTCAATCCGAACGCGAGAAAACCGAGGTCGCGGTGAAGCGTTCGCAGCCACGATCCGCTCACGAGTATCGTTCTTCCTTCCACGGATCGGCGTGGTTGTGGTAGCCGCGCGTCTCCCAATAACCGGGCTCGTCGACGGCTTGGAATCGGATCCCCGTGAGAAACTTGGTGCTCTTCCAGAAGTAGAGCGCGGGAACGATAGAGCGCAGAGGAGCCCCGTTCGCCGGAGAGAGCGGTAGGCCGTCGTGCGCGTGGGCGACGAGGACGTCGGGGGCCAACGCTTCTTCGAGAAGGATGTTTGCCGTGTAGCCCGCATCGGATTCGAAGATCACATGCGCGGCGCGGGCTTCGACACCCGCGAGATCGGCGAGATGCGACAAGCGAACCCCGGAGAACGCGGCGTCGAGAACCGACCACGTCGTGACGCAGTGGACGTCGCAGATCTGATCGACCTGCGGAAGCGCTCGCAGGTCCTTCAGTGAAAGATCCAGCGGCTTCTTCACCGCTCCGTGGACACGCAAGCGCCAGGATGACGCGTCGACCCACTCCGAACCGCCTTCCGCCTTCCCCATCGGACGCAGCCGCTCGATCAAAGTTTGGCCGGGAGGAATACGCGGACGTCCGTCCGAACGCGGCGTCGACGCCGAGGCGGGGGGCTCGACGGATTCGGAACACCCTGAAACGACGTAGGTCGCTCCGCCGAGAGCGGTCAGGACGGCACCGGCACCGAGCCCCGCGATGAACCGACGACGGGTTTCGACCCGCTCACGGGCCGCACGGGATGCGGCTTTGTCGATGGCCAATCGGGAAAGACGGTCCAAGTCGGGCGTATTGTCGCGTGAATCCATGGGACGACGGGGTGCGCACCTCCATCCTACGCGATTTCAGGCACGTCTTTGTTGGTTTTGGTTCATGCGGGTCCGGGTTACCGTGACCCGCCGTGATCCAACGCGTCCGCATCGTCGGGCACGCTCCCGACTCCTTCCGGGACACCGTGATCCAATCAGGATTCTCGCTCGACGAGGACCGTCCGGACGTCATCATCGCTTACGGCGGCGACGGCACGCTGATCGGGGCCGAGCGCTCTTGGCCGGAAGTGCCGAAACTCGGAATTCGCACCGACGATACCTGCGTCAAGTGTCCGCGCCATGCGGACGACGTCGTCCTCGACCGCCTCCGCGCGGGCCGCATGGACGAAGAGCAACTGCTCAAATTGGAAGGTCGCTTCCGCGACCATCTCCTGCTCGCGGTGAACGACATCATCTTCCGAAACGCCGATCCGCGGGCGGCGGTGCGCTTCGTCGTCTCGCTCAACGGCATGCCGGTAACGGAAGAAGTCATCGGTGACGGGCTGGTGGTGGCGACGCCGTTCGGTTCGTCGGCCTACTTTCGTTCGGTGACGCGCATGGCGATCCGCTGCGGCATCGGAATCGCGTTCAACAACTGCACCGATTTTCTCCACCACCTCGTGATGGGAGAGTCGGAAGCACTGACGATCGATCTCACGCGCGGTCCCGCGACACTCACGTGCGACAACGATCCGTCGCTGATTCCGGTGGACACGGGGGACCGCATCGCGATTCGCAAAGCCCCGGGATCGGCCCGCCTGCTCGGCGTCGACACGTTGCGGTGCACCGACTGCCGCTACGTCAACGCTCCGCGCCGTCGCTACTGATTGCCGACCGAAGTCCGCGCCGGATTCACGGCGATGGAAGTCGGAGGTATCCCAGCCGCCACGCGGACGGCTCGCCGAATCGACCGTCGACGACGGGAACGACCTTGACTTCGAACTGCAATCGCGTGGCACCGCTCTCGCCGCTTCGGCGCAGGATGCCTACGGCCTCCCTCCACGTCATCGCCTCACCCGCTCCCGCGAATCCGATACGGTCGGTCCACGCCGGAGCGATATCGACGACGTCCATCCCGTCGACCACGCCGACGCGGCGGGTCGGCGCTTCGACCCACGACCCGACCCATTCCCGCTTCGATCCTTCGATAGCCAAGAATCGCCACCTGAGCACCACCTTCGCCGTGCCCGAGGGCACGTGCGCCTCGAGCCCCACGGGCCTCTCCGGCGTCGACGTCGAAAGGACGCGGACCTCCGTACGCGGCGGCGCGACCCGCCACTCCCACTCCGCTCCCGGTGTCAGCCCTTCCACGCGGACTTGATCGATGGCGGACGCGGATGTCCACGTCACATCCTCGGGAGCATCGAGGAACCACTCTCCATGTCCCGGGGTGGTCGGCACCGACACGTTGAAAACGCCCACGTCGGTGAACCATGTCGTCACAACGGCTTTGCCGAGGGCGCGTCCGCGCACGCGGATCCCCAAGACGGGCCCGGGCGCGACACGACCCGCGGGGTCACGCGCCGAGAGATCGGTGATGGGTTGTGCTCCCAACGTCGGCAACGGAACCGATTCGGACACGACGGAGACGACCGGCACATCGGACGCGGTGAAGTCGACCGCCGCGTAGGGAGCGCGCAACGAACGCAACCGCGAAGACCGCGCGAGGCTCTCACGGTCGGGAATCCACACCACGTCGCGGCGGCGTTGCGGGAACGCTCCGGAAAAGGCGTCCTCGATGCCGAATCCGAGCAACGGAAGTCCGCCGTCGAAGGCGTGCGGATCCACGACGATCACCGTCGCTTCTTGCGGCTCGATCGCGGCGACCACCGACAACCGCGCCTCCACGCGTCGATCGACGTGCGCTTCGTGGCGCATGCCTTCGACCATCGACCATCCGGCATGACCGAGGAGCGCGAAGGCGACGCACCATGCGACTCGACGCGCGTGGGCTTCGAGGATGGACCACCCGACGGCGACGGCAAACAAGACGCCGATCCATGGGGCATAGGTCAACCTTCCGAAAAAGTTGGTGCGTATCTCCGTCGTGTGGACGAGGACCACCCACGCGGTCGGCAACAGCGCGACGACGGCGACGACGAGTCCGGCCGCGATCCGACGTCGGTCGCGCGACGCGCCCCGAACGACTCCGAAGAGAATCGGCAACGCCACGAGGAAAATCCCGACGACGCGTCGGAAGGGAACGGTCCACGATTCGACCGCCATCGGCGATCCGTCCGACAACACCGGAGCCGCCGCCTGCCGCAACAGCTGCCCGACGTTCCACGGGGTGTTCACGATCGCTTCCCAGGTGGGCCACGCGATACCGCCGACGCGCGCATCTTCCATACGCACGACCGCCGCGACACCGACGGCCACCGACAACGATGCGGCCACGAGCATCATGCGGCGCAGGCCGAGACCCGCCTCGATCGCCACGAGGCCGACGATCGGGAACAAAGCGATCGCCGATTCCTTGCACAACAATGCCGCGCTCGCCGCGGCGACGAGGACCACCTCGGCGACCATCGTGCGACCGAGGGCTCCTTCAAGTCGTCGAACCGCGAGGCACGCCACGAGGATGCAGGTGGTGGCGAGCGTGTCCCCGCCCGCCGCGATCCAAGACACCGCTTGAAGCCCGTGGGCCGCGGTGGCGAACAAAAGCGCCGAAAGAAGCGCGGCGCGACGGGATACGAGTCCCGCCAAAAGATGCGCGAGAAGGAACGTCGACAGCGCATGGGCGAGCCACGCCGCCGCATGCAGCGCTCGCGTGTCGATCCCTCCGCACGACGCATGGATCGCTCGCCACACGGCCCAAAGCGCGGGGCGGCTCATGTAAGGCGGAGGCACTTCTTCACCGACGGCACGGGCACCGAGGGCGATCGCGGAGCCATCGCCCGTCTTCGGCCAAGGTTCGGGAGCGCCGTGCTCGACGACACGCGGCACCACCCACCAGTCGTCGAGCAGGGGGAAGCGTCCGAGTGCGGGCGTGTGCAGAAGCAACGCCGCCATCGCGAGAGCGAACGCCCATCTCCACGGGATGCGGTTTGATTCCACGGGCGTCATCTTCAACTTCTCCGATGCTACCCGCTCCGACGACGCCGTCGGACGCTAGAATCCCGAACTCATGGCTTCCGCTCCGACTCCCCCGGCGTACCCCGACGACCCTTCGTGCGCTCCCGCTACGCCCGGCGGCGCCGAAGCGCTCCACAAGGTATGGACGTCGTGTCTGAAGAACGCCGACGTCGAGAGTCTGCGACGCTCGATCGCCGAAAATCTGAAGTTCCGATTGGGGGTCGCGCCGATCTCCGCCTCCCCTCGCGACGTGTGGATGGCGGTCGCCTACACCGTCCGCGACCTCATGGTGGAAGCACGCTTCAAAAGCACCACCACGGGATACCGCGACAAGAAGTGGGTGGGCTACCTCTCGATGGAATTCCTGATCGGGAGACTTCTCGTGACCAACCTGCACAACCTCGGGTTGGTCGATGCCGTCAACGAAGCCTTGAGCCCTCTCTGCATGACGGCCGAGTCACTCGGAGAACTCGAACCCGAAGCCGGTCTCGGCAACGGTGGTCTCGGACGCCTCGCCGCGTGCTTCCTCGATTCGATGGCGACGATGGACATTCCCGCCATCGGTTACGGGGTGCGCTACGAACACGGCATGTTCCGCCAGGAGATCATCCACGGCGAACAGGTGGAACGTCTCGACAACTGGATGCGGTTCCCGAGCCCGTGGCAGATCGTTCAGCCGGACAAGTCCGTCCGTGTCGAGTTCTTCGGCAAGGTCGTCCCCGGAAGCGGCCCCGAAGGCGGCTATCACCCGAAATGGGTGGACACCCGATCCGTCGTCGGTGTTCCGCACGACATTCTCGTCGCGGGATTCGGGGGGCGCACGATCAACATCCTTCGCCTATGGGCGGCACGCGCGACGTCCGACTTGGATCTCGATCTCTTCAACGCGGGCGATTACGTCGGTGCGGCGAGCGAAAAGGCCCGCTACGAAAGCATCACCAAGATCCTCTACCCGAACGATGCATCGGAACGCGGTCGCGAATTGCGACTCATGCAGGAGGCGTTCTTCGTGACGTGTTCGGTTGCGGACACGCTACGACGCTTCCACGACGTCGACACCGATCTTCGAAGGCTGCCCCGTCGTGTCGCGCTCCAAATGAACGACACGCATCCCGCTCTCGCGGTGGCGGAGCTGATGCGCGCGTTGCTCGATCAACACGGCGTCGGTTGGGAAACCGCGTTCGATTTGGTCAAGGGAACACTCGGCTACACGAACCACACGCTGCTTCCGGAAGCTCTCGAGCGTTGGCCCGTTCCGATGTTCGATCGTGTTCTGCCTCGGCACATGGAGATCATCCGCGAACTCGATCGTCGCCTCGACGCGATCACGTTGCAATCGGATCCGGAAGACGCTCCGACGCGCGCGGCGATGTCGATCATCGACGACTCGCCGATCCCCCATGTCCGCATGGCGAACCTCGCCGTGTGGGGCAGTCATGCGACGAACGGCGTCTCCCGGCTGCATTCGGACTTGATCAAGGAACGCCTATTTCCGGGATTCGCGAAACTCCACCCCGAACGGTTCACGAACGCGACCAACGGCGTCACGCCTCGCCTTTGGATTCTGAAGGCCAACCCGGCGTTGGCGGCTCTCCTCGACTCCGCCGTCGGCCCCGAGTGGGTGACGAATCTCGGACTCGTCGAATCCCTTCGTACACGCGCGGAGGAAGCGTCGCTGCACGCCGAGATCGCCGCCGTGAAGGAAACCGCGAAGCGGTCCGCCTGCAACTTCATCTACACGGAAACGGGAATCGCGCTCGACCCGTCGATGACGTTCGACGTCCACGTCAAACGCTTCCATGAATACAAGCGTCAGTTGATGGTCGCTCTCGGCGCCCTCGTCCGTTGGCGCCGCATGAAGAACGGACGCGCGACGCCGCCTCACGCGACGTTGTTCGCCGGGAAAGCCGCTCCCGGATACGCACGCGCGAAGTTGATCATTCGCTTCGCGTGCCGCGTCGCCGACATGATGAATGCCGACCGCGCCACGTCGGGCACGATGAAGACGATCTTCCTACCGAACTACAACGTCGCGACCGCCGAACGCGTGATCCCGGCGGCCGACCTTTCCGAGCAAGTGTCCACCGCGGGCTGCGAAGCCTCGGGCACGGGCAACATGAAGTTCGCGATGAACGGTGCGCTCACCGTCGGCACGATGGACGGAGCGAACATCGAGATCTTCGAACGCGCGGGGAGCGACCACATGTTCGTCTTCGGACTCGATGCGGAGGCCGTCGAGGCCCATCGACGCCACCGCACCCGTGGGGCCGACGTCCTGCGCACGCATCCGGAGATTCAGGACGTGCTCGACTTCACCGCGAGTTCGACGTTCGATCCGACGGGCGCCTTCGCTCCCCTTCGCGACGCGATCCTCGGACCCGATATGTGGTGCGTGCTCGCCGATCTACCGGCCTGGCTCGAAGCTCAGGATCGCGCGGAAGCCCACAAAAAGAACCGCGCGGCGTGGTGCGGATCGATGATCCACAACATCGCCGCGGGAGCGGGGTTCTCGTCCGATCGAACAATCGCGACGTACGCGCGCGAAATCTGGCAACTCGGCGAGCGGTGATCAGGCGGTCGCGACGAACGCGCTGACCACGTGCCCCGCCGCGGCGATCTTGACCTTCGAGTCGTTCGCGATGGGCCCCGATGTGATGACGTAACCCTTCACGGGTTTGCCGGGGTTTTGGTCCGCGACCGACTGCACCAGTTTCAAGAACGCCTCCGCGTCCTTGGTGTCGAAGGACCCGCGCTTCGAAACGGGAACGATCGCCCATGTCGCCGTGCGGCATCGGGCCAACACGAAGGGCTCTTTTCCTTTTTGCCCGAACTCGGCCGGGCTGCATTCGCGGATTTCCGTGAAGCGGGGCAACCGGACCCGTTCCGCTTCGAGATCCAAGGGAGCCCCTTTTCGAAGGTGCTCCATCAGGGAATCGGTGTACATCAGTTCGTTCACGGCGCGTCCTCTCCTCGCCTCCGACGTCCCCCCCTCACTCGAGGCGACGTCGGCGGACTTTGGCACGTCCGATATTAGGCCCGAAAAGGTCGAAAATGTCAAGTGTATTGGACACCTCGACTTGCGCACCGAAGGCCCTCGAAGTCACGCCCGACGGCGATCAAGGTCGCGCGCGCAACGCGCGGTCGAGATCCTCCTGAAGATCATCGAGGTGCTCGATACCGACCGACAGTCGGATCAGGTTGTCCGTAATCCCCAAAGCCGCACGGGTTTCCGGCGGGATCGACGCGTGCGTCATGATCGCCGGGTGTTCGATGAGGCTTTCGACGCCGCCGAGGCTTTCGGCGAGGAAGAAGAATCGGGTGGATCGGCAGACGCGTCGCGCCGCTTCGAGGCCTCCGCGTACCCGCACCGACATGACGCCGCCGAAACCCGACGCCTGTCGCTTTTGGATCTCGTGGCCCGGATGCGACGCGAGGCTCGGATGCAATACGCCTTCGACTTCGGGATGTGACGCGAGCCACGCGGCGATCGCCGTCGCGTTGCGCTCGTGGGCCGCGATGCGAACGGCCAACGTCTTCAAACCGCGAAGCGTCAACCACGAGTCGAAAGGCCCCGGCACCGCACCGACGGCGTTTTGGAGGAACTTGAGGCGCGTATGGAGATCGGGGTCCGACACCGCGAGGAAACCACCGACCACGTCGCTGTGCCCACCGATGTACTTGGTGGTCGAATGCATCACGATGTCGGCGCCGAGTTCGAGCGGCCGCTGAAGCGCGGGGCTCATGAACGTGTTGTCGACGGCGAGAAGGATTTTGGCCTCACGGGTGATCGCGGCGAGAGCGGCGATGTCGCTGATCTTCAGCAACGGATTCGTCGGCGTCTCCATCCACACGAGTTTCGTGCGCGGGCGGAGCGCCGCTCGCACCGCCTCGGGCTTCGACGTGTCGACGTAGGTGAATTCGAGTCCGAGGTGGCGAAAGACCTTGTCGAAAAGACGGAAGGTGCCCCCGTAGACGTCGTCGCCGCAGATCACGTGGTCGCCGGCCGCGAACATCGTGAGGACGGTGGTGATCGCTCCGAGCCCCGAACCGAATGCGAGGCCGAAGCTCCCGCCTTCGAGAGCCGCGAGGCATTGCTGCAGCGCGTCGCGTGTCGGGTTCGACGTCCGGGTGTACTCGTGTCCTTTGTGGACACCGGCGTCCTCCTGCGCGTAGGTGGACGTCTGGTAGATGGGAACGACGACGGCACCCGTCGACGGGTCGGGGTCTTGCCCCACGTGGATCGCCTTGGTCTCGAAACGCATGCCGGATGTTAGCGCGGCTTCGTTTCGACGACGAAGTGACGCCAACGAGAGCGCCAGGCGGCGGCACCTCCCACCCCACCGACGCCTTCGACACGAACACCCACCTTCACGCGGTAGACACCTCGCGCGACCAATTCGCGATCGAAAACGGCGGGCAGCGTGTCCCAAGCGACTTGGAACGTATGGCTCGGCCACGACACCGCATCACCCGCTCGGGGCACGAATCGAAGAAAACCGTCACCGAAGGCTTCGAAGCGCGCGGCGGGCACGTCGTAGACGACCGGGAGATGGACTCCCGACGCGATGACGAAATCGAAGGTCACCCGATAGTGTTCCATCGGACGGACGGGGCGGAACTCGACGACGGGCGGGGTTGTGGGCGCGATCCGCGCGTGTTCTTTCGGGGAAAGGAGGCCGACCTGCGCCACGAGGTGCAACGGTTCGGGGTCTCCCGCGAGCTTCGGGCCCGAAATGGTGATCCCGCGTACCCAACCGGAACGGATCCACGCGAAGTCGTCGGGGGTGAACACCGTGAGACGACCGAGTTTGGGATCGACCACGCCCAAGGCCACCTCGCGATCGCCGTCCTCCATGTGCCACGTGACCGTCGCCGCGGTGGTCGATCCCGACGCGTCGAGATCGAAGGCCACCCCGTTCAATGACCGGTACGACAAGGGAGTTGCGAAGTCCGCGCGGACGCCGGGGC
>JAFMJN010000103.1 GCA_017853435.1 Planctomycetota bacterium | reverse complement strand
GCTTCACCCGCAACCTGACCGTAGGTCGTGACGAGCACCCCGACGATCAGGTTGACGACGAGGAGCACGCCCGCGTGACGCTTGGTCGTCGCGTCGCCCGCGCGCTGTCCGCGCGTGCGCTTCCAGGCCCACCACGCCGCGACGAGAACGAGCAGACAAACCGGCGGAGTCAGTCCGTTGTTGAGAATCGCAAACGGGTAGTAGACCCACCGTTCGATCGAGTCGATGGGAATGCCGCGCGAGAAAAGAGCCTGCCCTTGCTGGCTCGTCACCTCGTCCGCGTACGCCAACGTCGAGCGCCAATGCCGCCCGTACCACGGCACCATCACCGCGATCGCCACGAGGATCGACATTCCGAGGTTCGTCAGCCCTCGGCGGCGCATGCCGGGCTGGGGGTGGGTAAGGCATCCAAAAAGCGCGAACAGCGCTCCGCCACCGAACGTCAACGGCGCGAGCATCTTCACCATGGTCGCGGCACCCGCGAACGCTCCGAATCTCAGGGTCGCCCCTCGATCGGTGAACCCTTTGCATCGCACCAACTCGGCGACGGCCCACACCGAGACGGCCGACATGGGCATCTGCGGATAAAAGGCTCGCTGATTGACCACGATCACCGGAATACACGCCGCGACGGACGCCGCCCAAACGGACGGACCGCGGTCGAGGAACGCGCGCGCAAGTCGGTAGGCGCCGAGGGTAAAAACGGCACCGAACAACAACGTCGTCAGAAATCCGTCGAGCGTCTCGATCGCGTTCGCGTGACCACGAAGATGGGCGATCAACGCCGCGATCGCGGGCATGGTCGGTGGATGCGGGCGGTCGTGTCCGAGAACCGCCGCGAGGAACCCGAGCCATCCCTCCTTGAAGCCGGAGAGAAGCGCCAACGCATCCAGCCGGTACCACGCCGCGTCGCTCGTCGGAGGCCGTGTCAGGAACCCGTGCAACCACATCCACCATGACGACACGGCGGCCTGCGCGGCGATCACCAACGCCAACGCCGACCACGCGCGCCACGGCGATCGCGTCATCAGACGATCTGCTCCGCGTCTTCCTTCTGCGCCTGCACGAGATAATCGCACATATAGCGCCGGCACGTCTCGGGGCGATCCTCGTAGACGCCGCACGCCTTCAGAGTCGCGTTGTAGAAGACGCAGGGAAGATCCGCGAGCCGCGTATCGACGCGCATCGCGGGGAAATTCTCGGGACGCTGCCACGTTGCGCGTTCGGGGAACATCCGCGAGCCTTCCGCGAAGTCCACGAAGACTTCCTCGAAACGCAGATAAGGGTTGTTCGTGCGCACACGGAGACGCTCGAGGACGACCGTCGCATCACGGATCGGCCCGATGATGAAGTCGCGCTGTTCGAGGCGGCAACACCCGCCGTGGTAGTTCTCGTGCCCGAAGCACGATGTTGCGCAGTGGTTCATGGCGTCAAGATACGACGTTCGGCGTCGAAACGTGTTCTCCACCTATCGGCAGAAGGACCACTCCCCGCCGCATACGCGATCCTAAAACGACCGCGGCCGCAAGGTTTCCCCTGCGGCCGCATCGAAGACGCCTGAGCGTCCGTCAGTCGCCGATCAGAATCCGGCCCACGTGTAGGTGGAGCTGACCGCGTTGAAGGCGTACACGATCGTCGACGCCGTACCCCACACCGCGCCCGGATCGCCGTTCGCGTAGATCATGTCGGTCGGATTCGAGATCGCACCACCCGTGCCGCCGGTCGCATAGATCTGCTGGCCCGAATCGGTGGCGATGCCCGCAGCCGATCCCGCCTGACCGGGCGAGAGGCCCAACCAGCACGGCGTCGTGGGATCGGACGGCCACGTGCCCGTCTTCGAGAGCGTCACCGTCGAAGTCACGGCGTCGAAGATGATCGAGCCGTTCGCGACGAGAGCCGGCTGACCCCAGTAGTTCTGGTTCACGTAGTCGATCTGGAGAAGACCGTTGCCGAGGTTCTGCAGATTGATCTGGTTTCCGGCGACGCCGAAGGAACCACCCTGGAAGTCCATCCAGAAGCCCGCGAACGTGTCCGTGAGGGGATTGCCACCGTAGGTGCCGGGGACCCACGAACCCGTTCCGAACGGCACCGTCGCCGCGGCCGGCGAGAAGCCGACACGGCCGTTGGATTCGACGGAGAACTGGGTGTAGGTCGTTCCGAAGAAGTTGAGCGCCGGGAGGCAGCCCGTCAACGGATCATTCGCCGTGTAGATCGTACCGGCGTCGTCCACGAACGGACCGGGGATCAGCGCCTGAGCACCCGAAACATCAAGGTTGCAACCTTGGCTCAGAGCGATCGCCCCGACGACGGTCGGATCGATGATGGCCATCTGCAACTTGAACGACGCGGGCGACGGGAAGGACGCCGGGAGCGAGAACGGCACGAAACCGTTGGTGAACGTCCCGCCGAACACGAACGTGAAGAACTGCGTCAAGTTGATGTTCAACACCTGACCACCCGCCGTCTGCAGCGCACCGGCCGACGTCGGAATCAACGGAGACGCCGACAGGATGACGTCGAAGGGGAACCCGATCGCGGTCCCACCGAGGTTCGCGATGATCGGCGAGTTGACGCACACGTTCGTGGTGGCCGGCAGGTAGATGTTGCCCTGCACGCCGTTGAAGTCCAACGAGGCGTTCGCCGAGTTGACTTGGTAATCGGGCACCTGAAGGTTCGGCGCGAGGGCGTCGAAGTCCATCGCGTGGGAATAACCCATCGAAGCACAGGCCTCGTTGTTCACCGCGGGGGTGCCGTACGTCAGGCGAACGCGGAGCCGGAGATTGGTTCCGGACGGAACGGTCGCCGGGATCGGGACGTTCACGTTGTATGTGCCGGCCGCGGGGGGAACGTGCACCAACAGCTTCTCGGCCGGAAGATCGAAGGCGCCGTTGTTGTCGGCGTCCAAGAAGAAGTGGACGCGATCCGACGACCAGAAGTTGGACACGGTGTAGGTCACCGCCAAGTTGGTGCCGGGAACGATCGCAACCGCGGGAAGCGGAGCCGGGCCACCGGAACTGTAGTTCTGGTACCACGTGCCCGGAGCGGGGCAGCCCTGCGTCACGGAAACGGCGCCGAAGGTAACGTTGGAGAGGTATTCGTCGCCGTTCGCGCAGTTGGCGGCGGTCGACGGCGGAATGCAGTACTGGGCGCTCGCAACCGCGGCGAAGAAGGCGGCGGCGAAGGCAACTTTGGGCAGGATCTTCATCGTAATCAAACTCCTTGATGGTCGGTCGAGGGAGGGAACCTCGCGACGACCCGTAGTGTAAGGCTTTTCACTTACGAGATGCAAGTGGCGCATGGGAATCCGCCGAGCACTCCCCATTTGTCCGCGACGTGTTCCATGACGCGCACGAAGAGCTTGGTCGTCGGGTCGTTCAATTCATTCACGCGCCGGAACTTACGTCTTCCCTTTCGGGAGACCCCGAAACGACGAACGCCGCCCGGCGCGGAGCCGGACGGCGTCGTTTCACGGTTTACGTGAGTCGTCGCCTCAGAACGACGCCCAGTCGTAGTTCCCCGTAATCGAGTTCCACACGAAGATGATCGACGTGAGGCCCGCGGACGCGGAACCCGCCGCGCCGATGTTGTAGATCATGCCGGGATTCGGACCGGGCGTACCGACGCCCGTGGTTCCGACACCGGCGTTGGAGAACGAAATCGAACCCGGATCCGACGAACCCGTGTTGCCCGCGGACAGGCCCAACATCATGTTCGACGTGTTCGCGACGATGGTGTTCAAGCCGTCGATCGTGACCGTGTTGGTCAACGCATCGAGCTGCACGCCGAAGGTGTTCACCAAGCCCGCCTGCCCGTAATACGCCACGCCGAGCCAGTCGGCGCGAGTGATGCCCGGCACCGGCTGCGTCACCGAAATGGTGCCCGTCGTGTACGTGTGCAAGTCGCCCCAATAACCGACGAACGGATCACCCGTCAACGCGGCGGCGGAAGAAGCCCCGAACGCCGCCGACGGCGTCGTGCCGAAACCGATGCGGCCGTTGGTCGTGATCCACGCATTGCTGCGTGACTGGCCGTAGAACGGCAAGCATGCGGGCGAAGGAATCACCGCGTAGGTGTCGTCGCCGGTCGGCGGCGTGAACCCGGCCAACGAGGCACCCTGCAGAATGTGAAGTCCGTTCGGCTGCGAGATCGCGATCCCGTCCGGATTCAACGGGTCGACCACCGCCATCTGCGTATAGAAGTCGGCGGCGGCTCCGAAGGAGAACGGCAAGGCGAGATTGCCGAAGAACGGCGTCGTGAACCCGCCGAAGCCGAAAATGAACGCGGCGAGGTTCACGTTGACCGCCTGATTGCCCGTCCAAAGTCCGCCCTGAGAAACGGGAACGACCGGGATCGGCGAGACCAAGACGTCGAACGGGAATCCGACGTTCGAGGAGTTCAGATTGACGACGAATCCGTCGCCCGCGCACTTGTTGACGTTCGCCGCCGAGAACGCCGTTCCCTGAACCCCGTTAATGTCATGGGAGGCGCTCGGTTGATTGACCTGATACTCGGGGGTCACCGGGCCTCCGCCGGTGGAGACGGAGTAATCCTCGCAGTTGCCGAAGTTGTTGTTGGCACATGCCTCGGTGCCGCTCGCCATCGTGCCGTAACTGAGGCGCACGCGGAGACGCGTGTTGCCGGCGACGACCGGGGGAATCGTGATCTGCCCCGTAACGATCTGCGTGCCGCCGGTCATGGTCAACGGGCCGAGGGTCGCGAGAAGTTCGCCGCCCGCCGGTGTCGTATTGAACGTGCCGTCGCCGTTGGCGTCGAGCATGACGTAGACGACGTCCGACGCCCACGAGGTTCCGATCGTCACTGAAATCGGATAGGTCTGGCCACCGGCGAGTTGCACGGCGCCGACGGTATTGGTGAAGTCCTCGTAGCCCGGAACCGGGATGCAGACCGAATTGTTGTTCAAGTTGGCGAGCGTGACGTTCGCGATGTACTCGTCCCCACCACACGCATAGATGGTGGATTGCGGGACGCAGTAGTTCTGAGCGAACGCGGCGGTCGCCAAAGCGACGACGGCAAGGGCAGTGTTTCGCAGCATGGAAATTCTCGTGAAAATCCGCCGTACCGGCACGGCAGGGGTTCAGATTACACCGAACGCCGAGAGTTCGTGAAATTCAGTAAACCCGCCTCGCCCCCCAACGTCTCCGCGGCCGAGCGTGACGCTCGGCCACCCCGTGCACGATGTGCACGGCGCGCCTTGTGGATTTTCTCGAACTTTGGGTTTTTAAGGCCCGCCGCTCTCTAGGATGCGCGCCCCCAACCGTCCCGGCTGCAAAGGGATGCTTCCATGCTGCACCTCCTCCGCCGTACCTTCACCCCGACCGTCACGATGGTGACGTTGGGTCTCGCGATGCTCGTCGTCATCGCGTTGTCGCTTTGGGCCCTCCCGGTCATCGACTCGGTTCTCGACGCCTTACGTGCCGAAGACCACAAGCACCTATTGAGCGGCGAGCCTCCGATCCAGTTTGGGGCCGTCGACTCGCTCCAACGGGCACTGCGGGCTCTCGTCGCGATCGGACTCGTCACCGCCATCATCTCGGCGATCCTGTTGCTTCGCGTGGATGGACAAGAACGCCACCTCGCCGAATCGAGGCAAGCTCTCGACGCAAGCGAAAGCCGCTACCGAAAGATCTTCGAAATCGGCACGTTGCCCATGTTCGTCATCGATCCGGAGGACGAACACATCGTCGCGATCAACCCGGCCGCGTGCCGCTTGTACGGCTACGACGAAGCCTCGCTCCTCGGGAAACCGCTCTCACTTCTGGCGACCAACTCCCCCGACGAACGGCGCGCGACCATCCGAGACATCCTCGCCGGGAACCTCCAATCGATCCGCACCCGACATCGCCTCGGCAACGGCCAAGCCCGCGAGATCGAACTCGTCGCCTGCCCGATTCCCTCGAATGGACGGACGTTGATCTTCAACGTCGCTCGCGACGTCACCGAAGCGGACGCGCTTCGCCGACGTCTTCAAGACATGGAGCGCATCGAATCGTTGGGGCGTCTCGCGGGCGGCATGGCTCACGATTTCAACAACATCATCACCGTGATCGCGGGCTACGCGGACATCATCGCCCGACAGACTCCCGTGGTGGCCGAGGCCGTCGACGAAATCCGTCGGTCGACGGACCGCGCGGCCTCTCTCACGGGACAACTCCTCGCGTTCAGCCGTCGGCAGCCGATCTCGCCGCGAACCGTGGACTTGGCCTCGGCGGTCGACGACACCAAGAACATGATCCGTCGGCTGCTTCGCGAAGATATCGAAGTACGAACACGCCTTACACGTGAGACGTACGTCAACATCGACCCGGGGCACCTGACGCGCATTCTCCTCAACCTCGCGGCCAACGCGAACGACGCGATGCCGTGCGGTGGGTCGCTCACGATCACGGTGGATCCCGCGTTCGTCGACGCCGCGGAAGCGTCGGCGTTGAATCTTCGGCCGGGTGGTCACGTGCGCCTCGTCGTCGCCGACGACGGCATCGGGATGTCCCCCGAAGTTCTTTCGCGCGTCTTCGAGCCGTTCTTCACGACGAAGGAAGCGGGACGCGGGATCGGCCTGGGTCTCTCGACGGTGCGTTCGCTCGTCGGGCAGTCATCCGGTCACCTTGCGGTCGCAAGCCGTCAGGGTGCCGGTACGACGATCACGATCCTGTTGCCGATCTCCTCCGAGCGACCTCAACCCGTCACGGAGCGGCCGATGACCGAGGGTCGACGTGGATGCACCGTACTCCTCGTGGAAGACGATGCGCGCCTCCGCGGCCTCCTTCGCTCTCACCTCACCGCGCTCGACCATCGCGTGATCGAAGCGTCGAACGGCGAAGAAGCGCTCGCCGCGTTCTCGCGCGCGCCCATCGCACCCGACCTCGTCATCACGGACTTCGTCATGCCGAAGATGGGGGGCGGCGTCCTCGCCACGCGTCTCCGCGCCACACGGGCCGACCCGCCCATCTTGTTCATCACCGGTTACGCGGGCAACGAACTCGGCGAATCGGGTGTGCGCGGTGCCAAACGCTGGGTCCTGCAGAAGCCGTTCAATCGCGGGGCGTTCACGAGCATGGTGCAGGGAATCTTGAACACGGTCGAACGATCCGCGCTGCAGCAACCGCGCGAAGCGGCCGTCTGATTACGGTTTCCAGACCGCGGGAGCCGGTGCATTCGGTGTCGCCAAGCCGAGCATCGCCATCGCGGTACCGAACGACTCCGAACGCACGAACTCCCGATCATTCCATGCGCCATTCGATTCGCGCGTCTTCCAGTACGTCGCCCGAAGACGATCGCGCAACGCGGGTCGTTCGTTCTCCGGCAATTGCTCGATGGCGAGCGCGGCGTACCGATGGCCGAAATGGAAGTAGTAGGGCGCAACCATGTACGGCGGAATGTGCGTACCCGATTGCCGACGCCGCACTTCCAGTTCTCCCCAGTGGGTGAAGAACGCATCGACGGCACGTCGAATGCGATCCACTCCACCGCGGCCGGCGAGATGCAGGACGAGTTCCGCCGCCGCCATGCGCGCGCACGCACCGGGGACGTCGTCGCCTCCGGTGGCGGACTTGCGCGAGGGGTTCGTCGAGTACTGGAACGCGTCGTTGTCGAGTCGCGCATCCTCGATCGACTTCAGGGCGCGGTCGACGACCGATGCGTCCACGGAGAGACCGCGCGCCTTCGCATGAAACAGGAACATCAGCGTCGGCGCGGTCATGAAGGGCGACGCGGGCGTCGGCTTTTCGTAGCCGCCGCGCCGCGCGTAGTTCCAACCGCCCGTCTTCTTGATCTCCGTCTCTTCGAGAACACGAACCAGCGTCTTCGCCATGCGCTCGGCGCGGGTGGCGACTTCAGGCTTCAACACCTTCATGTCGAGGGCGGTCAAACAGAGCTCGAGTCCGTACGCGTGCGCCCATCCACGCACATCGTAGGTCGCGTTGAAACCCGCGAAGAGATCCGGGTTCTTCTCGAGTTCCTTGAGAACGAACTCGAGACCTTTGTCGAACGACGCGCGTCGCACCTTGTCGCTCGCGAACTCCGGCGCGGCGAGCAGCGCGAGACACGCGATCGACGTCCCGCCGACGCGATAGCCGGGAGGAATGACGCCCTTCTCGCGATACACCCCCTCGTAGGGCCACTCCGCGGACTGCGCCGTCTGCTTCGACCGCAGCCACCCGCGCACCTTCTCGTCGTGCGCGAGACGGGCATCGTCCGTCTTCAGCCGTGGATACTGTCCCGCTCGCGCCGGGTTTCCCTCGTCGCCGTAGGACTCTTGGAGTCCGACGAGAATCGACGCTCCCTTCAGAATGGCCGCGTCCACATCCTGCTGCGAAGGAACGGGACCGACGGGCGCCGCGGGGCGCGACTCTTGAGCCGCCACCGGAATCACGAACAAGACACACGCGAGAATCAGGATCCGCATGCGTTCATGGTAATGCGGGAGCCTCGGGTCGGTGACGGGCCTCGGACTCTCAAGGGCCGAACAGCAACACCCAACCGACGGGTAGAGCAATTCCGATCGCCAGGAACACGCCCCCCCGCCCCGCGAGTTGTCGGCGGACGGGGGCGATGCAAAGCCCGGAAATCGCGAGGATCCCGAGGATGACGGCGTAACCGTCGGCGATCCACGTCCATCCGCCCTTCCCCCGATTCAGATGCAACCAGTTCATCGAACGCAGCACGGGTCGGGCACGATCGGTGCGCGCGACGGCTCGCCCCGTCTTCGGGTTCACCGACGCTTGTCCGTCTTTGAACTTGATGTCGATCCGGGTGTCGTCGACCACGTCGACCGACCACGTGGCCGGAGACAGACCGAGCCGCTCCATGGCGACGGCCGCGACGGCGGAAGGCTGTCCGGTTTGTGGCCCGAGTTCCGCGGTGCGTTCTTCACGGATGAAGTTCGGATCCCACGACCCGATGTGGTTCACGGCCACTCCGGAGACCGCGTAGACGAAAGTCAATCCGAACGCGAGAAAACCGAGGTCGCGATGAAGCGTTCGCAGCCACGATCCGCTCACGAGTATCTTTCTTCCTTCCACGGATCGGCGTGGTTGT
>JAFMJN010000102.1 GCA_017853435.1 Planctomycetota bacterium | reverse complement strand
ACGTCGACGGCGTATTCGGCGTCGCCGTACTGCCGTTGCGGTTCGGGCTTGTCGGGCGTCACGCGGTTGTCGGAGAGCAGCAGGCGGAAGCGGATACGGTCTTCGGCGCGCGGGGCTTCGGGGGAGACCGCGACGGGCGCGGCCCCGGGGCGGCTGTCCGGGCCGACGGTGAATCGGGAGACGTCGACGTCCGCGGCGAAGGGAAGACGCTTGCCCGTTCCCTTGCCGGGGTTCGGGGCGTCGGTGACGAAATCGCCGGCGGCGAACGGGATCGCGTTCGGCAATCCCTCTTCGGTGCGCGCCCAGCGGATTTCGAGGGCGGAGATGCCGTGATCGTCGGTGGCGATGCCGCGGAACGGGATCACGGCGTCCGGTGTCGCGAGGATCGCGGTCGACGCGGGAGATTCCATCGACAACCGCGGCGGCGCGTCGGCGGCGACGGTCAGCACGTAGCGGGGCACGTCCGCCGAAGGCACACCCGTCGTCGCACGCAGTCGCCACGTGTAGAAGTCGCCGACGGAAGCGGTGAACGCGTGGCGGTAGACGCCGTCGGTGCCGGGGGTCAGTTTGACCGCGCCGCCTTTTTCGAACGCGAGTTCGAAGGACTCGAGGTCGAGGTTGACCCGGAAGTCCATCGACACTTTCGTCCCCTCGGGGATCGTCAAGTTGCGTTCGTCGCCGCTGCGCGGCGCGAGCCCCGTGTACGCCGGGAACTCGAGAGCGGTGGTGACGCCGGTCACGCGCGGAGCACGATCGACGCGGATTTCGAACGCGGGCGCTTCGTCGCGGTCGTCGCCGCCGCGCGCCCAAATCACGATCGATCGGTCGAGCGGCGGGAAGTTGTGTTGGAACCAACCCTTGCCCGCGGCGCGGCCCATCGCGACCGGCGCTTCCGCGGAAGGATCGTCGACGGGGGCGATCACGAGTTCGACTTCGTCGGGAACGACGCCGAGAGCCTCGACTTGGACCTGAAGCGGCGTGCGTTCGGGCACGTGCAGGACGACGCGTCCGCCGATCTCTTCCTTCGCGTAGCGCTCTTCGTCGGTGACGACGAGGCGCAGCGTGGTGTCCTTCGGCCATGGCGTGTCGCGCAGGAAGACCCAGCGGTCGACCCAAAGGGTGGCCCAGTCGGGCTTCAAGGCGCCGACCGTGACCGCGACGAGGACGACCGCGGTCGCCATCAACGCGGGGCGACCGACCGGACCCATCGGTACGGCGCGGACGACGTCGATGGTGCCCGCCGCGGCGACCGTGTCGCGAATCGTGGCTTCGATCAGAGGGCGTGATTCGGTCGTCGCATCGGCGGCGAGCTCGCGGCCGAGCTGCAGCGACGAGATCAAGCGGTCTTCGAGAGCGGGGTTCGCCTTTTCGACGAGAAGCGCGATCGCGTCGTCGGAGGGCTTCACCGAGAGTTTCTTGACGAGGTGGCGCCACGCCGACAGCCCGACGACCACCATGGACGTCCCCGCCAACACGAGGCGAATCGCGTGAGGCGGTTCGAGTGCGAGATCGAGCACCAACGTCGCGAGGCCGAGGGCCACAGCGTCGCGCAGCACGCGCGCGGCTCCGGCGGCCGTCGTCCGCAGGCGCAGACGCGATCGCACGGAGTCGAGGAGGTCGCGCAGGATCTTCGGGGCGTTCGCGTCCACCGTCACCTCTGGAAGATGGGCAGATACTGGTAGGGGATCTGCAGGATGATCGACGCGACGGCCGTCGCGAAGACGCTGCCCGGACCGACCGTGTTCTTCCACGATCCGTTGTCCTGCTGCGTGCCGAGGAGTTCCATCCGGATGCGAGGCCAGTAGAACTTCTCCCAGTGGTTCGTTCCGTTGTCCGCCGACGTGAAGAACACCTGCGACGCGTAGTAGTGGCCGTACCAGTAGAAGTAGTGGCCCGCGTACTGCTTGTAGAGCAGGTTCATGTTCCCCTTCAGGTATTCGATACCCGAGCGGATCAGTTTCGAGTCGTAGACGCCCGCGTTGTGCAGCGAAGCGACGCCGGCGGCGGTGAGCGGGAAGGAGGTGCGCGTGACGTCCTTCTCCTGGTACTTGAAACCGCCCGCTTCGGGGCCGCGCGTGATGCCGGAGCGCACGACGTAGCCGTAGGCGCGGTCGATGGTGGACTTAGGCACGCGTATGCCGATGTTGCGGGCGGCGCGCAACGCCATGACTTGGCAGACCGTCACCGACATGTCGGACTCTTCCGCGTCGGGCTCGTAGCGCCACGATCCGTGCTTGTTCTGCGACTTCACCGTCAGGTTGACGGCGAGTTGCAGTTTCTGCTTCACGTCGGCGCGATGGGTCATGCCGTAGATTTCGGCGAGGAACAGCGTCGCGAAAGCGTGCGAGTACATGCGGGACCCGTCGAGGGAAATGAACCCCGTTTCCGCGTCGACGGCGCCGAGGATGAAATCGGTGCCCTTTTCGACGACCTTGCCGAACTCGCCGCGCCCCGGAAGGTGCCCGCCCGAGAGGAAGGCCATGAGCGCGAGCGACGTGACGCCGATGTCGGGCTTCGCGTAGGCCGTGACCTGATAGGAGTCGTTGAACTTGTAGCCGATGTCTTGGATCCACGCCCCGTTGGCCGATTGCGACTTCGCGAGATAACGCAGCGCGCGATCGACGGCGCCCTTCACCTGTTCGTCCTCTTCGAAGAGCGGAGCCGGCGTAACCGGACCGAAGACCGCGTCGAGGTCGGACGCGCTCGGGGGCGTCGCGGGGGTCGGTTCCGCGGGAGCGGCGACGACCGACGGCACGGCGTCGGCGACGGATGCGTCAGCGCGGACGAAGACCCCGCCGATCGTCCCCGCGAGGAGGGCGACCGTCAGTCCCGTAAGGGCGAGCAAGCGTGCTTTCATCGTCGAATCCGTCCATGGGGCGCGCGCCCCGATTCTACCTGCACAGCGTAAGGGTCATCCCGTTCGCGATGACGACGTGGCCGTCGCGGAGCTCCGTGTCGATGCCGTCCACGAGGTCGTCCCCCCCCTTGATCGTCCATTCATCCTTGAGGAGACCATTTCCGGCGTCGAGGAGTCGGAAACGGTCGGTTCGCCCCCCGCCGCGGCGGCCCTCGGCGTCGTCGAGCGCGCTCGAACGGACGAGGAGGAAGCCCTTGGCGAGGTGGAGGGTGACCCGGAGGGAACCTCCCGTCTCCGGGATCGATTCCCAAAGGCGGGCGCCCCGAGACCGGGAGTAGGCCCGGACGAAGGTCGGCTGTCGGCCGGATTCGGCGGTGACGGCGAGTCGCACCATCACGGCGTCGTCGGACAGGACGGCGTCCTTCGGAACTTCGGTCGGAGCGAGCGGGATGGACGGAGCCACGACGCCAGTGTCGAGGTCGAGAACGAGGAGTTCGCGACGACGCTGCGGGCGGGGATCGGCGGTGCGCGACAACGCACCGAGCACCACGGTGCTCGGCGATTGGTCGAGGACGAGGAGGTCGTCCAGACGTTCGCCGCGCCACGTCCACACTTCCTCCTGCTTGAGGACGTCGCGTCCCGAAAGCCGGACGGTGCGGCCTTGGCCGCCGCCCGCTTGCGTCACGAGCAGGTCCGACGCCGAGAGCGCCGGGAAGGCGGAGCCCGGTCGGCTGACCGGGACCATCGGCGCGGCGAGTTCGCCGCTCAACGCGTCGATGACGTAGGCGACGCCCGCGGTGTCGAGCCGGACGAGCATCCAAAGTCGCGAGTGTCCGAGCGAGGCGCCGCCGAAGGCGACGTTGTCGGACGTGCCGTTGGCCAAGCGCGTCTCGCCGATGAACTCGCCGGACGCTGAATCGAAGGTCCGGAGAATCGCGGTGCGCGCGTTGCGCGGGTCGCGGAGGAGCGTCCATACCTTGCCGTGGCTCGCGTCGAGGGCGACGAGGCGAAGTCCGTCGAAACCGGACTGCCAACGTACCGTGCCGCTCGACGGTTCGAGGGCGTAGACCTCGTCTTCGATGGCGACGACGAGTGCACCGTCGTACCAGTGCGGCGCGAGCGTCAGTCCGTTCTTCACGAGACGGCGCCACTTCACCGTGCCCGATCCGACGTCGAGTGCGCGCAACTCGTCGTCGATCACGGCGTAGACGAACGCGTCGGCGGCGGCCGGTCTGCGTCCGATGGGCACGATGAGCGAGGGGAGGGTGTCTTCCTTTGCGCCGACCGCCGTCCACGCTTCCTTCATGCCGGGCTTGAGTTCGGCCGGAGCCGGACGCGCGGACGCGTCGAGCCCGGGCATCGCCAGAAGGCCCTGCGCGGCGTCGGAGGCGGAGGTTTCCGTCTCGCCCATCTTCACGCGGGCGCGGGGGAATCGGACGGAAAGTGCGGTGAGCACTTCGCGGGCCGGTTCGAGGCGTCCGGCCGCGATGTGGGCGCGCGCGAGTTCGAGCGTCGTGAGCGCTTCGACGCGACCGAAGCGCCGCATCTGCCGAGAGATGAATCGCAGGAGATCGCGATCGCGCTTCGCATCGCGCAGCGACTGCATGAGCTTCGCCTGCGCGTCGCCCGCGACCTTCGAGTTCGGCCAACGGTCGACGACGAGCGACAGCGCGTCGGCATCCTTCGTCGCGACGGCGGCTTCGTAGGCGCGGGTCGCGGCCGCTTCTTCGGATGCGTAGATCTCCGGGCCGTGCTTTTCGACGAGCGTGCGGATGCGGTCGTACGCGTACTGGAATCCCGTCGCGCCGTTCTGCGTGCCGACGGTGGCGTCCGCGTAGCGGGCGAGGATGTCCTGCAGGAGAGCGACCGCTTCGGCGGGCGCCGACGTTTCGAGGATGGCGGCGCCGACGAGCGGGCCCCAAACACCCGCGGGGATGTCGACACCGGCGACGAGCGTCGGAACGAGTTCGATCGCGGCCGCGTCGATGCGGATCGGTTCGGAGCCGAGCGCGACCAAGGCGCGTGCGGCGCGACGCACCGTCGGAACGTCGACGGCACCCTTCGCCCACAGGAGCTCTTCCTTGCGCACGAGGGCGCGTTGCCGTGCGGTCGACGCGTAGGACGCAGCCTTCGCGAAGCGTTCGGCGGCACCGACCGTGATGCCTTCGACGGGCACCGCGGTCCGCGCGAGATCCAACCACAATCCGAGGAGGCTCGTCGCCGCGTCGCGCGACACGCGCGTTTCCGACGACGTCGAGGCGCGTTCGAGAAGGGAAACCGCCAAGTCCGGTCTCCGCTGCGCGAGAGCGAGCTGACCGCGCCGAAGGGCGGCTTCGCCGTCGGTCGGATCCGCCGCGAGGCGGGCGTCGAGACGCGCGGCGACCACGCCCGCGTCGAACCACGCCATCAGGCTCGTGTCGCTCGCGACGAGCGCGGCTTCGTCGTCGACGACGAGGTTGCCCGTGGCCGCGGGCGGGTCGAGCCATTTCTCGTCGAGCGCCTTGCCGTTGCGCAGGTCGGCGACGACGACTTTGGTGCGCCAACGTCCGCCGCCGCCCGGGCCGCCGATCGCGAGCCACGAAACGCGGCCGTCGCGGACGGTCGGACGTCCCTGCGGTTCGTTGCCCCCGATACCGCCCGCCTTCCATTTGAAGGCGATCGGGCGACCCTCCGCGAGACCCGAGACGTCGAACGCCGCGAGCCAACGACCCGAGGCGACGACGAGGCCGTCGTGCACGCCGAGGAAGTGGCGGAAGCGGTTTTGGTTCGAACGGAGGAGACGCTCTTCACGCCCCTCGTCTTGAATGGGGGTCAGCGTGCCGTCCTTCATGTCGACGGCGTACGCCCAAAGGCCGTCGGTCGGCGCGATGAACGCGTGGCGTCCGTGGAACGTCGGACGTCCCGACACCCAGCCGGGGAACCGTTCGATGGTGCGTTGGTTTTCGGTGACCGGGATCAGGTCCTGCGCGTAGGCCGACACCCAACGGGTGACGCCCGTCGCCGCGTCGATACCCGTGATCACTCCGATGTTCGTGGAGTAGACGAGCAGACCGTCCTTCAGGCCGACCTGACCGGGAACGACTTCGCGGATGGGACGACCGAACATGTTCTGTTCGGCTTGACCGCGGGCGACGTAGGTCTTCCACACGAGGCGTCCCGTCGTCCGATCGAAGGCGCAGAGCCAGTGGCGGTAGCCGCCCACGTAGTAGGTGACCCCGACGTACACGCGCTCGCCGGAGACGAGCGGCACCGAGTTCACCGTGATGCGACGGAGGAAGTCGCGTTCGTCGGCGGGGAGGTCGGAAGGCCCTCCGCCCAAGTGGCTCCACAGGGTTTCACCCGTCGACGCATCGACCGCGACCAACTTGCGCGACGGGATCGTCTCGATCGGCGTGTAACCCCACGTGCCGCCGCGCGCGTCGCGCTTCACGGACGGTTCATCTTCGAGCGACGTGAAGACCACGCCGCGGTCGACCGCGACGCCGTGGAACAGATTCCAGTTGCGTCGACCGTGGAACGTGTCGAAAGGCCCGTTCACGGCGGGCCACGCGTCTTCACCCGTAATCAGATTCACCGCGTTGAGCGAGAGGCCGTCGCACCAGTACGCGATGCCGTCGACGATTTCCGGAAGGACGGGAGCGTAGAGGATGCCCGTGCCGATGAGGTCTTGACCGAACGATCGGAAGTAATCGCCGCCGTCGAAGACGTCGCGCGTCTCCTGCGTACGGAGGGCGCGGGCGAACAGAGGCGGAGCCGCGAACGGTGCGAGGGACGGCGGCGAGCGGTCGTGCGTCTTCGGGAACAGCGCGGCGAGACGATCCGCGAATGCGTCGAGGCGGGTCGTGCTTCCGTCGACGTCGAACGAAAGGGTTCCGAATTCCGCACGGGCTTCGGCGAGTCCGCGTGCGTCACCCGCTGCGAACGACGCGAGGAGTAGGCGGGCGGCGAGGCGCGCCTTCACCGCGGCATCGATATCCGCCGGAGCTTCCGTCAGCGCCGACCGGGCCGTCGCCGCGGATTCCGCGGGGCGCCCATCTTCGAAGACGAGGTCGGCGAGTGCGGACGCCGCACGCGGCCCGAACGACGTGAGCCACCGCGTCGTCACCAACCCGCGCAACGCTTCTTCGTCACGCGCGGCGAGCGCTTGTTCGTAGAGACGTCCGGCCTTCGCATCTTCGCGCTTGCGGTACGCCGTCACGCCGTCGGGCAGCGCCGCGATCCGTCGCATGACTTCCGTCCTCAGGCCGACGAACCGATCACCGGGGACGATTTGATCCGTCTCCGACGGCATCCGCTGCGCGCGTACCGATTCGATGACCTTGTCCGGCCAACGGTCGAGAAGTTCCTGCAGCAATCCCAAGGCGCGGTCGACGTCGCCTTGCGCGGCCGACTTCTCGACGAGTTCGAGCGGCTCGCGTCCCTGTTCGTCGGGAACCGAGACCTTGCTCGTGTTGCCCGGCGACTCCTGCCATCGTTGACCGACGGCGAGACTCGAGGCGAGAGCGAGGACGAGTGCGGTGCGTTTCATGGAAGGGATTACGGATAGCGGAAGCGCTTCCTCAGGATCCATTCGGCGGTGGCGAGCAAAATCGCCACGATCGGCACCCAAAGTTCGCGACGGAGGTCGCGGAACTCGCGGCGCCGAGGAACTTCGACGGTCTCCGCGCCGATCGCACCGACGAGGCGATCCCATTCGGCGAGCGTGACGTAACGCCCCCCCGTGTCCGCGGCGAGGCGCTTCAACGCGGGCTCGTCGAGAACGGGTTCGCGGTTTTCGATGTCGGAGAGGCGGACGTTGAAGGAGATCGGCGAGATCTTGTCGTCGCCGAGGCTCTCTTCGGGCGGCAACCACGCGGACCACGTTCCGGCTTCTTCCGCCGAGAACGTGCGTTCATAGACGCCGTCTTCCACGCGCTTCATCACGGCGCGACGTTCCGGGTCGACCCCCGCGGGGGCGCGGACCACGACGTCGATCTCCTGACGCTGCGACGGTCGGTAGTCTTTTTCCTTCACGTACGCGGTGAGCGTGACGCGATCGCCGACGTCGTAGGCCGAACGATTCGCGGTGAGTCGGAAGCGCTTGTCGCCCGCATAGAGGCGGACGCGTCCCAAGTAGCGGATGAGGTTGCCCCACCACTGGTGCGCGTACTTCGGGCCGTGGAGGTGGAACCACCGCCACGTTTCGTCGTAGCCGACGAAGAGCGTCGGGCCTTCGCCGAACGTGCCCGAAACGACGAGCGGGAACGGACGCCCTTCCGACGTGCGTTCCGTCGGGTGCTCGGACAACACCTGCGCGCCCGGCTTGGCCTTCTTGACGCGTGACCACCAGTAGAAGCCCTTCAGCGTGTCGCCTTCTTCCCACAACTTGCGGTTCGCGTCGCCGTCGCCGTCGAGCTGCATGACGGGATGGATGCGTCCGAGCGCGGTGAGGCGCGGCTTCCACGCGGAGAGCAGATCGCGGGTGCCGACGGCGTCCTCCGACGGATCGACGACGACGGGAAGAAGGTCTTCGATCGGCGTGTCCTTCCACGCGCGCGGCGAAAAACTCTCGCCCGCGAGCATCATGAACCCGCCGCCGTTTTCGGTGAACCGACGGACGTTTTCGAACACCTTCCGACGCTCGGCGGGATCCGTGCCGAGGCGGTCCTGCGCGTCGGGATCGACGTCGCCGAAGATGATCACGTCGAAACGACGGAGTTCTTCCTCGGTGCGGGGGAAGTCTTCGAGCGGGACGACGCCCGGCAACGCCGTCGCTTCCTGAATCGCGGTTGATCCGAGAAGGAGCGAGTAGGCGGTGAACGCATCCTGTCCGCGCACGAGGAAGTTCTTGAACTTCCGGTATTCCCAACGCGGCACGCCTTCGACGTAGAGCACGGTCAATCGGCTGTCGCGGATGCGGATCGCGTGGATCTTCGCGTTGTTGTCGGTGGTGTGTTCGCCGGGCAGCGCCACCACTTCGAGCTTCCACTGCTGTTCGCCTTCACGCTGGGGCTTGAGTCGGACGTCGTAGGTCGTCTCTTCGCCGTCGGCGGGCAGCGTCACCGCTTCCCGCGCGAGTTCGCGGCCGTCCTTCGTGTCGGAGATGCGCAGCGTCGCGGCGCCGCCGGGGAACCCGCGATTGCGGACCTTCACGCCGACGACGAGTTCGTCGTCCTTCAGGGCGACGCCGTCCGCCCGCACCGAGAGCAGTTCGATATCACGGAGCGCGGCGG
>JAFMJN010000006.1 GCA_017853435.1 Planctomycetota bacterium | reverse complement strand
TGCGAGAGCCCTTCGTCGACGGGGGCGACGTGTACGGCCTTCGGGTGGCAACCCCCACAGGGTTGGACCTATCCAAGGCACACGCTAACCCACCGGGGGGACTTCCCCAACCGACACCCCGCCCCTCGCCGCATCCGCACCCGGGCCGGAATCCCCCGTTCCGCCCGTTCAAGACCGCCGGGCCGACGCTTCGGATAACGTCACGTCATGTCGCGGGGTTTTCATGCGTTCGTGATGCTCGTCGGGGCCCTTCTCGGGTTCACGGCCGTCATGGACATGGATTTCCACTGGCATCTGCGTCTCGGGCAGCTGGCCCTCGAACACGGCGCCTGGCCCACCGTCGAGCCGTTCTCGCATTTGCCCCTGCCGACGGCCCCCGACCATCAGGCTTGGCTCTCCGACACGCTCATGGCGGCCATACACCGATATTTCGGTGTCGGCGGACTTCGGATCGCGGCGGCGGCCCTCGGCGCCTTGGGGGCCTCGGCGGCGTTTCGGCTCGGCGCACGGCGCGGCGGCACCCCGCTCGCGGGTCTCCTCGTCGCGGCGATGTGGATGGCGCTCGGCGACGATCGCTTCCGACTTCGTCCGGACCTGATCACCCTCGCCCTCGTTCCGGTGATGGCGGACCTCCTCGACCGCGAGTCCCCCGGGCGCACCCTTCGCGTCTTCGGCCTCACGGCGCTTTGGACCAACCTCCACCCCGGCGCGATCTTCGCCCCGCTTCTCGCGGGTGGTCGCCTGATCGGCCCGAATCCGAAGGCCGCCGTCGCGACGTTCGCGGCGTCCGTCGTCGGACTCGCGATCCACCCCGACGGTCCGTCCGCCCTACTCGCGTACGCCGCCGACACGACTCCGCTTCGACCTCTCATTCCGGAATGGCGTCGACTCGCCGACTTTCCCGTGCGCGACTTTCCGGCCGCGTGGGCGGCGCTCGCCGCCGTGGCGCTCGCGGCACTCCCGACGCTCGCGGAGTTCGTCCGACGTCGCGACGGAAAGGGATTCGTCGCATGCCGACCGGGAGACGCGGCGGTTGCACTTTTGACGACATGGACGGGAGTCCGCTTCGTCTTCGGGCTTCATCTCGCGGCGGCCTCCCTCTTGGCGGCGTGGGGACCGGAACGCGTCCGTCGCTTCGGCGCGGCCGTTGCGCTGAGCGCGGCGGCTTTCCTGACCGTCCCCGTCCTGCATCTCGCGGAAGAGGCGCGTGCCGTCGCCGCCTTCGGCGAAGATCGACTTTTCGGAGAAGCCTCCGCGGGGCGCGGCTATCCGGTCGCCGCCGCGACGTGGATCCGTACGTTGGGAGTTCCGCTGAACCTCGCGCATCCTCCGGCGTGGGGTGGCTATCTCGCCTCGATGCTCGGACCGAACTGCCGCACCGCGACCGACGGTCGCGTCACCCGCTTCGGCGCCGCGCTCGCGGCCGAATGGTCTCGCGTCGACGATCCGGCTCTGCTCGAAGCGGTCGCGAAGAAATACGCCGTCGACATGCTCGTGATCCCGACGGCCTTCCTCCCGAAGAACGCCGAACGTTTCGGTTGGATCCCGCTGTACGCGGGCAACGACGGCGCGGTCGTCGTCCTCCGTGATGCTTCGCCGCGGCGCGAAGCGGTACGCGTCGCGCTGGGGCGCCGTTGATCAGGGCATCGGGCCGTGTTCGAGGTACGTACGTAGGATGAGCGCCGCCGCGCCACGATCGACGCGGGCCTTCCGATCGCGCCAATCGCGGAATCGTTCGCGCAGCGCCTCGTCGGCCTCGATCGACGTGTAACGCTCGTCGACGAAGAGGCATGGAAGTCCCGTCCGAGCGGTCAGGTCCGCCGCGAACGCACGCGATGCATGCGCCTGCGGACCTTCAGTGCCGTCCACGTTGATCGGCAATCCGACGGCGATCCAGCGCACGCCGTCTTCCTCCACGATCTTCTTCAACGCCCGAGCATCCGCATCGGCGGAAACCCGTTCGAGCGTCTCGCGCGGCAACACGAACTGGCGGCGCGCGTCGGTCACCGCGACTCCGATACGACGGTTTCCGACGTCGAGCGCCATCACGGCTCCGCGGCCGTCGTCCACGGGGTTTCCGGAGGTCACAGCACCTCGTGCCGTCCGTCCTTGGCGAGACGGTCCACCACGTTGCGAACGCTCTCGAGATCGCGACGCGGAACGACCATCACGACGTCGCCCGATCGGACGACCGCCACGTCGCTCACGCCGGAGATCACGACGAGCCCCCCCGCGTCGTTGTCGACGAGGCAGTTCTTCGTGCCTTCGAGGAACGCGGCGTCTCCGCGTGCGACGTTGCCCGACGCATCGGGTGTGCGGTAGCGGGCGATCGCTTCGAAGGTGCCGACGTCGTCCCAACGGAACGTCGATTCGACGACGAGCCGATTGGTGGCCTTTTCAAACACACCGTAGTCGATCGAGATCTTCGGCAGCGCCGTCCACGCGCGTTCGATGCACGCGGGATCCCGCGGGTCGGTGATGTTGTCCAATCCCTGCGCGAGTTCGGGCAGGTGCTGACGCATCGCCTTCAGAATGCCGCGGGCGGTGAACGCGAAGATCCCGCAGTTCCAAAGGAAGTTCCCCGCCTGAAGGAAACGGCGCGCCTTTTCGGCGTCCGGCTTTTCGCGGAACGAGGTGACGTTGAATCCGACGGGAGTGCGATCGTCGATGCGTTTCCCGAGTTCGATGTAGCCGAACCCCGTCGCGGGCCGGGTCGGCCGCTGTCCGATGCTGACGAGCGCGTCGTGCGCGTCGGCGAGCTCGGCCGCCCGCATCAACGTATCGCGGAACGAAGCGGCGGGCTCGATGAGATGGTCGGCCGAGAGGACCACCATCACGGCATCTTCGCGGACGGACTGCGCGAGCATGGCGCCGAGACCGATGCACGCCGCCGTGTCGCGACGCTCCGGTTCGGCGATGATCGACGCGGGCGGAAGTCCGGTGTGCTCACGCGCGAGTTTCGCGTGGACCGCGCCGGTGATCACGAACGTCTGTTCCGGTGCGACGAGCCCCTCGAGGCGCTTGACCGTGGACGTCAGCAGAGAGTCTTCGCCCGTGAAGGAGAGAAACTGCTTCGGTCGGTTGCGACGGCTGCGGGGCCAGAATCGGGTACCGCTGCCACCGGCCATGATCACGGCCACGAGACGCTTGGAATCCATGTCATGATGGTATCAGCATGCCGCCCGCAAACCCGTCCACCGACGACGATCCCGCACCTCCGAACATATGGACGGATCGCATCCTGCCCGCGGCCGCCTTCGCGGCGGTCATGGGGGTTTGGATCACGGCGACGACTTGGTGGCCGCGACTCCCCGAACGCGTTCCCATGCATTTCGATTGGGACGGCACCCCCAACCGTTGGGATTCGAAAGATTCGTGGTGGGTCCTGCCCGTCATCGGGACGCTGGTGCCGATTCTTCTCGTCTTTCTCGGCGGAACCGTCGTGCGACGCGCCGCCGTCAAGCCGAACGGAATCAACGTTCCGAAACCGGAAGTGTTCGCCGCCCTTTCCCCGGCCGCACGGGCGCGCATCCTTCGACCGACGCGGGTCTTCCTTTCGGTAACCGCGCTCGTGATCGCCGAGACCTTTCGCCGAGCCTTGGACGCGACGGGCCGCGCCGCACTCTCTCCCGACGGACGGCTCGAGAGTTTTCCCTTTTGGATCGTCGCGATCGGACTCCCCGCGGGGGCGATCGTGCTGCATCTCGTGACGCGGCGGCGTCTCTTGCTCGAAGCGCGCAACGAGGGGATCCCGACCTAAACGTCGGGAACGCACCGCGGGTCGACGATCAGCGCGAATCCGCGGCCGCGGGTGCGGACGTGGGCGTCGGCCGACTCGCGGGTGCCGACTCCGGACCGGGCGGCGTCGCGTCGATCTCGCTCAGAGAAACATCCGGCGTCCCCAACGTTCCGACCACGCCGATCTTCGAGGCCGCGAGGCCCTTCAACATGAGTCCGAGCAACGACAAGGGGTCGATCCCGGCTCGGTAGGTGGCGTCGAAGTTCGCTCGGATACGACCATCGAAGCCGAGCCAACCCTTCCCGTCGAGCGAAACGTCGGGCGCCGCGACGCGCACGCGCGAGAGGTGGAATCCCCCGTCGCGAATTTCGGCGTCGGCATCGACCATCGCTCCGGGATTGCGTCCTTGGAACAACTTCGTGATGTCGAAGATGCCGAAGAGCTTCGCGAACAGCGGCAGCTCCACGACGTTGTGGACGTTCGCCGCCGTGCGGGCACGACCGATCCAACGCGGACGATCCGTCATCGGACCCACGACGGCGACTTCGCACCGGAGGCGGCCCCAAACGTCGCCGGGATCCGCCTCGAACACGCGTACGAGATCCGGAATGGAAACATCGGTCGCGACGACGTCCAGCGCGAACGTTCCGTCCGGGAAATGCACCTTGAGTTTCGTCGACTCGTTTTCGAGTCGACCACCCGCGGGTCGATCCGTTTCACCCTCGCGCTGCGCCTTCGTCGCTTCTTCGAAGAGCGTCGCCGAAATACGACCGAGTTCCAACGCACGAGCGTTGCAGGCGAGGTCGGCCGCGATGCGAGGCATCGCGACGCCGAACGCCCTGACCGATGTCCCTTCCAGTCGGCCGCGATACACACGTCCGTCGGGCTCGTCCCCGAATACGCCGCGGCTCACCTTCAAGAGGCGTGCTTCGACGCGTCGGTCGGCACCGAGCGCCATATCGGTGAACGTCGCGTCCGAAGCACCGATCTGCCAACCCGCCTCGCGCGTCCACGAAACACCGCGGCACGTCGCGTCCAATCGCCCGGAAAGTTCGAGCTCACAAAGAGCGGACTCGACGTTTCCCGGAAGCGCCAACGCTTTGAAGAAGTCGGCCCCCAACGGAGCGTCGCGGAGCATCGCGCCTTCGATCGACAAGCGCGCTTCCGTCGCGGGGCGCCGACCGGAGGCGGGCCGCGCGGGGGTCCATGTCGCCGTGTTCGCCGTCAACGAGGTGCGTCGCTGCGGCGCCATCGCATCGTCGGGTCGCACATCGGCACCCGCTCGAGCGACGGGCAACTCGGCGGAAATCTCGCTTCCGACCGCGGCACCGTCCGGTGCGAACGCCACGCGGCCTTCGACGCGCGCGAGGCGTAGCCCGTTGGTGAAAGCGACGTCGATACCCTGTGCGGTCACGTCGGCGTCGACGACGACCGCATCGCGGGGTCCCTTCACGCGGACCACCGCGGACGCGACACCGTCGAGGATCGGACGATCCTCCATCAGCATGTATCCCGGGATCGCGGGTGCGAGCGCGCTCAAGAACCGCTCGTCGAGTTTGAAACGGTCCGCCTCGATCGTCAGATCGAGTCCTTTTTGCGGATCGATCGTGCCGCGGGCGGCGAAGCGTTCGCCGACGAAGGTGGCGCGGACCCCGTCACGGATCGTGATCCGTCCGTTTTCGAACGCGACCGGACCTTCGACGTTCTCGATCGGCAACTTCGGCGTATTCAACGTCAGGCCGACACCGTCGAGATCGAAGATCCCCTTCACGTCGAGGGGCCGCTCGCGGTCGGCTTTCAGAGTGACCGTTCCACCGACGCGCCCGAAGACGGCTAGGCTGCGCAGTTCGTCCGCCGCCTCCGGCGACGGAACGTCGAGCGCGTCGAGCAGCGGTGCTTCGACCGGAAGACGTTGGAATTCCGCCTTCAAATCGACGACGCCCGACTCGGTGCCGGTGCCGATGCGTCCCGACACCATCACGTCGCCGCCACGATGCCGCGCACGGACACCGTCGATGCGGATCGTCGAACCCTCGATGTGAACACGACCGCGTGCATCGTCGGCGAGCAGTGGAAACTGCTTCGGGCGCAAACGAACGCCCCGAAGATCGACGTCGGCGATGATCGGAGCACCCGGAGGGTCACGACGCGTCCGTTTCACTCCGATGAGAAGATCGACGACGCCTTCGGCGTCGAGCGCGCTCAGCAAGGCGCGGCCTTCCTCTTCAAGAGCGTCGTTCAACGCATCGTCGATGGGGATTCCCTGCGCGACGATATCGACGTCGTAAGTCTCGTCGTCGGCCCGCTCGTAGCCGATCAAACCGCGGGCTTCGATGAACGCCGATCCATGGCTCGCCGTCACACGATCGAATCGCATGTCGAGGTCGGTGAAGCGCACGACGCCGGAGACGTCGGAAAGTAGATACGGGAATCCGTGTCGAAGACCATCTTCCTGAACGGATCCCCGGTAATTGATCGCGACGCTCTTGCGCAGATCGAGGTCGATGAACAACCACGGCTCGGGAGTGGTGGGAACACGCGCTGCGGGACCCGGCACCGCGAGACGTCCCTTCAGGTTCGCGAAGCCGCGCGGCTGCCACGCGTCGACCTGCTCCTTCACTTTGAGCGTGGCGCCCCCGAGATGCGAGAGGCGATCGGCGAATCCTCCACCGAGATCGAGACCGACGAGATCGACGTCGGCCATTACGAGGCGCTCGGCTTGCGGCCGAAGATCGACGTTCGCCGAGAGGTTCAGATCCGCGTTTTCGAAGCGCGCGGTGAGCGACTTGGTCGACAGCACGCCGTCGTTCAAGGAAACGCGGCCTTGAATGTCGTCGAGCCGCACGGGAATGGTCCGATGCGAAATGCTCGCGCCGTCGAGACGGATGGTGCCGCCGATCGACGTCGTCGAATCACCCGCGCGGCCGAAGACGTCGAGACCGAGTCCGATGTCCCCCTTCACAGATAGTCCGGCGAGGAGTTCCGCGGTGCGCTTGTCCTCCGGCTCGCGGAGAATTTCGCGAAGTTGTTCCCCGACGAGATCTCCGGGGCGATGGATCGACAGCTGGATCGTCTGAGCGTTGAATTTGCCGCCGATGTCGAAGGTGCCGAGGATCGGGTTGTCCTTCAGGGTCGCGCCGAAACGGTAGAGCCAACGCTCGGAACCGTCGGGCATCACGTCGATCTTCAGACCGGGAAACGCCAATTCTTGGCGCGTCTTCAGAACGTACGGCGCGTGTTCGAGCGTGACGAACAAGCCTTCGAGACGGATGACGGGGATGTCGCCGAGCGACCCGCCTTTCGTTTCGCCGTACTCCTCCTTGATGGGAGACGGCATATCGAGCAATCCGGTCTTCGGATCCCATCGCACGGTGCCGCGCGCGTTGCGCAGTTCGACGTCCTTCACGATGGACGCGTCGCGGAACGGAATGCGCCACGGACGAATCGAGACGCGGACTTCGTCGATCGTTCCGTAGATCGTGTCCGGCTCTCCCGGCCGCATGAGTTGGAGTTCTTTGACGACGATCGTGTCCCAACCGTCGCTCGAGATCTCTTCCCAACGCACGTCGGATTCGAAGGCGAACGCGGCCGCGTAACGCGCCATCGACGCGAGCTTGTCGGAATTCAGCAACCACACGGTTCCCGCGAGGGAGGCCGTCAGGAAGACGAGGACCCCGAGCACGAGCGCCCGAAGACGACTCATGGGGCGATCTTCCGCTCCGGAGCGGACGCCTGCAGATAGAGCGGTTCTTCGGCGTCGCCGGAGGCGGGTGCGCGTCCCGCCGAAATGTGTTCGTAGGCGACGCGACCGACGAAGGCGGCGGCGACGCGAACGGTCGGTACCGCGATGCGTACGGCGTCGGGGCCCGCGGCTTCGTCGAGAGCGGACGCGGACAGAAGGCACGGTGCGACGATCACGCCGGGCGGCGACGTCGAGGGGTCGTAGACGGCGGCGTACACCACACCCGTATGAGCGGGAATCGAAACGGCGACCCGTCGTGATCCGTCGGCGTGGGCGCGCGCGAGCGCTTCGGGACCGGGGACCGGATACAAAGGAAGCCCGCGTGCGAAGGCGAACACCTTCGCCCACGTCATGCCGATCCGCGCGCCCGTGTAGGAACCGGGACCCGCGCCGACCGCCACCGCCGTCGGAACGTGACCGAGCGCGAGCGCTTCGGCGACGCCCGGCGCCACCGCGGCTCCGCCCTTCACGGCTTCCGGAAACTCGCGCGACCACACGACGACGCCGTCGACCAACAACGCCACCGAGGCGACGTCGCCCGAGGTTTCGATCGCGAGGATGACGTGTTCAGTCTTCATCGGGGACGCGGAAGCGCACGATGCTCTCCCGCGGCGAAATTCCGGTGAGGAACCCCAGCTGCCGCTGGCCGAGACGCAGGCGTCGGGCTTCGATGATGCCGTCGACGGTGAAGCCGACGTCGCGGCCCATCGCGGCGCAGATGAGATCCGAAGGGATGTACTCGTGTTCGATGTCGGCGCCACCGATGACGAACCAGGCGGGCGCCCCCGGACGCAGGACGCGGAGGCTTTCGACGAGCACCTTGCGCATGTCGCTGAAGTAGTTGCGCACGATGGCGGCGTCGGCGCGATGCCCCGCACCTTCGAGACCGCGGAGGATTTCATGCACCGCTTCGGGCAACAGATGCGTGTCCGTCGCCTTCGGCGGCTTGATGCCTTGTTTGACGGCGGCCGTCACTTGCACCTTGCGGGATTCCTCGAGCGGCGTGTTGCGATGGAGGGCTTCGATGAACGACGTTACGCGGGTGTAGTCGTATCGAGACAGGTACGGAGGCGACGTCACCATGCCCCCCGCGATACGGTCGGCGAGAGGCATTCGCCGGGCGTCTCCCGTCACCACGCGATTCGGCCGCTTCAAAGGACGGGCCAAATCCTCGGCCACCATGATGTGGGCGTCGCGGATGAGTTCCCACGGCGGGGCGGCCACCTTGCGCTTGCCTTCCCCGGTGACGGTGCGCGCGGCCGCGCAAAGGATCATCGCTTTTTGGGCCGGATGGGACTGCGACACCCACCACGAACGCCAGTTCTCGGGTTCGGGCGGCGTCACGGGTTCGGGGGCCTCGCGCAATCCGCGGGCGTTCGCCAACCATCCGAGAACGGGCAGCGCCTCGGTCCCGACGGCAGCTTGCCCGAGACGCGCCGCTTCGATCACCGTCGTGCCGGACCCGCTGAACGGATCGACCACGATGCCCGGGACCAACCCGGCGTCGGCGAAGAACTTACGGACGAGTTCCGGCGAGAACTGCTGACGGTAGGGCAACCATCGGTGCAACGGTTCGGCCCTCGCGCCTTCACCCGTAACCAACGTCTCCCATGCATCGTCGATGAGGACGAGTTCGTCGAACTCGTGTTCGAGCGCCTCGCGTGCGGCCACCCGACGACGTTGGTCGATGCGCACGTTCTTTCCCCATTTGCGTTCCTGCATGGCCCTCGATCCTACTCGAAAACCGTCCCTTTTCCCCGAGGGACTGCCGAAAGCGCGCCTTTCCCCCTACGCTGTGTCGGCCACGCAAGGAGATTCCGATGCGCCGATTCCTCTTCGCGATCCTCACTCTCTGTTTCGCCCTTCCGGCCCAGTCGCTCGCGGGCAACTACACCATCGGAACGGGCGGCGCGTATCCCAACCTCGGCGCGGCCATCGCGGCCCTCACCGCCGTCGGCGCGTCGGGTCCGGTCACATTCTCGTTGTCCGGTACCGAAACCGGCCCGTTCACCTTCACGGGTTGGCCGGGTCAAGGATTGGCCGCGCCCGTCACCATCACGGGCGGGACGATCACCTCCACCGTGTACCCGGCGATCAACGTGACGGGCGGAAGCCATCTCACGTTCAACGGCACGACGATCGCCGCCACCACTTCGGTCAATCTCGTCGCGATCGGCGGCACGGCGTCCAACATCACGTTCACCGGATGCACCGCGACGATCCCGACGACGACCGCGACCGCGTCGCCGATTCCGTCGGCGTTCCAAATCACGGGCGGCAGCTTCATCACGATCTCGCAATCGACCTTCGGCGGCGGTTACGAAGCCTTCGCCCACACGGGCGGCACGGATGTCATCGTCGAACGCTGCAAGATCGCGGGCGGCGGCTACTGGATCGGACGTATGGAAGCCGCGAACTGCACCTTCCGCAACAACTTCGTGACCGCGGCCGCCTACTACGGCCTCCGCGTCGGTGCCGCCGCCACGAACGGCCGCATCATCGGCAACTCGTTCTACGTGAACCATCCGACGTCGTCCTCGCAGTACTGCGCGGTGCGCTGGTACGGCGCGACGACGTTGAACACGGAAGTCGTCGACAACATCTTCCACGAGATCTTCGGCACGCCGGGGACCGGAGTGAACATGTGGTGTTCGGGGACGTTGCGTCCGACGATCATGAACGGGAACTGCTTCAATCCGGTGAACGGCCTAGGAGTGGTCTACGGCGGCGCGAATCTCACGCTCGCCGGGTGGCAAGCGACGGGCTACGACGTCAACTCGATCCAAGGCGACCCGCTCTACGTCAATCAAGCGACGGGTGATCTCCACCTCACCGCGGTATCACCCTGCCTCAGCGCCGGTCAAAATTCGCCGTGGCTCGTCGACGACCACGACGGACAGCCGCGCGTCGCACCGTTCGATATCGGTGCCGACGAAGCCACCATCAACAACCTGTTGACCGCGACGACGACGGGTGCGGGCACCGGGGATCTTTATCTGTCGCTCGGTCTGATCGACCCGCTCGCGACGGAAGGGTGGTGTCTCGTCTCCACCGACGCGACCCACGCTCTCGGCACGGGACCGTTCTTCGGGCTGTGGCCCGACGCGTTCACGTGGTCGACCCTGATCAGTCAGCCGATGCTTCCCGGAAATCCGCTGCATTTCCCGACGGGAATCGGCGGCGTCTTCCCGGACACCGCCATCGTTCTGCCGCCGGGGGCGCTTTCGAGCCTCGCGGGCAGCACGTGGGACATCGTCGGGGTTCTCGTCGGCCCCGGACTCACCTTCGTCGGCCGATCGAACACCGCGCGACTCGCGTGGTGAGTTCCGGTGCGCCACGTCAATCGACGTAGCGCATCCCCAACTTCTTCATGCGGCTCTGAAGGGTCGACGGTTTGAGGCCGAGCCGAGCCGCGGCTCCCTTCGGTCCGTAGATGCGCCCCTTCGAAAGTTCGAGGGCGCGGGCGATGTGCACCTTCGACGCCTCCGCCATCGTGACCGGTTCGGCGGCGTCGGTGATCGTCGACGCGGACGACTTCGCACCGGGGATTTCCACGTGCGCGGCGCCGATCACGGTCCCCGTGCAGAGAATCGCCGCGCGCTCGAGCACGTTGGCGAGTTCGCGCACGTTGCCGGGCCATCCGTGTTCCGCGAGGCGGTCGATCGCGTCGGCGCCGAGCGAGAGCCCGCGGCGACCCGCACGCGCCGCGACGTCGACGAGAAGTTCCGCCGCGAGCTCCGGAAGATCGTCGAGCCGCTCACGGAGCGGCGGCAGCGTCACCGGGAACACGGCGAGACGATAGTAGAGATCTTCGCGGAACCGTCCCGCCGCGATCGCCGCGGGTAGATCGACGTGCGTCGCGGCGAGCACGCGGACGTCCGCCCGCACCGTGCGGTCGCCGCCGACGGGTTCGAACGTCGACTCTTGAAGAACGCGCAGCAACTTCGACTGAAGATCAAGCGGAAGATCGCCGATCTCGTCGAGAAGAAGCGTTCCACCATCCGCCGCCGCGAATCGGCCCGGTCGGTCGCGCACGGCTCCCGTGAAGGCGCCCTTCACGTGACCGAAGAGTTCGCTCTCGAGAAGACCCGCGGGAATCGCCGCACAGTTGATCTTGACGAACGGTCCGTTCGCACGCGGAGAAAGTCCGTGGATGAGGCGCGCCATGCGCTCCTTCCCCGTACCGGTCTCTCCGAGAATGAGCACCGGAGTCGACGCGGGCGCGACTTGACGCGCGCGTTCGTGGGCTTCGCGCAATCCGCGACTCGAGGGTTTCTTCGCATCGGTCGTCGGACGCGGGGCGACTTCGCGTTCGAGCCACTCCGCGCGCGCTTCCGCATGACCTTTCAGGCGTTCCAATTCGGCGGCCTTCGCGGCGCGATCGATCGCGAGGCCGAGAAGACCCGCGTACATCTGGACGAGCTGCACCGTTCCGTCGGCGTACGGCGAACACACCGATCGATCGAGCGTGAGGATTCCGAGAGTCGCTTCACCCGCTTTCAGCGGCGCGACGAGGCACGCGTGCCCCGGCTCGAAGCCGAGCAGCGCGTCGAACGGGTCGCCTTCGGTTCCATGAACGCGCGCATCGAATCCCTGCGCGCGTCCGGTCACCATCGTCCGCGCGATCCCGGGGAACGCCGACAGCGGAAGCCGATGTCCCAAGTGCTCCGCCTTGGCGAGCGGCCCGCGCGCGGCGCGCAGCACCAAGGCATCCCCTTCGCGGATGAAGACCGCCGCGATGTCGTAGGGAGCGATGCCTTCGAGCCAACCGAGGCCCCCCGCGAGCAGAGCGTCGACGTCGGTCGCGCGGCCCGTCACCGTGACGAGACCTTCCATGTTCGCCGTCATCGCCGCGCCGGAGAGCGGCGTCGCCGGGGCAGGGGCCGCCGTCTTCGGTCGCGCGACTTTTTCGAGCGCGCGTTCGAGGGCCGACACGCGCCCCGGTTTCGCCAGACTCGGAGGCAACGCGGGCTTCGCGGACGACGTCGGGGCGGGATCGGGTTTGGTCGGCTTCTTCATGGGGCGTCCGGCGGAGGTCGGTGATTCACCGAGGCTCCGGTGCCATCCTACCGATCTTTCGGTACATCGCACCCCCTCTTTGGGATTCGGCGACACGCGGCGCGCGCGAGAAAACGTCACAAGTCTCGACTGGAGAACCATTTCTGCCCGGTCGACGGCGGCGGCACCGTGCTCCGGCACGGTTGGTGCATCGACGATGGTCGGAAGCGCCCCGAGCGGCGACACCCCACCGAAATCGGTGGCGGAATCGCGGCCGATGCGTCTTCCGAACCGCAAGCGCTCCTCCAGTCCCCAACCGACACGAAGGTACCCCTCCCATGTTGACCATCGGTGACACCCTTCCCCCCTTCTCCCTCGAAGCCTGCGTCGGTCTCGACGCGGGTCATGAATTCGCGAGGCTCACGCACGACGCCTTTCCGGGCAAGTGGCTCGTGCTCTTCGCGTGGCCTTTGGACTTCACGTTCGTATGCCCCACCGAAATCGCGGAGTTCGGCAAGGCTCACGGTCGGTTCGCGGATCGCGACGCCCAAGTGCTCGGCCTGAGTCTCGATTCGCACTTCGTGCATCTGGCGTGGCGCAAGGACCACAAGGACCTGCGCGACCTGCCGTTCCCGATGCTCGCCGACACGAAGCGCGAGCTCTGCGGAGCTCTCGGGATCCTGCACAAGCAAGACGGTGTTCCGCTCCGCGCGACGTTCATCGTGGATCCACAGGGCGTCATCCGCTGGGTCTCGGTGAACGACCTGAAAGTCGGTCGCTCCGTACCCGAAGTGCTGCGCATCCTCGATGCGCTGCAAACCGACGAACTCTGCCCCTGCAACTGGAAACCCGGCACCCCCACCTTGGAGACCGCCAAGTGAACCCCATCGACACGACGATGACCATGGACCAACTTCTCGCGACACTTCCCGACGACGCGAAGGATCTGCGGCTGAATCTCCGCAGCCTTCTCGACGACGCCGGCACGACACCCGAACGACGTTGGGGAACGGCCGTCGCGGTTGCGACCGCCCTCGGTGCGCGCACCCTCGCGGGCACGATCGAATCCGAGGCGCGCGCGGCGGGTGTCGGCGACGGCTCGATCGCCGACGCGAAGGCCGCCGCCGCGATCATGGGGATGACCAACGTCTACTATCGATTCCGCCACCTCGTCGGCGATCCGGTGTACGGGTCGATGGCGCCGCGTCTGCGCATGCAGCGGCTTGCGGCGCCGAAAGCCGACGCAACCGACATGGAACTGTTCGCGCTCGCGGTTTCCGCGGTCAACAACTGCGAGTTCTGCGTGAAGGCCCACGACCGCAAGTTGCGCGACCACGGCGTCGACGTCGCGACCATTCACGATGCCGTGCGCATGGCCTCCGTCGTCCACGCGACGGCGGCGTTCACGGGCTGACGAGCACCTCCCGAAACGACGACGGCGGAGTTCCGAAGATCGGAACTCCGCCGCGAGCGTGCCGCGAAGGCGCTATCTGACGCCGTGCATCATCTTGAGCAGCATCGGACACAGCACGAAGAGCAAGACGGCGGACGCTCCCGACATGTAGACGAAGAGCATGAAGAAGTCGTAGAGGTTCGCGATCTTCATACCCGCGAACGTCTTCGCGTTGTCCACCAAGTCGCGCTCGAGCGCGGTGCGCGCGGAAGCGCGGGCGCCTTCATCCTTGATCTCGCCGAACTTGATGCTCTCGAGCGCGATCACGTTGACGCCGTTGACCTTCCTCTTTTCCTTGACGTAATTCGCCGGGAAAAGATCCGCGTTCTGCGCCTTGCCGGCGTTCTCGACCGCGGTCACGGCGACGACCGGCTCCGGGTAGTACTCGGAAAGCGTTCCGGCGAACTTGTTCGCCGCCGACGTCGACAAGAACCACACACCCATGAGAAGCGAGGCGACCTTCACGGGTGCCAACTTGTTCACCATGGAAAGACCGATCGGCGACAGGCAGAGTTCGCCGAGCGTGTGGATGGTGTAGAGAGCGACGAGCCAGAACATCGACACCTTCGTGCCCGGGGCCAAGTCCTTCACGCCGACCGCGATGACCCAGTAGCCCACCGCGAGGAGACCCAATCCGATCGCCTGCTTGTAGGGCGACGCGGGTTCCTTGTTGAGCTTGCCGAGCAGCGTCCAAAGGCTGACGAAGACCGGAGCGAGGAGGACGATGGCCACCGCGTTGATGGCTTGGAAGTAGGACGCCGGAACGACCGTCGATCCGACGGTGCGGTTGGTCTGCTCTTCCGCGAAGTAGGTGAGCGAAGCGCCCGCCTGCTCGAACGCCGACCAGAAGAAGATGACGAAGAACGCGATGATGTAGATGACCCAAATGCGGGTCCGTTCGATCTTCGACAGCGACGGATCGGAGATGATGTAGCCCGGTGCCGCGATGGTGAGGGCGTAGATGGCCGAGCCGATCACGTCACCCTCGCACCACGTCTTCGAGAAGAGGACGTAGAGACCGATGAAGGCGCCGACCCAAACGACGAGCGACATCGGAGAGGCTTTCGCTTCCGACGAAGCAGCCGTCTCGGTCTGACGTGCGGTATTCGGAGCCTTGCCGACGTCGCCGCCCGTGGGCGAAACGAGCGTGCGGTCGCCGAAGGCGGCGAGGCACACGAGACTCAGCACCATGCCGATGCCCGCGGCGAGGAAGCCCCAGCGGAAGTCTTCCGCGTTGCCCGTATCGCCGAGGTAGCCGCACACGAGCGGCGCGATGAAGGCGCCGAGGTTGATGCCCATGTAGAAGATGGTGAACGCCGAGTCGACGCGCTTGTCGCCCTGCGGATAAAGCTGACCCACCATCGTCGAGATGTTCGGCTTGAAGAACCCGTTGCCGAAGATGAGGCATCCGAGTCCGGCGTACATGAGCGTCGGAGCCAGTTCCGGCTGCGCCTTGTACACCGTGCCCGCACCGAACATGAGGAACTGCCCGACGGCCATGAGGAAGCCGCCGAACATGATCGACTTGCGATTTCCCCAGAAACGATCCGCCACGTAGCCACCGAGGAGCGGCGTGAGGTAGACGAGACCCGTGTAGTTGCCGTACACGCGCGACGCCTGCTCCTTGTCGAACGCGAGCGCCTTCACCATGAAGAGGGTGAAGATGGCGCGCATGCCGTAGTAGCTGAAACGCTCCCACATCTCGGTGACGAAGAGCGTGAACAGACCGATCGGATGGCCGAAGAGGGTCCGTTCGTTGGTCGGGGTGCTGGGGTTGGACATGGAATCCTCGACGGAGTGTCACTCCGTCATGCGGGCGAAAGGATACCCGTCCCGACAGGAGCCGCGCTAGGGGGCGACCTTGGTCGCCATCCAGAAACCATCGCCCATGGGGACGATGAGGCCGGAAAAGCGACGGTCGCTCGCGAATCGGTCGTTGAACGCCTTCACCGCCGGGGTCTCCCGATCCTTCGGGGCCTCCACGAACAGTTCACCGAATGCGAATGCGTTGTCGACCACGATCCAGCCGCCCGGGCGCAACAGTCGATGCGCTTCGTCGACGTAGGCCGCGTAGCCCGCCTTGTCGGCGTCGAGGAACACACCGTCGAACGCGGAGGACGAAAGCGTCGGCAGCACGTCGCCCCCGGCCCCCTCGACGACGGTGACCTTGTCCGTCCATGGGGATTTTCCCGCCCATTCACGGGCGAACGCGGCGTGATGCGGACTCTTCTCGATGGTCACGATCCGCCCGCCGTCGGGGAGTCCGCGCGCCATCCACAAGGCGGAATACCCCGCGAGGGTCCCGACTTCGACGATGTCGCGGGCACGCGAGACGCGGACGAGGGTGGAGAGAAAACTCCCCTGCTCGACGGCGATCGCAATCGAGGGGATGCCCGCGCCAACCGCGGCCCGGCGCAGCGATTCGAGAAACGGTCCTTCGGCGTCGGTGCGGGCGCGGATGTATTCGAGATGGGCGGGGGTGACGGGCGTCGCGGTTTCCGACATGTCCCGAGTCTAGCCCGTCCGCCCATCGAAGGGCCGACACGCGACGTCGGCACAGGCGTCGCACGCGGTCGCGATTCCCGTCCCCGGTCCGGCAACCGGGCGCATCACCAACGTGGAAGGACCTCCCAAGGAGCCTCGACGTCGAAGAAGGCCCCCCACCGCGTTCGTTCGACGAGGCCCCCGGTGAAGAAGCTTTCGCCGGAGCGCGCGAGAGACAGGTCGGTACGCGCCGCCAAGGCACGAAGATCGAGCGGCACGTCCGATGGTCCGTACGCACCGAGCAAACGCGCCTCGCGATCGCCGGGAAACCAACCGAGTTCCACCCGTACTTCGGAAGCGACGCCCAACGCCACCGCGCATTTCGCCAAACGACGGGCGTGGAGCGCCCCCGCACGATCGACCTTGAAGAAGTCCTTGCCGGAAAGCGCCCCGCCCCCGATCGCCACCCGGGGCCCATAGGCGTCGACCACCGTCTTCTTGCCCGTCAAACCGTTGTCGCCATGAGGTCCTCCGACTTCGAAGATCCCCGCCCCGACGACCGAAAGGCGGTCGGGGGACTTCGGAGAGAGCCCGGGGATACGTCCCGCTTCGTGCTTCAAAACTTCCTCGACCCGCCTCCGCACGGCACGATGAAGGGCGACGGCATCCCCCGAAGAGCCCTGCTGCAGCGACACGTGCAGCGCATCGAGCTGCCGGACCGTCGCGCCGCCGACCGACGTCTCGGCAAGCACGACAAGCACCTTTCCATCCGGACCGAGTGCGAGTTCGGGGGCTTCTCGGCGCAAGGCGTGAAGGCCGCGAGCCACCGCTCGCGCCAACGCATGCTCGACCGGTACATGGTGCGCTCCGGGGAGATCGTTGGCCCAACCGATGCACACCGCCTGGTCCACGGCGATGCCGCGAATCTCGGCTTCGCCTTCGAGCGGCGCCTCGAGCACCAAGTCGCCATCGACGACGAGATCTTCCGGGGCGGGCCCGAAGCGGGCGTCGAAGCCCGCACTTGCATACACGGCGCGTACGAGAGCGTCGACGGGAATCGTCTCGGCCCCGACTCCCGCAACGCGTCCCGTCACATGCACCGATCGCCGATGCACCGCCGCTTCGACGCCGACGAGCGCGAACGGATCGCGTCGCACCGCTTCTTCGACCACCGCGTCCGCGATGGCGTCGCACAACTTGTCGGGATGTCCCGGAAACACCCATTCCGCCGCCTTCATGACTGGATTCACGATCCACCTCCCGTCGGCAGTACCGCCTCGGCGACGACGAACGATTCGATCGATAGACTGTTCGGACTAGGTCCGACATAGGCGACGGCGATCCGTCGCTGCTTCAACCACGCTTCGTCGGACTTCGACGGAACACCGACCCATCCGTCCGTGATCCACACCGCACGCCGCACATCGTGTCGACGCATGTGCGCGAGGATGCATTCGATCGACGTTCCTCCCGTCGTTCGGACGACGCCGGCGGCGAGTTCCCGGAAGGACACGTCCGTGACTTCCGTCGAAAACAGATGGACCCGCGGATGGACGAACTCCGAACATGCGAGGACCGCTCCGTAAAGCGCGCCGATCACCGTATTCACACTTCCCGAGACGTCGACGTAGACGTGCACACGGTCCACATCTCGAACGACCGTCGGTCGCGAAGTCGCGTTCGTATGTAAGACCGGAGTCACTCCGAGCGACTTCAGGCAACGCTCGCGCCGACCCCACGTCGGAATCGCTCCTACGGTGACGCCCGCCCCCATGCTCTTTCGCGGCGCTCTTCCCGACGCTCCCCGCCGTGCGACACGCTTCATCAATCCGATGAGCACCTCACGCGGAGAACGGTGGCGGCGTGGAGCGACCGTCGTCCGTCGTACTTCGAAGTCCCATCGATCTTGGAAAGGCCAAGGAATCGACCGCCACGCGGAGGAAAGTTCGGGAGTCGCCGCCGTCAACTCACCTGCGAGGTTCGGCGCCGGACCCGTCTCCTCGTCGTGAGTGCCGAGAAGCGCCGCCATGAGCGCCGCCTCCAAGTCCGGCAACTTCGGCGTGCAGTACTTCAGCACGGACATGACCTCTTCGTACGACGCTCCGAATCGATAGATCTGCTGGTGAATTTCCGCGACGACCGAACGGAAATTCGGCGCGAGCGCGTTCAGCCCGGAGGCCACGCCGTCGCTGCGTTTCGGCCAACCCGGCGGTGGCCGCAGCAGACAAAGAGGGAAATTCCCCTCGTCGTAGTACGACGTGAAGAACGACGTGTAGGCTTCGCCGTTGAACGCTCGGCACAGCATTCCGTTGATCACGACGTCGAACACGAAGTTCATGAGGCGTCCCGGGCCATCGAACATGCGGGTATGCCCCAAGATCACGTGGTGGACTTCATGCAACACCAACATGAGAAGGTGCTCGGGTGTCTTGGCGTGCTTCGCCACGAAGTCCGGATTCACCTTGATGCACGGAGCGACGCGACACTCGACACAGGCCGTCGGAACATCGCGTGATTCGACGATGTCGAAGACCCGCAACAACCCGACCGTCGTGTAGGAGCCGCTCGGAAACGCGTCGAGCAGACGATCGGCCATCGACGTACAAAGAGTCATACGAAAACCTCCGGATGGGAACGGACCCATCCCCATGGGATCAGAAGAGAAAACCGCCTCGCTCCGAGGGAACCGTGGAGCACCGGGTATTTGCACGCGATCCACACCGCTTGATTCGCGCGTGACGCGAGCGCGAAGGCGGTGAACGCGTCGCCACCGAACGGACGATGTCGATCGTCGGGAGGGACGACGACGCATCCGCTCGGCAATCGCAACTCACGCGTTCGACGATCGATCGCGTCGCGGAGGCACGCCTCGACCGACTCCGCATCGACGTCGCCGATTCCGAACATCCGCGCGAGCCCGATCAGTCCGTCGTCGTGCGGATACCCCGCCCATTCGACACGAAGGGCAAGACCGTGCAGTTCGTCGGGCGAGGTCGTGCCGTTCGGCGGCGCGAGGCCGTCCCACCGGATGACCGTGTCGGGTGTCACGCGCATGGAGCCCCCTCGTCGCTCGGTGGATCTTTAGCCGGGCTCGACGCCATGCACACGGCGAAGACCTTCACGCGACCGCTCCGAGGACTTCGCTCACGGTCAAAAAACGGCGGTGCGCGGCATCGACGTCTTCGGGAGTCTTCAGGGTGCTCTCGACGAACAACGCGACGAGCGCGTTCGCACACCGACGATCCCGCGCCGACTCGGGGTCGAGTGTCGCCAGCACTTCCTTCATCCGACCCCACGTCTTCCATGCCTTCGAAGACGTATGGACGGGATCGTCCACCTTCTGCGTGACCGCGAGGCGGCGATAGATCTCTCCGACCTGCGAAGCGACGGCCGAATTCAATCGTCCGAGGTGCCCCGATTCGACGATGTAAGCCGCCGCCGCGTCCCGGGCTCCGGGCCGCAGTTCCGCCAACACGTCGATCACCACGTTGGAAAATTCGGTCGCTCGCGACTCCCACGACGCGCCGCAGGCGACTTCGAGACGCCGCAGAGGATCCGTGGTGGCGAGCACGAGCCGAAGCGGATCCGCCGGGTCGAGCGTGGCGATCTTCATCGCCTCGCGATGCGCGGTTTTCAGCTTCATGACGGGCACGTCGCGACCCTGAGCCTGTTGCGGGATGGATGCGGCGAGAGCGAGCAACGTCGCTTCGGACGGATCCCACGTCACGCCGGCGGACGCGAACACCGCATGCACCGCGAGGATATTGCGACGCAGGTAGTTCGCGCGACGCGGAGAGAGGTCGATCTCCGACGTCGCGAGCAGATCGACGACGATCCGTATGTAGTCGGTGATCGCCGTCCCCCACGCGGTTTCACAAGCACCGAGTGCCGCGCGTACTCCTTCGATCCGACGCGCGAACGCCGCGCAATCCGAAGCCCCCAACGGTCTCTCCTCCGCGGCGATCACCGCACGGCGCTCGTCGATCGAAAACGTGGACCATGCGGGCATGCGAACGACGAACGCGAAGCGGTCGGCCAACGCGGCGTCCAACGGCTCGCTGCCGCTCCAACCGTCCTCACACCCATCGCCGCACGGCGGATTCATCGCGGCCCAGCGGTGCTCCAACGATTCGAGCGGAAGTCCTTGGACTTTTCGTTCGTGGACGATCGGAAACAGTTTGTTCTGCACCTCCGGACGGCAACGACTGATCTCGTCGAAGATCACGGCTCCCGCGCCCCAGATCGCGGCGGGCGTCTTCGCGTAGCTCAACGACCCGTCGGCGGTCGGGACGGGAAAGCCGATCAGGTCGTCGAAATTCAGGAGGCTGGCGTTGTAATGGCGGCACTCGAGTCCGAGGGCCTCCGAGATGCGCAAGAGCAACAACGTCTTGGCGGTGCCGTGCGAGCCGACGAGAAGGAGTGGCGCTCGCAACGCGACGGCGGCGAGCACCGGCGCTTCGATCGCATCGAGGCCGAAGAGGCCCAAGCGTCTCAACGCACCCGGAGGCTTCAAGACTTCGGGCGGATGGAGCGGCGTATCCGGAACGGCGTCGGTGGCTGAAGGTTCTGCGGTCGGCGTTTTTTTCGGCACGAGCGTTGTCCGCGTCCGGGGCTCCGCATGCGCGGAACCGCCCGGACGGGAAACGGCACCGACGCTTTAGCAGGATTTGTGGGTCGCCCTGCAAGTGGTCGTAAATCGGCGACTGCGGAAACTTCGTCATCCCCGCTTGAACACCATAGCCTCCGACCGACGAACGTCGACGCGCTATGACACGGAGAAAGAAGCGAAGCCCGCATCTCCGTCGCCGGGGATGCGGGCTTCAATCAACATAAAGCGGACAGGATCGTATGTCGCGGCGCCCCTCGTACCGGGCGCTTCACTCTCTTGCCTGAAGTGCGGCGAACCGCACCCATGCTTCATCGGCAGAAACGGCGGCGCGCTTGTGTCCCTCCGCGGATTTTCAGCGAACCCACTGATCGTTCGCGGGATTGACGTCGGGCCATCCGCCGTCGGGATTCAACCGCACGGCGGCGGCACGCCGCCGATCCTGCAACGTGAAGACGTAGCGATCCGTCGTCGCCCACGCCTCGACCGGGATTCGATGAAGGCTCGTCGTTCCGTCGTCCCAGCGGATTTCGAATTCCGCGGGGCAAACCATGCGACCCACGGATTTCACGACGATCTCCGTCACCATCGTTCCGCGCTGATCGGGCATGGAACGGACGGATTCGAGCGCGTGATCGAGAGTGTCGGTCGAGAGGAACCATCCGCGCCACCACCACGCGAGATCGCAACCCGCGGCATCCTCCATGGTGCGGAAGAAATCGGCGGGACGCGGCGACTTGAACGCCCAACGACGGATGTATTCGCGGAAGGCGGCGTCGAATCGTTCAGGTCCGAGAATCTTCTCGCGAAGCACGACGAGACCGACCGCGACGGTGCGGTACTGCGTCGTTCCGATCTGCGGATCTTCGATTCGATCGGGGACCGTTTCGATCGGTTGACGTCGAGGGTCGCGAATCACGTCGCCGTAGTCGGGGAATCGGGCGGAGGGTTCGACTCCGCGCCACCGCCCGGGCCATGGGCGACCCGGATAACGGGCGATCGACGCATACCAGTTGATGAACGTGTTGAGACCTTCGTCCATCCACGCGTGCCGACGCTCGTCGTTGTTGACCATCATCGGGAACCAGTTGTGCCCGATCTCGTGCGTCGTGACGTACCAGAGGTCGTACGGGTCTTCGCGCTCGGAGCAGAAGACGATCATCGGGTACTCCATGCCGCCTTCGCGACCGTTGACGTTCGTCGCAACGGGGTACGGATACGGGAACCACGTCTTCGAGTAGTGCTCGATGGAAAAGCGGAGATCGTCGGTGGCCTTCGCCCACGTCCTTGCGCCTTCTCTCGGATAGAACGACTGCACCAACACACCGCCGGTCGAGCACGCGTCCCAAATGAACGCGGGCGACGACGCCCACGCGAACGTGCGGACGTCGTCCGCCCGGAACTTCCACGTGGCCTTCTTGCCGGCCTTCGGACGCGATCCGGGATCGCGCACTTCGTTCATTCCGCGAATGGTGACGGTCGACGTCGTCCGCCGCGCCGCATCCAACCGCTCACGTTGAATCGGCGTCAACACGTCTTCCGGGTTGAGGAGCACGCCCGTCGCGGCGACGAGATGATCGCTCGGCACCGTGATGGCGACGTCGTAGGTTCCGAAGTTCGTGTAGAACTCGCCGTTTCCGAGATACGGAAGCGTGTTCCAACCATGCGCATCGTCGTAGACCGCGACGGCCGGGAACCATTGCGCCAACTCCCAAATGACGCCGTCCTGAACCTGCTCCATGCCGAAGCGCATCACTTCGTCTTCCGGAATCCGGAAGCGCCATCCGATCTTGAAGACGAGCTTGCCGCCGTCCGGCGCGACGGGACTCGGGAGATCGAGTCGACCGACCGTGTCGTAGACGGCCAGCGACAGCGGTTCGCCCGCGGCGGTGGTCACGGCTTCGATGTCGTAGCCGAGCGACGATGAACCCGTGGTGTTGAATCGACCGGATCCGCGGTGCGCCACGGATCCGAGCGACCCTTTCCGAAACAGATTCTGCTCCAAGTGAAGCCACACGTACGGCAACGGATCCGGAGACTGGTTCGTGTACGTGACCGTGGCAGTCCCGCGAATCTCGTTCCGCGCGGCGTCGAGTTCGACGTCGATCGCGTAATCGGCCCGCTGCTGCCAGTAGGCACGGCCGGGGGCTCCGCTCGCGGTGCGCTGAGCGTTCGGGCTCGGCAAGGCGATCGGTCGGAACGTGTCTTCGTAGGTGCGATGCGATTGCGGATTCGCGACGACCCAGCCCGGCTCGTCGACCTCGATCCAAACGTCGTCGTCGCCTCCGCAACCGACGCACAGGAACGCGGCGAACGCGAGCCAACCCCAAACCACGGTTTTTCGAAGCGACATGGGCTCATGATAGGCCCGGCGCCGCGGGAGCGCGGCACCCACGACGTTCGAATCGTTCGTCGCGGTGGGAGGCCGCTGAACCGCCTTCCGTACGGCCCCGGGGTGTAAAGTGGCGTCGGCCGGGTGCGCCCGGAATTTCACGACATGAAGCTCTCCACGCTCCGACTCTTGGCCGTGCTGCTCCTCTTCCTCGCCGACCTCGGCGCCCAAGGAGCGGACGTGGCCGCCCTGAAGGGCAAGGTCCGCGACATCGCCCGCGAGAAGGGCACCGAGGCGCGCACGGCGACGGTCGAAGCGGCGGTCGCCACGAAGGATCCGACGCTCGTCCCGGAGTTCCTCGCCGCCATCCGCACGGCCGACGCGAAGATCGACAAGAATCGCTCCGAGATCGCTTCCCTCGGGAAACAAGTCAAAGAGCTTTGGAAACAGATCGACGATCAGCTGTCGAAGGGACGAGCCGTCACCGTCGGCACCGCTGCACCCATCGAAAAGAAGGCGAAGGAACTCGAAGCGAAGATGGCTCAGCTCGACGCCGAGCTCGTCGACGCGGAAACCGTGACCGCCCTCTGTCTCGACGGCGCGGGGCGCCTGCTCGCCGGTCTCGACGGATTGCTCCGAGCGAAATCCATCATCGACATCGCCGACGCCGTCGAACGGCAATCCAAAGTCGACGACAAAGTCCTGTTCGTGAAAGTCCTCGGTGCGACGCCCACGGCCGAAGCGCGGGCCTCGCTTCTCGAACTCGTCGTGCGCTCGCAGGAACCCGCGGTGCGCGCCGCCGCATGCGACGGACTCGGTCGCCTCGGCGACGCCTCCGCGATGTCAGTTCTCGGCAAGGCGTTGAACGACGAAACGTGGAGCGTTCAGGTCAGCGCGGCCCGCGCACTCGCCGATATCGGTTCGCTCGACGCCCTCGCGCCTCTCGCAGACGCGCTACCCGGTAAAGAAGGTCGCGTCCTCGACGAAATCGTCGAGGCGCTCGAAGACCTGACCGGAATCACCTTCTTCGACAACGCGACCCTTTGGAAGGACTTCGTCGGTCGTGAAGCGGCGAATCTGAAGAAGATCGTGGCGGACATCGATGCGAGCGACCCGCTGACGCGCGGGACCGCGATCACGTCCGTCGGTGACAAAGGTCTGCTCGCGGGAGTCCGTCGGCTGCTCGCCGTCGACGGCATGGTCCCCGCGGTCGACGGGCGGCGCCGACTGAAAGGTCCGCCCCCGGAAGTCGCGAAAGCCGCGGGCGGCGCCGCGGGAGTCGCCGTCGACGACGCGGACTTCGCGGAAGCGCGGCGCGCGGCCGTCGGAAAGGCGATCTCTTCCCGACCGAAACTCATCGCCGAACGCGCTGCGGCGCGTCTCATCGCGGAACCGCTCGCACGCGCGAACGCGACGAAGGACTTCCCGCGGGCGATTCGCTACACCAAAGCGGCGGGTCCCGTGAAGCATGAAGCGGTGCGTTCCGCGCTCAACCGCCTCGCCCTCGAAGCGCCCTTCGGACCTCAGGAAAAGGACGAGGAGGCCCGACGCCTCGCCGCCGTCGAGTCCCTCGGTCATCAGGACGACGATTCGGCGGTCCTTCCTCTCCAGGCGATCATCGCCGAAGTCCAAGTGAAAGCGTCTTCGGACGTCCGTGCCGCCGCATGCACGGCGCTCGGCCGCCTCCGCCGCAAGGACGGCGTTCCATCGCTCGTGTCGGTAGTCGACGAAAAGGGCAAGGTCGGCACGGCCGCCGTCGCCGCGCTCAAGGATCTCGCCGGGAAAGACATCGGCACGACACGTGACGCGTGGAATGCTTGGTGGCTCGAAACGGGCCGCAAACTTCCGACCCTCATCGAGAAGAAGAAGGACGACGAGACCGCGAAGGGTGAAGACGGCGCGAAGAAGGGCAGCGGCACCACCTTCTACGGCATCGAAACCCGCTCGAAGCGCATCATGTACATCCTCGACATCTCGGGGAGCATGAACGAGGCCGACGCGGCCACCGGAGCGCAGTCGCGTCTCAACATCGCGAAACGCGAGATGATCGCTTCCCTCCGCTCGCTTCCCGACGACGCGATGTTCGGCATGATCTTCTTCAACCACGACTTCACCGTGTGGAAGCCGAAGATGGCGAACGCGAAGGAGAATCGTGCCGATGCCGTGAAGTTCATCGAAGGCATCAAGGCGACGGGACCGACGAACATCTTCGACCCGCTCGAAAAGGCCTTCGAGATGGCGGGCCGCGGGACGTTCGACAAACGCTACACGGTGACGCTCGACACCATTTTCCTCATGTCGGACGGACAGCCGAATCGTGGTCGCCTCGTCGAACCTCGGCAGATCGTGTCGGAGATGCAGCGGATGAACGACCTCAAGAAGGTGAAAATCCACTGCGTCGGTGTCGGCAAGGATCACGATGCGGAGTTCATGAAGCGGCTCGCGCGACTGACCGGCGGCACCTACGTCGCACGATGAACCCACGCATCGCATCGACGTGCGTCGTGCTTCTGTTCGCGTGCGCCCAGACGGACGCCCCCGCCGAAGGTTTCACCAACGCGATCGCGCGCGACGCGAAGGATCCGATCTCGGCCTTCCGTGCGGGTGTCGCCAGACTCGCGGCACTTCCTCCCTACGAGCCCGAAACGGAAGCCCTCGCACGTGATCTGGTCGCTCTGCTCGCCCGCTCCGAGTTCGACGCCTATCCCATCGCACGCGGAACGTTGCGCCCACTCGTCATGCACGCGGCGCACCCGCCCGAAGGAACCGACCGGCGCACCGTCGTTTCCGAAATCGACGATGTGATGCGGGTTTTTCCACGCCGATCCCCCTGAGAGTCTTCGCGACGCGGACGCTTCCGCACGGCGTGTGCCGCTTTGACCGCCTCCTGACGCCATTTCGTCCGAACGCGCTCGCACAAACGCCGCATAGGCCGTTTCATCGTGGTTCGAAGGCGGCGGCACGCACCATGCTGAAGAAGTTCCTCGGCAAGGCCGTCGCCGAAACACGCGGACGATGCCAACGAGAAACCACCATGACTCCATCCCAACTTCAGACCCAACTCGCCAACGCCACCGACCCCTTTCGGACCTTCTTCGAGGACTGGCTTCCGACGACGAACCGCATCACGGCACCGGCCTTCGCGCCGAACATGAACGTGATCGAGTCGAACGACGGCTACAAGGTCATGCTCGATCTCCCCGGCGTCGCCAAAGACGAAGTCAACGTCGCCTTCGCCGAAGGCGTGCTTACCGTCTCCGGTGAACGCAAGCGGGAGGAATCGACGAAGGACGGTCGCTGGCACGTCATCGAACGCAGTCACGGGTCGTTCGCGCGGTCGCTGCGCTTCCCGAGCGACGTCGATACGTCGAAGGTCGGCGCGGAGATGAAAGACGGCGTCCTCACCGTGACGCTGCCGAAATCGGCGCAGAGCAAGTCCCGCAAGATCGCCATCAATTGATCCGCATCGACGGGATCGGGAGACGCGGCTTCGCGGCTTCCGATCCCCGAGGACGGGATTCCCCGCGAATACCCACCGAGCCCGAAGCGCTTTCACCCATGCGCTTTGGGATCGCGGCGGGCCGCACCATCGGTCGGCCCGGTGGGCGGGGTCGGCTTGCGGGGAGGGGCCGAAACCCCTACCTTCCCTCCCCTATGTCTTCGTCCGATATCGTCTGGATCGACAATGCCGCCGCGGTCAAGAAACTGGCGGACGTTCTGTCCGGCGTTTCGGAGATCTGCCTCGACACGGAAGCGGACAGCATGTACCGCTACCGCGCGCGCCTCTGCTTCCTGCAGATCGAAGCGGGCGGTCGGATCTTCCTCGTCGACGCCCTCGCGGTTCCCGAACTCGCCCCCATCGCGTCGTTCATGGAAGACCCGTCCGTGACGAAGGTCTTCCACGGCGCCGACTTCGACTTGATGATCCTCAAGCGCAAGGCGGGATTCCGGTTCGCCAACATCTTCGACACGATGGTGGCGTCGCAATTCCTCGGACGCGAGGCTCTCGGGCTCGCGGCCCTCGTGTCGGACAACTTCGGCGTCACGTTGGACAAGACGTACCAGCGCTTCGACTGGGGCAAGCGTCCTCTCTATCGCGAACATCTCGACTATCTGTCGAGCGACGTGCGGTACCTCTCCGAACTTCGCCGCCGCATCGAGCGCGATCTTCAGGCGGAAGCCCTGCATGAAGTCGCCCGGATCGAATTCGACCGCATGGCGCAGGTGCCGATGGTCGAAGAATCCCTCGACCCCGAGGGGTTCCGCCGCGTAAAGGGTGCGCGCGACCTCGATCAAGTCGGCTTGTCGGTCCTTCGCGAAGTGTGGCACCTCCGCGAATCCCTCGCCTCGGAATCGGACCGCCCGCCGTTCAAGGTCCTCGGCAACGACGCCCTGATCGCGCTGTCCCATCAGCGCCCCATCGACCCGGCGATCATCCATCGCACGGCGAACGTGCCCGCGCACGTCTTCGATCGCATCGGAGCGCGCCTCATTCAGGCGATCCGCACGGGCGAAAAGAACGCTCACATGGTTCCGCTGCGTCTTCCGCTCGGCCCGCGTCTCCCCGACTGGCAAGTCGCCATCGGCGAAGCGCTCCGCGCTTGGCGCCGCCAACGCTCGGAAACCGATCGCCGGACACCGCTCGCCATCCTTCCGAATCACGCGATCGATCGCATCGCGGCGGCGCGTCCCGTCGATACCGAAGGGCTTCGGGAAATCCCGTGGCTCGGAGACGACCGCATCGCCCGTTACGCCGAGGACATCTTGGCGATCACCAAGGATCCGCCGCCCCTCGAAACCCTGAAGCGCAGCCGCTGGCGCCGCAAGAGCAGCGACGCGTTCGACGACGGCACGGATACCTTGCCCGGCATCGACGCCGGCGACTCTCGCGAGCCTTCATGAACGACCGACGCAAGCAGGCGTTTTCCACTTGGCACGGACGTGTGCACCGCGAAGGCGACGACGCGGCCGCGGGGTGGCTCGTTTCGCTTTTCGAAGACGACGACGGATCCCTCGATCGGTCGCTGACTCACGGCTTTCACGCCTACGCGGGGCGCATGCCTCCGTTCGTCGCGCGCCGCGCGGTGGAGAAACTCGCGAAGCCGGGGCAGTTGGTGCTCGACCCCTTCGCGGGTGGCGGCACCGTGGTCGTTGAAGCGATGCGTCGCGGATGCGCCGCCGTCGGGCGCGATCTTTCCCCCCTCGCCCGTCGCATCGCGCGCGTCCGCACGATGATCACCGACGAAGCGACGCGCACGCGCCTCGTCGAAACGGCCGCCGCCATCGCGGCGGTGTCGGCCGAACGCGCCATCGAACGCGTGAAGCCCCCGATGCCGATGTGGTCGCGTGAAGCTCTCGAGTTTTTCCCGCCGCACATCGCGCTCGAACTTTTCGGGCTGCGCGCCGAAATCGGCCGCATCCCCGACGAAGATCCCATCTCGCTTCCGCTGCGCATGACGTTCAGCGCCATCCTGTCGAAGGTGGTCGAACGCAAGCCGGAAGAGGGTGAAGAGCCCAGCGATCGCCACGTGGCTCGCGGGTTCCCGTCGAAGTGGTTCGGCGACAAGGCGGCCGAACTCGCGCGCGGATTGGCGGAACTCGCGGACGTCGTTCCGGAAGGGACCCCTCCGGCACGGATCGAAACCGGCGATGCCCGCTTGCTCGACCGCATCGAAGACGCCTCCGTGGACGCCATCGTGACGTCGCCGCCCTACGCGGGTGTCTACGACTACGCCGAGGCCCACGCCGCGCGCTTCGTCATGCTGCGCCTCCACCGTGAAGACTTCGAACGCAAACAGATGGGCGCGCGCGGAGACGGCAGCGGTCCGATGCCGATGGACTGGGAACGCGACCGCATCGCCTATCTGAAGGCCATGGCCCGCGTTCTGAAGCCGGGCGCATTCGCCTTCGTCATCGTCGGCGACGGCGTCGTCGGCGGGGCTCCGGAAAATGCGCTCTCGGGAATCTTGAACGCGATCAAGTCGACGCCGCTCACCCGCGTCGCGATGGCGTCGCAGGATCGCCCGCCCGCCGACCCGTACTTGATCGACCTGTTCCACGGCCTCCCCCGCCGCGAACACCTGATCCTGCTGCGCCGCCTTCCGGACTGACGGCCAACCCGAAACAAAGAAGAAACCCGCGCGCTTCGTTGGAAGCGGCGGGTTTTTTCATGGAATGGCGACCTCGAATCAGCCGCGGCGATGATGCCGGAAGGGAGGCGGCGACGGCGGGCCGTCGTGCATCGGCGCTTCGCGGTTCATCGGCGGCGCCGGGCGACGGCTGCGCCATTGGTTGACGGCGTCGACCAAATCGCTGGTGGTGATGGCCACGTTTTCGCCACCGCGCACGCGACGGAGGAACGCATAGCGCGCGGCGTCGCCGCACATTTGGATGATCTCGGCACGCGACGCGCCCGCCGTTTCGCGCACGAATCCCGGCAGATCCAGTTGATCGGCGCGCGGACGGTCGAGCACTTCGAACTGGTGCTGGGCGAGATCGAGACGGTCGGATTCGGCCGGGGCACGCACTTCGAGATCGTTCACGAAGTTGAGCACCTTGCGGACCTCGAAGTCGACGCGATCCGGACGGAACGCCGTCGCGACGACGGCGACGTGTTCACTGCGTTCGATGCCGTCGAGCATTTCCAAGACGCGTTCGGTCCGCATGAGGAACCGATCGCAGCCGTCGAGGAAAAGGATGAGCGGAGCATCGGCCTTCGCCTTCGAAAGCGCCGTCGCCACACGCTCCTGCGTCTCGTCGGTCGAGGTTTCCGCGAGCGAGCCCGGCGTCACGCGCAACACGGAGACGTCTCCCGACGCCGCCATGGCTTGCACGACGACGGACTTGCCGTTTCCGGTGGCCCCCCAAAGGAGCATGCCGGGCAGCGGGAAGAGACCGTACTTCGACGCGAGGCCGGGGTTGACCAAAGGCAAATACACCCGGTCGAGCAGGGCCTGCTTGACTTCGAGCATCCCGGAAACACCGGGGAACACCGTTTCGACCGTGGCATCGACCACCTTGTCGGACTTCGCCGAGGCGGCCTTCTTCGGAGCTGGAGGCATGTGAGGATCCCGGCGTGTTGTTTGTTGCTTTTCCGGCCGCCGTACCGGGGTGGCGAATCATAACCGCGTTCACCGAAAAGGCACCGAGACGACGGAATCGTTCGAAGGAACATCGTCCCGCCCCCCAAATTCCGATCTTATTTGGGAAAAACCGGCCCGATCGCCGCACCGCACGGCGACGGCGTCGGTCAGCGAACGGCGCGGTCGGGGAACGTCGTCAGAAACTTTCGCACCTTCGGATCGACGACGGCGCGGCAGTAGGGCTGCATCGGATTCAGCGCGAAATAGTCCTGATGGTAGGCCTCGGCCACGTGGAAAGGCGGACCCGGAGGATCGACGACCTCGGTCACGATCGGCGCCCCGAACGTCCGCGACGATTCGCGCGTGGAGACGGCGGAACGCGCGGCGTCGGCCTGTTCCGCGGTGCGGGCGAACACGACGGATCGATACTGAGGCCCGACGTCCGCGCCCTGTCGGTCGCGCGTCGTCGGATCATGGATGACGAAGAACACGTCGAGCAAATCCGAAAACGTCACGAGGGTCGGGTCGAAGACGATCTCGACCACCTCCGCATGGCGGGTGCGTCCCGAACACACGTCGCGGTAATTGGCCGACGCCGGGTCTCCGCCGCAATAACCCGATCGCACGGATTCGACGCCCCTCACGCGGAGAAACACCGCTTCGAGGCACCAAAAACATCCTCCACCGAGCACCGCGACTTCACGCGCCATGTCCGTTTTCCTTTCGCGAGATCACAGCCGCTTGAAGCGGGGGCCGGGCGGCGGAGTTTCATCCAACCGCCAACCTTCGCCGAGGACGACGTCCGCCTTCCGATGCTCGGGGTAAACGTCGAGCGACGTCACGCGCCCCGTCTCGAGCGTCACCGTAACGCGCGTCTTTCCGGAGGCCCACAGTCGGAAGGTTCCGCTCCAATCGCGGGGCAACGCCGGACACACCACGATGGTGTCGCCGACGGACTGCAGGAGCATCTCCTGGAACGTGGTCATCAAATTCGACCCGTGGCATTGGTCGGGAAGCCAGTCGAAGTTGGGCCCCCAGAACGTCGGAAAGCGGAAGTTCTTGTGGGTGTTGCGCAACTTGGCGTCGAGATTCGCCGCGGCTTCGGCGGCGAGGCCGAGTCGCGCCGCCTGCTGTCCGTCCTGCGTCCACCCGTGGGTCATCTTCTCGATGCGGGTGCGGTAGGTCGCGCGGCCGACGTCGAGCGTGTCGCGACCGACGCCCGACCAACGGAACGGCCACACCGCCCAAAGCTCCGGGTTCTCGCAATTGAATCGCTGCGGAGAGAACGAGGCCGCAGGCGCGAACACGGTCTCGCCGGTTTCCGTGGCGCGCGTCGGTACGGGCGGCAAGGCAGCGGCGAGGCGATCCCACAGCGCACGATTTCCCACGTCACCCACGTCGTCGCGAGGCAAAGCACGCAGGCGTCCGAGAATCTCGTGCAAACCGACGACGCACGGCAAGTCGTTGACGACGTCGCGCCAATAGGTCTCGACGCTCTGCGTCGGCGTGATGCTCAGACGGCCGTCGGAAGTCCGGGGAAAGCGACCGTCGAACCACGCGAGCACCCCGTCGGCCATCGGAAGCGTCTTCGTACGCAGGAGCGTGACATCTCGGGTCATGTCGTAGTGATCGAGCATCAGGGCGACCAATTCAGGACCCTGATTCCACGCCCACTTCCAGTATTCGCAGGCGATGTCGTTCGGTTTCCGCCCGGTGCGGTCCCAACCGTAATCGTCGTTCGCGTAGGTGCCGAAGGTCGACATCGTTTCCGGGAAGTAGATCCCGTCGACGCCCTCGTACACCTTCGCGCGGGCGCGACATCCTTCGGCGACCCGGGTGTAGAAATCGAAGAGCGACGCGGCGAGATCACCGTCGCCGCGCTCCAACATTCCGTGGTACGGAAGGCGCGTGTTCTGCCACCAAAAATCACCGCCCCAGTTGCGGAAGTCCTCGTTCCACGTCGCGCCGTTCACGAACTTGGGCGCGACCGTGAAGATGGATCCGTTGAACTTCATGGGGAACTCGCCGCGCGTCGCGGCGGCCGTGGCGTAGCGCTGCAACGCCCATGCGGCCGACAGGCTCGTCGTCCCCGGTGTCGCCGAGGCGGGCTCGACGAAGATCCAACTGCGATCCCAGCGGGTGCGCCAGGCATCGGCTGTACGCCGCGCGGCGGCGTCGAAGCGTCCGGAGGCCGCGTCGACCGCGTCGAGCCGTGCCCGCCA
>JAFMJN010000101.1 GCA_017853435.1 Planctomycetota bacterium | reverse complement strand
CGATCGACTGTCGACAACCCGCGACGGCGCCGCGCGCGACGACCCTTTGCGCGGACCTCCTCGCCAATATCGTCACGTACACCGAATCGCTGCGCGATCGCAAAGCGGCTCCCTTCGTCCCGAGCGTCGCGGAATTTCCGCCCGCGACGACCAAGGACGCCGTCCATGAATTCGACGACCACAAGGCGTTCACCGAACGCGTGAACGCGTCCGTGGATCGCGGCGTCGCCGCCCTCCGCGGCATGCAGAAGGAAGACGGGTCGTTCGGCGATTTCCGATGGGGCTACCAGCCGAACGTGTTCCCCGTCGGGCAAACCTGCCTCGCGGTGCTCGCACTCCTGTCGTCCGGCGTTCAGAAGTCGGACCCCGCGATCACGAAGGCGGTCGCCTACGTCTTGGCGCGCCCCGCCGCGTCGACCTACGAGTGCGGTCTCGAAGCGATGATGCTCGAACACCTCGCCGCGCCGGAGTTCGAACGCTTCGAACTCGCCCGTCTTCCCCGTGATCGCCGCAAGGCTCACGTGTTCGTGCGCAACCTGAAACCCGAGCAGAAGACCGCGATGAAGGGCTGCCTCGATTGGCTGCTCGCCGCGCGCCATCGCGGCATGTGGAGCTACCTCGGGGGTGCGCGGACCGCGGATCTTTCGAACACGCAATACGGGGCGCTCGGCGTCTTGGCGGCTCGACGCTGCGGCTTCGACGTTCCGAACGACGTGTGGTCGGAGTTCATCGACGTCCTCCTGCGAGCGCAGGGCGACGGACGCGGAACGCGCCCCTACGCGGTACCGCTGACGAAAGACGAAGCTCCGACGTGGCCGAAGTTCGAGATGCGGAACTTCGGCGTGTCGTTTTGGAACTACAACCCGTTCGAGCGGCCGACATCCGGACGCGGCACGATGGATCTCGTCGGCATCACCATGTTGTTGATCGGAGTCGACGGCATGGGATTCTCGAAGGGCGCCGACGCGCGCGGCCCGAAGATTCGCGATGCGATCGACCGCGCCCTGAATCATCTCGACGCGATGTTCCGCGTGGACATTCAGCCCGCCGGCGGCGAAGGATCGACCCCAGACTACTACTACCTCTACACGTTGGAGCGGACGATGGTGCTCGCCGACGAGCGCTTCGTCGGGAGGCACGACTGGTATCGCGAGGCGGCCGAGTTCATCTGCGACGTCCAACGGGCCGACGGTCGTTGGGACGCTCCCGGCGGCGGGAATCGCAACGATCCGGTGAATACCGCGTTCGCGTTGCTCACGCTCCGCCGCGCCACCGTCCCTTCGAGAACGACGCTTTCGCGATGACGAGCGTCGACCGCTTGCGGAAAGCGGCGTCGACGGGGACACTCTCTCAGGTCGCCGCGCGCGATCTCCAACCATGACTCGACGCGTCCTCGTCACCGGTGCGGCCAAACGACTCGGCCGTCGCTTCGCGCTGCATCTCGCGGCACGCGGGTTCGACGTCGCCGTCCACGCACGCACGTCGCGCGCCGAAGCGGAAGCCGTCGCCGAAGACATCCGTGCGATGGGACGCCGCGCGTGCACGGTCTTCGCCGACCTGCGCGACGAAGCGGCGATCGAATCCGCGGTCGAAACCGCGGTCGCCGCCCTCGGAGGATTGGACACGCTGGTGTTGTCGGCGTCGTCGTTCCCGCCGGATGCGATCGAGACGCTCGACGGAGCGACGTTTCTCGACACGCTCCACGTGAACACGGTGGGGCCGTTCCTCTTCGCACGCGCGGCGCGGGCGCACCTCGTGCGCTCCAAACCGGGGCGCATCGTCGTGCTGGGAGACGTCCACGCGTCGCGACCATTGGGAGGATTCCTCGCCTACAGCGCCGCGAAGGCGGCCTTGGCGTCGGTCACCCAGTCGTTGGCGCGGGCATTCGCTCCCGACGTCACCGTGAACGCGATCCTGCCGGGCTCGGTCCTGCCGCCCGACGATTTCGACGCGAACGCCCTCGAACGGCTCCGCGCGCGAACCCCGACCGGTCGGCTGGGTTCACCGGAAGATCTCCTGCCCGTTCTCGATTTCCTGGTCGACGCTCCGACCCAAGTCACGGGTGTTTCGATTCCCGTCGACGGCGGTCGATCGATCGCGCCCTGAAGCGTTTCAGCCGAGATCGCAGACGGCGACGACTTCCGTATGCGGTGTCCCCGGAAACTGATCCACGGGAACGACCGACTTCGGGACGTAGCCGCACGAACCCAAGGCGCGCAGATCGCGGGCGAGACTTCCCGCGTCGCACGAGACCATGACGAGTCGCGGGACTTTCAGGGCGGCGAGGCGCAACAGCGTCGCGGTTTCGATTCCCGCGCGAGGCGGATCCACGATCGCCGCGTCGAACGCGTCGCGCGCGGGGTTCAAGTCGCGCAACATTTCACCGACGTCGAGCGGTTTGAACAGGACGTTGCCGCGGCCGACCATGTTCGCGCGGAAATCCTTCGCGGACGAAGGATCGACTTCGGCGGCCAACACGCGATCGTCGGGACGCGTCGCGGCGAGCGCGAACAAACCGACGCCGGCGTAGAGATCGAGAACGGCGCGCGGTTCGGCGCGTTGCGGAAGCGCATCCGCGACCAACCCCACGAGCGCTTCCGCCCCCCACGTGTTGATCTGGAAGAACGACGCCGCGGAGACCCGAAATCGCTTCCCCGCGACTTCCTCGTGGTAGAGGGAAACGCCGCGAACGGGAATCAGACCGCGACGCGTGCCGAGCGACAGGAAGCCCGGGAAGGTGACGGGGTCGATGCCTTCGGGAAGGCGCTCGAGTCCGTGAAGGATCGCGAGCGCTTCCGTCGTTCCGACGGCGGCCCGCAGTTCGACTTCTTCCGCCCCCCGCACGCGCCCGTCGAGCGCGGCACGCAGTTGCTCGAGGCGCGGATGCAACACGGCGCAGCTCGCGATCGGGAGGATCGGATGCCGCTTCCCGGGCTGATGCCGCCCCCGCTTCACGAAGCAGAGGCGCCCGCGAGCATCGACCGTGAAACGGGCGTGATTGCGGTAGCCGAGATCGGGACCGGGGGTGAGACACGGCGCGACGATGTCGCCGTCGAGACCACCGACGCGGATCATCGCGTCGCGCACCAACTGACGCTTCACGTCGGCCCCCGCGGCTCGGGTCGCGTGCAACAGGCTGCACCCGCCGCAGCCGCCCGCGTGGTCGTGGGGGCACGGGGTCTCGCGGCGGCCGCATGCTTCGACCACCGACAGAAGTTCGGCGCGATCCGACGTCGCTCCGGACTTCAGGATCCGATAAACGACGGTTTCTCCGGGGAGCGCCCCGGGAACGAAAACCACCTTGCCTTCCCGACGGAGGATGCCCTCGCCGGTGGCGGCGGCCGAAAGGATGGTGCCTGTCTCTTCGGAAGTCACGCCGTCATCGTACGTGTTTCGTAGAGTGCTCCCGATGGCTTCCGGCGAAACCTTGGTTCCCCGAAGAACCCGAAGCTCGGCGATCGAACTCGTGGCGATCGAGCGCCGATTCGACGACGGCGTCGAGGCGCTGGCGCCTCTGACGCTGCGTCTCCCGGCGGGGTCGTTCGTGGCCCTCCTCGGCCCGTCGGGGTGCGGCAAGAGCACCTTGGTCCGCCTGCTGACCGAACTCGACCGACCGACGCGCGGTTCGATCCACAAACCTTTCGATCTGAAGATGGCGTGCGTCTTCCAAGATCCCTGCCTTCTTCCGTGGCGGACCGTGCTCGACAACGCGGCGCTTCCGCTCGAACTCGCCGGGGTCCCGGAAGCGGAACGCCATGCCGCGACGAAGGACGCGCTCGCACAGGTCGGACTCGCCGATGCGGCGTCGAAATATCCCGCTCAACTTTCGGGCGGCATGAAGATGCGGGCGTCGCTCGCGCGCGCCCTCGTGGTGCAACCGACCTTTCTGCTCCTCGACGAACCGTTCGCCGCCCTCGACGAAATCACGCGACAAGCCCTCGACGATCACTTGCGGACGCTTTGGAAGGCTTGGGGATTCACGGCCCTTTTCGTGACCCACGCCGTGGACGAAGCCGCCTACGTCGCCGATCGCGCGGTGGTGTTGTCCCGACGTCCGGGTCGTGTCGTCCTCGACCACCCGTTGGACCTTCCCTCCGATCGCACGACGGCCCTCCGTTCCGACGCGCGATTCGCGGCTCAGACCGGCATCCTGCGAAACGCCTTGGCGGAGTCGGGAGGTGCGCTTTGACGCGCCGCACTCCGTGGGGGGCGCTCCTGCCGCCGCTCGTTCCGGCCATCCTCGTCATCGGCGTCCTCGAAGCGTTGGTACGCGGCGACGTCGTTCCCGCGTTTCTCGTTCCGGCCCCTTCGCAGATCGCCCGGGCGCTCGTGGACGAAGGCCCGTCGCTCTACCCTCCGCTCGCACAAACGGTGAAGGCGTCGCTCCTCGGGTTCCTCATTGCGGCCGTCGTCGGCGTCACCGCGGCGATCGCGTTGGCATCGTCGCGACGGGTCCAACAGGCGATTTACCCCTACGCGGTCTTCTCCCAAACGATTCCGATCGTTTCGATCGCTCCGCTTCTCGTCATCTGGTTCGGCTGGGACCGCACCGCCCTCGCGTCGGCCGTGATCGTCAGCATCTTCCCGGTCGTGGCGAACACCTTGGCGGGTCTCCGCTCGACGGATCCGGCGTTGGTCGACCTCTTCCGTCTCTACGGCGCGTCTTCGGGGGCGACGCTGTTCCGCCTTCGGCTGCCCGCGGCCCTTCCGCAGATCTTCACGGGACTTCGCGTCGCGGGGGGACTCGCGGTCATCGGCGCGGTCGTGGGCGAATTCATCACGGGTCAGGGCATCGGCGGAGCCATCGGCGTCGCGCAACAACGCCAACGCGTCGACATCATCTTCGCGGGCGTCCTTCTCGCCTCTCTGCTCGGCCTCGCGCTGTTCGGGTTCATCAATCTCGCCGCATGGCGCTCCCTGCGGTCTTGGCACGTTTCCGAATCGAGACACTGACATGAAGACGATCCGAATCATCGGCGCGGCGTTCGTCGCCGTTCTCATGGTGGTGCTCGCGGGATGCGGCGGCGACACGCCCGCTCCGTCCGGCGCGCGCAAGCTCACGCTCCAACTCAATTGGAAAGCCGAGCCCGAGTTCGGACCGTTCTACGCCGCGGAGGTCAACGGAACGTTCCGCGCCGAAGGGCTCGAGGTCGAACTCCGACAAGGAGGCTCCGGCGCCCCCACGTCGGACTTGGTCGCGACGAAGCAGGTGCCGTTCGCCGTCGTATCGGCCGACCAGATCGTCGTCGCTCGATCGATGGGCAAGAAGATCGTCGGGATCTTCGCCGTTTATCAGAAAGACCCGATGTGCATCATCACGCACAAGGCGCGCGGCCTCGGGTCGCTCGACGCCGCCGTGAAAGCGCCGGGAACCTTGGCCATCGAGCGCGGCATGCCGTTCGCCACGTGGATCGAAAAAACGATCGGCTTCGGGCCCGCGAAGATCGTCCCGTCGCCCTACGGCGATCTGAAGTATCTCCAATCCGATCCGAATTACGCGTTCCAAGGCTTCGCCACGTCCGAACCGATCGCGGCCCGCAAGCTCGGTCTCGACGTGGACGTCTTCCTCGTCGCCGACGCGGGGTTCGACAGTTATCAAACCGTGCTCGCCGTTCACGAAGACCTCCTGAAGGACGATCCCGAACTCGTCAAACGCATGACCCGTGCCGTGACGAAGGGCTGGGAGGACTACATGAAGAACCCCGAGCCCGTGAACGTCGTGATGGGACGCATGAACCCCACGATGGACGCGGCGACGTTCACCGCCGTGACCCAAGCACAAATCCCCCACGTGATCAGTGACGGAACGCGCACGCGCGGACCGGGAACGATGTCGCTCGAGCGATGGACGCAATTGACGGATCAGATGCTGAAGTCGGGCGTAGTCCGGACTTCCGTCGATCCCGCCTCCTGTTTCCGAGATCCCGTCGAGATCCTGAAGGGGTCGTAGGACGCCGCGCGCCCCTCTCCGTCGTAGGATAGGGGTACCATGCGCACGCTGCTTCTGATCGCCGTCGTCGCCCTTCAACTGTCCGCGCAGACGACCACCGTCTTGGTTGACGGACGTGTCGAGCTGCTTTCGATAGTGGCTCGCCTCGCGGGCTTCCCCGAATACAACGAACCCGCGGCGGCGTCCCCCTACACGGCGGAAGCGGATCGCTACTTCGCAGCCCATCGCGACCACCCGGCGGTGAAGGCGCTGAAGGAGCTCCGCGCGGTTCACGGGGTGTCGTTCGACGCCGTTCCATCGCTCGCGCTTCACCTGACGGATGTGCCCGAGCTCGACGAACGGCTTCCTTTCGAGAAGTCCCCGCAACGCCTCGATGCCCGATGGAAGCTCGAACCGACCCGCGCATTTCTGAAAGAGTTGCGCGCGTTCGCCACCGCGTCGAAAGCCGACGTATGGCTCAAGGGCAGCGAAGCGACGTGGAAGGCCGCGCGCGAACGCCTCGCGGCGAAGCTCGGCAAATCGACGTATCCCGCATGGATGGCGCGCTTCTTCGGTGAAGAGCAACCGAAGAGCATCGCGGTCGTCGCGGGACTCTTCTGCGGCCCGCGCAATTACGGCGTCGGCGTTCGCCTCGGTGAATCGGCGGAAGAATTCCGACCGGTACTCGGCTGCACGACTTTCGATGCCCCGGGGCTTCCCACCTTCGAGCAGGCGAACGACGAGATCTTCGCCCACGAACTGGCTCACTCCTACGCCAATCGCATCGTCGACGTCTTCGGTTTCGATTTGGATCTCGTCGGCGCCTCGCTTCTCGGCCTCAACCCGGATGCGATGAAGAAGCAGGCGTACACCACGCCGCGCATCCTGATGTACGAGACGTTGGTGCGCTCGGTGGTCATCCAAGGCGTGAAGGAGCTGAGCAGCCCCGAGGCCGCCGGGCTCGTCGCCGTTCGCGATTTCGAGCTCGGTTTCACGTGGGTACCGGACGCCGCGAAAGCGTTGAACGAATTCGTGGCGAACAAATCCCAATACGCCACGCTTCGCGACTTCATGCCGAACTGGACCGCCGCGCTCGAACACACCGCGAAGACGCAAATCGCGGCGATGACCAAGCGGCCGCAACTCGTCTCCACGAGCCCGCACGACGGCGATGCGGCCGTCGATCCCGAGACGAAGTTCCTCGTCCTCGAGTTCGACCGCCCGATGATGGACGGCAGTTGGTCGATCACCGGAAACAAGGACGACGTCCCGGAGATCACCGGAAAGCCGCAGTACGACGCGGCGAAAAAAGTGCTGACGATTCCCGTCAAACTTCGCGCGGGTCGTTCCTACCGGATCGGCTTGAACAGCCCGACACACTCGGGTTTCAAGTCGGAGTCGGGCGAAACGTTGGTGCCTCGGACGTTGCTCTTCGCCACGCGCATCTGAACGTCATCCGTGACCCACGGCCTCCTCGGCGCGGGCGGCGGTCACGGTCATACCGCGAGGGGGCTCACCCACCAGGCGCCGACGGCGAGCGACGCGACCAACAGGCAGGGCAACCACATCGCGGCGAAGCCCGCGGCGTGGTAGAGCATCGCGCCCACGACTCCACCGAGCAGGAATCCGGCTCCCACGCTCAGCGAAGCGCGCAGGCGTTGTCCGTCCACGGGCAATCGCCGCACGCGATGTCCGATCGCCAATCCGAAGTCGGTCGCCATTCCGGTCAGGTGGGTCGTGCGGAACAAGTAGCCGCCGAAGAGACTTACGACGCCGTTCTGCAGTCCGCACGCGGCCGACGCCGCGCAGATTCCGGAGATTCCCCGAAGCGGAAGCCATCGGGCCGACGCCGCGAGCAGCAGCGCTTCGATTCCGAGAGCCGCGACTTGGCCCCGGCCGATGCGGCGGGGCGTGCTTCCGACGAGAACTCCACACAGGGTCGCACCTCCGACGAATGCTCCGACGGCTGCGAAGAACCCGATCGCGCTCCACCAATCTCCCTCCGCCAGCGATGCCGCGGCTTTGGAAACGCTTCCCGTGACGTGGGAGAGTGCCTGACGCGAAAGTCCGATCATCGCCACCACGTTCACGGCGCCTGCCGCGAACGCCAAAACGAACATCGTCGGCCAAGTCCACCGGGGCAGGGTCTTCATGGGATCACCGGCCTCATTCTACGAATGGCGGCGGTATTTCGGACGTCGCGGGTCCCGGCGTTCGGCGACCGGTTCACGTCCCGGCGAGAAGCGGACGCAGCAGCGCGAGAAGGTCTTTGGCGCTGAAGGGCTTTTGCAACCACACGACGTCGTCGGGGAGTCCTTGGGCTTTGCGATCGCCGACGAAGCCGGAGGCCACGACGATCTTCATCGTCGGTGCGAGGGCGCGGGCCTCGGCGACGACTCCCGCCCCGCCCGTTCCCTGCATGACGAGGTCGGTCAGAAGGAGGTCGAATTTGCCCTTGGTCTTCAAGATCGCGATGCCCTCGTCGCCGTCGGACGCGGTGACGACGATGTAGCCGTTCTGTTCCAAGGCGCGTACGAGCAGAGCGCGGATGGCCTCGTCGTCTTCGACGATCAACACGCGTGGGCGGACACGGGCCGGCGACGCGGCGGCGCGTTCACCCGGCGGCGTGGACGCCGGAGCCGCGGCCCGAGGCCAAAATACGGACATCGTCGTCCCCGCCCCCTCTTGCGAGTGAACTTCGATCGCGCCGTCGGACGCCTTGACGATGCCGTAGACGGTCGAGAGCCCGAGACCCGTACCTTGTCCGACCGGCTTGGTGGTGAAGAAGGGTTCGAAAAGATGCGACTGGGTTTCTTCACTCATTCCCACGCCTTCGTCGATCACATCCATCACGATGAACGACCCCGCGACGACATGGAGCCGTTCGGCGGACGCTGCATCCACCTCCACATCCCGCAGGCGAATGAGGAGGCATCCCCCGTTCGGCATGGCATCGCGGGCATTCACCACGAGGTTCATCACGACCTGGGTCACGCGGGATTGGTCGGCGACGACCCACGTCGGGTGGGACGGCAATTCGAGGGCGAGAGCGACGGGACTCCCCACCAAACGGCGCAGCAGGCTCTCCATCGTGCGGATGGTGTCGCACAGATCGAGACGCGTCATCTGCGCGACTTGCTTGCGGCTGAACGAAAGCAGCTGCGACGTCAGTCCCTTCGCGCGATCGAGCGCGGCTTCGATCTGATCGACGCTTTCGCGTCCGGGAGATCCCGGTGGGTGCAATTCGGTCAACGTCTCGGTGGCGCCGTACATGACGGTCATCAGGTTGTTGAAGTCGTGGGCCACGCCACCCGCGAGGCGTCCGACGACTTCCATCTTTTG
>JAFMJN010000100.1 GCA_017853435.1 Planctomycetota bacterium | reverse complement strand
CGACTCGTCGTCGAAAACGAAGGGCTTCGATTGCCGCCAAACGACGAGCCCGCGGGCCGTACTCCACACGATGTCCCGAAGTCCGTCGCCGTCGAGGTCGAGAACGGCCGACGCGAACGCCCATTCGAGGGGAGGCACCACCGCGGCGGGATTCTCGAAGGTGGCGTCGCCTTTACCGCGCAGGATGAGAGGCGGCGGTCCCGGACGTCCCGCCGCCACGGCTTCGACCGACGAGGGGCGCGTTGCGATCAGGTCGAGGCGCCCGTCGCCGTCGAGATCCGCGAGCGACACCCCTCCGCCTTTCGCATCCGGGATGTGGAGCGGTCGTGGAATGGGCCGGGACGTCGCAGCGGCGTCGACGATCGGCACTTCCTCGAACAGCGGCCCCTGAGAGAGCGCGGTCGCGGTCAGCAGCAATCCGACGAGACATTTCATCGGACGGGCCTCGACGTCGGTCGCGTCGCCGTGTCGCGCGTCTCGCGCAACGCCATGGCCTGACGGAAAAGCGGATCGTCCGGAGCGACGTAGCCCGTCCAGCGCACGACTCCCGCGCGATCGCCGAACTCGGCGTGGATGCGGGCGACCGCGATCATGACGGCGCTCGGCGTGCTCGAAGTCGCGACGGAAGCGGACAATCCGGCGATGCGGTCATGGGCGGACAAAAGCGCTCGGTGACGCGCGGCGGCGGCGTCCGCCTCCTCCGTTCGATTCAACGCGACGAGCGCCCGCGCACGTACGTGGGCCGCGGTGGTGTGCATCGGGTGTCGTGCGAGAACCGCATCGGCGAGGGCGAGGGCGTCGTCGTTGCGACCTTCCGAGAGATCGAGTTGCGCGAGTCGAACGGCGCAGGCCGCGTCCTCGGACGCGAGCTTCAAAGACGCTTCGAAGCAGCGTCGCGCCGCCACGCCGTCTCCGTCGGCGACGGCCGCCAAGCCGAGTCCGAAGAGCGCGGCCGCGCGTCGTCGCGGGGGGGCCGAATCGAACGCGGAAAGATGGCGACGGGCGTCTTCGGTCCGTCCGAGTCGAACGAGCGTCGCTCCGCGCCGCACCGTCAATGGAATCAATGTCGGATCGAGCGCGAGTGCTTCCGCGAATCGTCGCTCGGCCTCGTCGAAGCGTTCGAGCTCGTAGGCCGTTTCCGCCGCCATGAGCAGATGCCCCGGATGGGGGCGTGATTCGGAGAGCTTTCGACCGAGAGCCTCGGCCAGTTCCGCATGGCGCCCCTGTTCGAAGAGGCGTCGGAAGCGCGCGTCGTCGTCGCGCGTCGTTTGAGCGACGATCGGCAACGTGACGAGGATCGCGACGACCGTCGCGAGGCTCGGATCAGGGAAGCGCGGGAACCGCATCGAAGGGGATGTCGAGAATCGGATAGCGTTCCCACGACTCGTAGTCGAAATGCCACCATTCGCGGGTGTTCACATGGAAACCTTCCGCTTCCATGGCGGCGCGCAAAAGATCACGTCTCCATCGTGCGAGGGGCGTTCCCGCATTCGAGTCGGGATGCGCGGCCTCGGTGAACGCGTCGTAATCGGAGGGGAACGGAAGCGGTCGTCCCGACTTCAGATCGAAGAGCGAGAGATCGATCGCACATCCGCGATTGTGCCGAGACCCCCGCGAGGGATCCGCGACGAACGAGCGACTCTCCGGCGGTACGGCTTCCCAAAAGAGTTTCGTGATGCGCCACGGACGGTAGCCGTCGTGGAGAAGAAGTCCGAATCCGTAAGGTTCGAGCCGCGCGCGTACGCGCAGGAGCGCTTCGGCTGCCGGGCGTTGTAGGAGAACGCGACCTTCCGGGTAGACGGGGACGCCGAGGAAGTTGCGGTCGGTCGCGTAGCGAACGTCCAGCCTTACGCGGGGATCGAGACGGGCCACGTCGACGAGTTCGGGCGGGGCGTCTCTGCCGGTTTCCGGGGGAGGTTTGGCCCCGTCGATCCGACAACGGATTTCTTCGATGGGAGCCACGGGTGTGACGCGGAACGGCTCGGTCGGCGGCGGTGGATCGTCTCCGGGACCCGGACGGCGTGCGAGAACCACGTCGAAGGCGTCGCCGCTCGGCAACGTGTTCGTGAAGCGACCGCCGCTCTGCGCGCAGGCGAGAAGAAGCAGGGCGACGAAGAGAAGGACGCGATGCATCGCGAGCATTATGCTGTGGGCGTCATGATCCCGTCTTCGATTCGCCGTCTGCTTCGGTGCTGTTCCGTACTTTTTGCCGTCGTCGGCGTCGTCGCGGCGCAAGAATCGCGCCCATCGCCGACGCGTGTTTGGCTTATGGCCGGGCAGTCCAACATGGAAGGCAACGGATGGCTCGACGGTGCCGCCGCCGAGCCCGACGTCCGAATCCTTCGTATCGATGCGGGAGCCGCACGTTGGGAGGCGGGTGTCGAACCGTCACATCGCGCCGTCGTGCCGAAGGAACTCCCCGGTTGGGCCGCCGGTCCGCCCGTCGTCGGTCGCTTCGACGGCCGAAAGGGGGCGTCGCCCGGCGTCGCGTTCGCGGCACATCGCGCGCGAACGACGCGTTCGGTGGTCGGTTTGATTCCGGTCGCCGTCGGGGGAACGTCGCTCGACGCGTGGAGTTCCGCGCGCAAGGCCGACCCGGAATCGCTCTACGCCAAGATGCTCGCGCGCGTGAAGGCGTCGGGGATGAAGCCCGAAGGGCTCCTCTGGTATCAGGGCGAAGCGGATGCCGTCGGAAAGCCGGAAGCGGCCGCGACGTACGCCGCGCGGCTCGACGCATGGATCGCCGACGTTCGGAAAGATCTCGGTGATCCGGAACTTCCGATCGTCGCCGCGCAACTCTGCCGCTACGTCGTCGATCACGATGCGAACGGATGGAATGCGGTGCAGGAGGTGCAGCGACTGTTGCCCTCGCGCGTGGCGCGTACCGAATGCGTCGCCACGATCGATCTTCCTCTCGACGATCCGATCCATCTTTCCGCGCACGCCGAGAGGCGTCTCGGCGTGCGATTCGCGAAGGCGGCGGCGTCCTTGCTCGGCGAAGACGACGCTCCGACTTCGGGGCCTCGGCCGTTGAAGATCGACGTCGAGGGGCCGCGACGGGATCGCATCGTCGTGACTTTTCGCGGAGTGAACGGCAAGTTGAGCCCCTCCGCGCGCGTCCAGGGTTTTTCGATCGTCGACGCGACGGGTAAGTCGTTGCCGATCATCTTCGATGCGGCGGTCGACGCGGCGCGCCCGGATACCGTGCTCCTGCGACTCGCCGCGTCGGTACCGGATGGAGCGACGTTGTGGTACGGGCGAGGACTCGATCCAGTGTGTAATCTCGTCGACGACGAGGATCTCGCCGCACCCGTATTCGGTCCCTACCCGATCGGTCAGCGATAGATCAACGCCTTCGCGCGCTCCGCGGCGAAGGCTTCGAGGCCCGGCGCGAAGGTCTTCTCCACCGTGGCGACGTCGGCCCCGGCTTGGATCATCGGGATGATCTTTTCGTTGCCCCAGTGGATCGAAAGACTTCGTTCGTTTTCGAACTCGGTCTTTCCGGGGTGGACTTTTTCGAGAGCCGTCAGAAGTGCGAGCGACGTCCGCAGGGGGCGGAACGTCGTGCGATCGGTGACGATCAACTGAAGTCCTCGGAGAGGCTTCTTCGCGAACTTGCCGTAGTTCGGAACGTAAGCGAGCGGTCGAAAGGCGACGCCTGGGATGTCCATCTTCGCGAGCGCCGCGGCGACGGCCGTCGGATCGAGCCATTCGGCGGCGATGGTTTCGAAAGGCAGGGTATAGCCGACGCCTTCGTTCACGTTGACGGTGATTCCACCGATCATTCCGGTGGCGATGTAGAGGCGGGCCTGGAGCGCGTGCGGGATGTGGGGAGACGTCGGCACCCAGTGGAGTCCCGTGTCCTCCCATTGCATGTTCCGCGTCCAACCTTTCATCGCGACGACGTGAAGGTCGACGTCGATCGACATCTTCGACTTCATCCAACGGGCGGTTTCGCCGAGCGTCATTCCGTGGGAGACGGGCATCGGGGACCATCCGATGAACGACGTCCATTTGTCGTCGCGGATCGCGCCCTCGAACAACACGCCGCCGATCGGATTCGGACGATCGAGAACGACGAACGGTCGTCCCGCGGCGGCGCACGCGACGAGGCATTCGCCGAGCGTCGAGACGTAGGTGTAAGTGCGGCTGCCGATGTCTTGAATATCGAACACGAGAACGTCGAGCGTCTGGAGGATCTCTTTCGGGGGGGCCTTGGTCTTTCCGTACAGGCTCGTGACGGGGATCCCGGTCACGGGATCGACGGCGTCACCGACTTTTTCACCCGCCGCCACGTCGCCTCGGATCCCGTGTTCCGGGCCGAAGAGGCGGACCAATTTCCAACGTCGGTCCGCCGCGAGGAGGTCCGCCGTCGGAACAAGATCCTTGTTCACTCCCGAGGGATTCGTCACGAGGCCGATGCGCTTGCCCGCGAGGACGGGATGTCCTTCCGCCAACAGGACGTCGACCCCGAGGGTCACCGGCGCCTTCTGAGCGTGGACCGGAGTCGACGTCAGGGCGACGATCAACGCGGTGGAGGCAACGAACAGGATGAGACCGAGTCGAGTCATTCGATCACCGTGGTGGCGCAGCGCGCGAGGAAGTCGGGGTGGATGTGCGCCCCGAGGCCGGGTGACTCCGGAGCGAGGACGGTGCCGTCGTTTCCGTAGGTGATCCCGCCGACGACGGGGTCTTCGGCGTGGAAATCCGCGCCGTCGAGATCGGCGAAGACGACGTTGCCGCACGCGTTCGCGAAGTGGGCGGCCGCGGTGAGGCCGAGACGGGATTCGGTCATGCAGCCGATGGCGCAGCGAATGCCCGCCGCTTCCGCGACGGCGGAGGCGCGGAGGGCTTCCGCGATGCCTCCCGTCTTCGACAATTTGAGATTCATGTAGTCGCACGCACCGGATTTGGCGAGTCGCGACGCGTCGACGGCGGTGAAGACCGCTTCGTCCGCCATGATCGGGATGCGCGTACGCGACCGCACGAATGCGAGCCCGTCGACGTCCGCGGCGGGAACGGGTTGTTCGCAGTATTGGATGTCCGTCGATTCGAGTTCACGCAGCACCCGTGCGGCCGTCGTGGCGTCGAATCCCTGATTCGCGTCGATGCGAAGAGGAATGTCGGGGCCGACGGCCGCGCGCACCGCGCGCACCGCACGCACGTCGGTCGCGGGGTCGCGACCGATCTTGAGTTTCACCGCGGGAAAGCCTCGGTCCCGATACCCGACGGCGGCGCGCGCCATGTTTTCCGGGGTGTCGATCCCGACGGTGCGGTCCGTGGGAATCGGTGCACGCGTCCCGCCGAGGACTTTCCAAAGCGGGGCTCCGCACGACTGGGCGAGGAGATCCCACAGTGCCATTTCGAACATCGACCGCGCCGTGGTGTTGCCCGCGAGGAAACCGGCCATCGTCCGATGGCATGCGTGAATCCGCGTCGGGTCGGAACCGATCAGCAGGCGCGCCAAATCGGCACCCGCCGCGAGCACGGTGTTCTGCGTTTCGCCGACGATGCGCCAGTAGGGGTTGGCCTCGCCCCATCCGACCCTTCCGTCGTCCGTCAGGACGGCGACGTAGACGCATTGGGCGACGTCCACGGTCATCGTCGCGATGCGGAAGGGTTCCTTCATGCGGATGTCGGCGCGATACAGGGTGATGCTGCGGATCTTCATGGGGGAGTGGAGGTTGCCGACGGCGCGGCCGGTGCGGATGTTACGGGATTCGCCGCTTTCGGGGTGGTTCGTCCGGCTGATATCATGAGACGAGCGCCGGGAGCCACCGCTCCCGCTCTTCGGGTAACCCATGAACGCATCCGCATCGTTGTTCCGTATCTTCGCTTTGTGCGTGGTGATGTGCGGCGTCTCAGTCGCGCAGGTCGTGCCGTCTGGGTTCTCCACCGAGTCGGTGGTCACGGGCACGTCGGGGGCCGTCGCTTTGGCGTTCGTTCCGGATGGTCGGCTCATGTGGTGCGAGCAGACGACGGGCAACATCAAGATCGCGACGTTGAGCCCGACCGTCACGTCGGCGACGGTCGGCAACGTCACCAATATCAATTACACGGGCAACGAGCGCGGGTTGCTCGGCCTCGCCGTCGATCCCGGCTTCGCGACGAACGGTTACATCTACGCCTACTACAACTCGTCGCTGTCGGCCCATTTGCGTCTGACGCGCTTCACGTGCACCGGCGCACTGGCCAACCCCGCATCGACGGCGGTCACTTTCGCGACGTCGTCGGCGTACCACATCATCACGGACTTCCCGGACAACGCGTACAACCACAACGGTTCGGCGCTGCGTTTCGGGCCGGACGGAATGCTCTACATGAGCCCGGGCGACGATGCGACGTCGTGCAACGCTCAAAACAACGACGTCATCGCGGGCAAGATTCTGCGGCTCGATCTCTCCGGACTTCCCTCCGGTGCGGGTGGACCTCCGGCCAAGTCGACACTGATCCCGGCGGGGAATCCGATCACGACGGGAACCGACAACGCGAAACTCATGTGGGCGAAGGGGCTTCGCAATCCGTTCCGATTCCACATCGACGCCACGACCAACAAGATGCTCATCGCGGACGTCGGGCAAAACGCTTGGGAAGAAGTTTCCGTCTGCAACGTCGGCACGGGCGGCGGACAGAACTTCGGGTGGCCTTTCCTCGAAGGCAACGCGACCTATTCGACCTGCACCGGATCGAGTGCCACCGGGGCCGTGGCCCCGATCATCGCCGTCAACCATTCGGCGGGTTGGTATTCCGTGATGTCGATGGGCGTCTACCGGAACCAACCGGGTGGCATCTTCAATTTCGGAACTGCCTACGAAGGAACGTACTTCTACGCGGATTACTACTCCGGCGCGGTGCGTATCGCCGCATGGAACGGCACGACGTGGGCTCCGGCCGCCGCCGTCCCGGGGCAGCCGAACACGAACGATTGGGGAACGGGCTTCGCGAACACCGCGGATGCGCTCGTGGGACCCGACGGCGCGATCTACTACGCGAATCAATCGTCGGGTATTCGTCGGATCAAGTCGAACGCGAACGCGCCGGTGTTGACCGCGGTATCGGGAAGTTCCCAAGTCGGTGTCGCAGGTCGTCCGTTGGCGTCGCCCATGGTGGTGCGTCTCGCGACCGCGGGCGGCACCGCCATCGCCGGTGCCACCGTCAACTTCGCGGTGACGTCGGGCGGCGGCACGCTCAATCCCGCGAGCGCGGTCACCGATACGTCGGGATTCGCGTCCACGACGCTGACTCTTTCCGAAACAACCAACACGAATCCGGTCGTCACGGCGTCCTACACGGGAGCGACGTCCGTCGCGTTCACGTCGATTTGGCGTGGGCTCACCGTGACCTACCTGCCGACGATCAACTACGCGTCGATCGTCTTCAAGCACTCGCAGTTGAACGCTCCCATCACCATCTGCGCCGAGGCGCCGACGCCGAACCCGTGGATCACGACGACGTGGGGCGACATTTGGACGAGCGTGCTGACGCCGCAGCCGGGGCTCATCGCCTTCGACGGATTGGGGCTCGTCGGTCCTCCGAATGCCTTCTACAAGACCGGATCGGTCAATCCGACGTTCACGCAGGCGTTCAGCGGCCTTCCCGTCACCGGAGGACTGACGTTGCGCTTCCAGGCGTATGCCGTGGATTCCGCGCTCTGGCCCGCCGTCGAATCGGTGGTGCTTTCGAACAAGGTGGACAGGACCTTCAACTGAAGTCGGCGACCTTGCGCGCGGGGGTCGTCGCCGCCGTCTTGGCGATGGCGTGCGCGGAGGGGGGCGACGCCTCCATCCCGCTCCCTGCGCCGTCCGGAATCCCCGAGGCGGCCGAGCGGCGCGATCGGGCGGCGGCGGGAGATGCGCGCGCGCGCTTCGCCTACGCGCGATGGCTGCATGCGCGGGATGCCTACGGTGCCGCGGCGACGGTCTACGCGGCGGCCCAATCGGAATTGTCGGACCCCGTCGAGCGTGCCGAGGCGGCATGGCTTCGAGCGTTGGCCCTCCATCAGGCCGGACTCGATCCGGATCCCGCGCTGGCGATCGCCCGCGTGGATGCGGCGGCGCTTCCGCAGGTGTGGCGGCTTTCGGCGGAACGCGCGCTCGATGCCGGACACGCGACGGAAGCGTTCGAGCGCGCCGGGCGTGCGGAGTCCCTCGACCCGGAGGATCCGGTACCGATGATTCTCGCGGCCCGCGCGCGACTTTCGGAAGGCCGACTCGACGACGCGGCGGCTATCGCGGAGCGCGCCTTGCGGAAGGCACCGAACGATCCCGCCGCTCGGCACGTCGCGGCCTCCATGCGTGTGCGAAGGGGAGATTCGAGCGCGGCGGCTCTGCTTCGCGGGGTCCCCATGCGACGCGCGGACGTCGTTCGGGATCCCGTCTATCGACGTGTGCTGCTCGAACGTGACGACGCGCGCGCGGCGCGTCTTCGAGCGGAATCGGTCGCGGCGGCCGGTGACTACCGCGCGGCTCGCGCGCTGTTGACGCCCTTCGAAGCGACGACCGACGACGTCGAGTTTCTTCTTCTAAAAGCCGATCTCGATTTTCGATTGGGCGCGACGGCGGCGGCGGACGCCGTGTGGGAAAAAGTCGCCGCGCGCGACGACGCGCCCGCGGTCGCGCTCGAACGACGCGCGACACGCATGCTCGATCTCGGAGCGTCGACGACGGATGTCGCCGCCGTCGCACGGCGGGCCTTGCTCGCGGACCCCGACGCGATGGGGGCTCGGCTCGCGCTCGGCGCGTGCGCATTGAAGGACGGTCGCACGGAGGAAGCCCTCGATCACTTGAACGCCGTGTGCGCGGCCCGTCCCGAATGGGAACTGGCCCGACGGCTTCGAGCCGATGCGGAACGAAACATGCCGCCACGCAGGGGAGCGAAACCGTGAAGCGGCTCGTGTGGATCTTGCTGATCGTCTCGGCGTGCGGCCGAACGGCCGACGTTCCCAAAACCGGAGCCTTCGAAGACGTGGCGCGTACGCGTGGGATCGCGTACACGCATGCGTCGGCGGAAACCTCCGAAAAAGCGCTCCCCGAAATCATGGGGGGAGGTTGCGGATTGGTCGACGTCGACGGTGACGGTCGATTGGACGTCGTCGCCGTGGGCTCCGCGCCCACAGCCGGTTACCCGCAGCGTCACGCGCTGTGGATTCAACGCCCCGATGGGCGCTTTTCGGACGTCTCCGCATCGTTGCCTCCCTTCGATGCCTACGGCATGGGGATTGTTTCGGCGGACTTCGATCTCGACGGCGACGTCGATTGCGTCGTCACTGGCGTCGGCAAGACGGCGCTGTGGCGGAATCGTGGGAACGGCGTCT
>JAFMJN010000099.1 GCA_017853435.1 Planctomycetota bacterium | reverse complement strand
CCGCCGACCGCGAGCAGCGCGGAGATCAGGAAGGCGTTCGACGCGTCGTCGGTATGTCCGAGCGGGACACTTTGAAGATTGACTTCCGAATACGGGATGTAGAGCAGGAGCGCGCCGATTCCGATCAACGCGCCGAAGATGAACGTGATGCGGACGACCGTCGCAATGGCCCGGTTCAATCCGTCGACGTCACCCTTCGCGATGTGTTGGGCGAAGAGACGCACCGAGGCCATCGGGATGCCCGCGGTGATGAGGGTGAGCCAGCTGAGCCAGGCGTTGATCACGCCCCATGAGCCCGCCAACTCGGTGCCGAGGCGACTTGCGAGCAACGGGGCGAGCAGGAAGCTCACCACGACGGCGAACCCCACCCGCACCCAGTTGGTTCCGATACTCTTCAGCAAATCTGCACCCGATCCCGTTTCATCGGCATCCGGGAGGGGCGACGGCAAGCCATTCGCCGTAAACCCGCTCGGGCGTGCAGGATAGCGCGTCGTCCCCGAAACGACGGTCAGGGAATCGTGACGCGGAAAGCAGCGGTTTGGCGCTTGCCGCTCGCGAGCTCGACCTGATAGGGCCCCGACGCGGGCGGCACGAAACAGACCATCCAACCCTCGTTCGTCCGGGTCGCGCTGACGGGAACGGCTCCGCCGTTCACGCGGGCGGTGAGCGCGCCGCCCACGCCCGTGACGAGGAAACAGATCGGACTGCCTGCGGCCGGTTGGGCGGTGGTTTGGGTGACTTTCATGGCGCTACGCACCGAACGTAGTGGAAGCGGAGGGTCCGCGCCAAGCGTTCGGGACATCCGGAGAAATCCTGCTGCCCGACTTCGGGGTCGGAGGGCCCGCTCCCTACAATGGCGACATGCTTCGCGCGGGGTTTCTCGTCTCGTTGCTCGTGATCGTCCCGTGCGTGTCGGGCCAATCCGGATGGGCTCTGCCCGGGGATCCTTTGGCCGACGTCCAGACGCTGATCGGGGCCGGGCGCGTGAAAGCCGCGGCCCGATTGCTCGGAACCCTGCCCGAGCCTTCGAGTCCCGTCGAACGCGATCGCCGGGATCTCCTTCGAGCCGCGACCCTCGAAGGTCGCCCACGAGCCGAAGCCCTGATCGCGCTCGCCGAACGCGACCCGACGTCGGAAATCGCTTTTCGAGCGTTGATCGCCCTGCGGCAGCATCTTCTCGCCGACGACGAGGCGTGTCGCCACCCCGACTTCCAGCCGGTGCTCGGCCCCTACCGACGCACCGCCATGGATTACGCATCGGAACTGCGTCTTCGCGACGACGAAGTGGCGACGCTCGCCCACCGTGCCGCCCGCATCGCGGAAGCGGCGGATGCCGCGCGCTCGAAAATCCCGGCGGCTGCGGGCATACCTCCCCTCGCCGCGCTTTTTCTCCCGATCACCCGTTCGATCCATCCGACGATCCGCATCCCCGACGTCGACGCGCTTCCGATCACGGGATCGTTGGATGCGGATCTCCTCGTGCGCTTCCGAGCCGAAACCGACGGTCCGATCCTGCACGAATCCACCCTGTCCCCGGGGGACGCCCGGCTCCCGATCCCGGCGTCGGTTCCGAAGCGTTTCGTCCTCGAACTGCTCGACGGTGACGCCGTCTCGAGCCGCACGGTGATCCGAAGCCGCATCGTCGCCACCGCGCACGCCTTCGACGACGCGGTGGTGGTCGCGGTCACCCGCGACGGCCGTCCCGTCGAAGGGGCCGAAGTCGTCCACGCCAATCGCACGACGACCACGGACGCCCGCGGACTCGCGGTCTTCACATCGAATCCCCTGCGATCGGCGCGGACGAGTATCCCGGTCACGGTCGACGGGGATACGCAACTTCTGCCCGTCGAACGCGGTGGAGCGACGAGCGCGCTCGAGCCGCGCTCCGCCGCCCACACCGTCGTCGACCGAGCGACGCCGGCTCCCGGCGAACGGATCCGCGCTCGCGTCACGGTCTTCCACGCCGACGATCAACTCTCTCCGCTGCGCCCCTTCGCCGACGCCACCCTACGCGCGGATCTGCGTCACGGCCAAACCGAAATCGACCTCGGAACGCTCACGACCGACGCGGTCGGTGGGATGATCGTCGACTACGTGGTGCCTCCGGACGCCTCCGAAGATCGGCTCTCTTTGGGGCTCCACACCGGACGCGGCCCTCCGATCCGCGTCGCGATCGCCCGCATCACTCCGCTCGACGCCTCGCCGGAAATCGCGATCACCGCCGTTCCGGGGCGCCGTCGCCATCTCGCGATTTCGGCGTCCCGATCGGGAAGCGTCGTCCTCAACTGCGAATCGGTTGGACTCAAGTCGACACGCGTCTTCGCGATCCGATCCGACGCGCCTTACCTTCTAAGTCTCGACGACACGCCCCCTTCGACCGAATCGGTGCGTCTCGAAGCGACGCTGACGACGCCCGACGGAAAATCCGCGACGACGCTCGTCGATCACGATTTCCGCGCACACTCTACGGACGCGACGACGCCCGGCGCGTTCACCTTCATTCGGGGTGTCCCCGCATTCCCGTCGGTCGACGATGCCGTCGCCGTTCCGGAAGGTCCGCTCCCGTCTCCGACGTTGCGGGGGCGTCCGTCCACTCCGTATCTCGTCAGCGCCGTGCAACGCCTCGACGTCCGCTCCGCCGTCGTCGTCGCCGATGTCGAAGGAAACGCGACGCTTCCCGATTTCGGACCCGCCGCGGGATCGGTGCGACACCTGATCATCCAAGCGGTGGTTTCCGATGCCGACGCCGAGCATCACGTCGTCGAAGCCGCGGACGCCTTCGTGCGCTTCGCGCGCATCACGACCCCGCAAGGTACGACGGCTTTGACACCGACGCTGATCGGTGCCGAAGGCCCGGTCGACGACGCGGTCTTCTCGGCTTTGGTCGTCGAAGGGCATCACGACACGATGCCCTTCCCCTTTACGGACGCTCTCGACGGTGAGCAGCCGTCGTGTACCGTGTCGACGACTCCCCCGACGGCGGGCGTGCGCGACGTCCTCGACGACATGTTGCATCGCGGACGCCCCCGTCGGCACGCCCTCGCAACCCGCCTCGGCGGCGGCCCACGGACACCCCCGACGTGGGGCCGCGTCGGCGTCGTCGATCGAACCGGAGTCGCGGCGGCGCCGCCGTCGTCGAAAGTGGTCGGGTTCACCCCCGCGTGGCGCGCCTCCGACCCGCGCGTCTGCGTCGAACTTCCGGCGTCCGGCCCGCATACCGTCTTCGTTTGGGGCGTCGGAACCGACGGACGGACGGCGTTCGCGAAAGTCAAAGTCGGAATTCCCTTCGCTCCTCCACCCGCCCCGTCGGGCCTCGGCGAACTCCTCGACGCCCATGTTCGCGACGTGACGACCCGCCTTCGGTCGTCCGATCCGCGCATCGTCGCCGCCTCGATCGCGACCCTCTCGCCCGTCCTCCCAACGTCGGTTTCACCCGACATCCGCGATGCGTTGCTCCGCCTCGTCGCGGTGCCGCCGTCGGACGTCCTTTGGTCGCTGCCGTCGGAGGTCGGACCCGCGTTGACGGCGGCGCTTCTCGATCCCGCCGTTCGCGCGAATCCACGGGCCCGCGATCTCGTGGACACGCTCCCCACGTTCCCCGATCCGCGACACCCCGCGACCGACGCCGCGCGCGAACGCCTGCGCGACGCCCCCGACGTGGATCCGGACCTACGGGTTCGCCTTCTCGTCAACCGTTGGGCCGACGATCCCTTCGGAACGGCCTCCGAACTCGCCGCCCTCGTGCGCGACTCGCGCATCTCCGTTGCGAAGACCGTCCTCGCGCGCTTCGAGGAAGCGGCACGTCTCCGGCGTCTCGACGCATGGAACACCGTCGACGTCCGCGGCGCCGACGCTCCCGATCCGTGCGCCGCCCACGCGGAACTGATCGACGCGGTGGACGCGCGCCTCGCCGCGGGCGAAGGCGCCTGGTGCGTCGTGGCGAGCCACCTGCTGCTGCGCAGCCCCGCACCGGACACGCCGATCTCGGTGCGCCGCACCCTCGCCACCTCTCAGGGTCGCACGGCGGAGCGCATCGTCGCAATTCTGCGCGGTCTCCCCTACACGCATCCTTCGGTCGGTTGGTGGCTCGGTCACATGGATCTCTCCGCGGTCGTCGCGGCGCTCCCCGCCGATGGTCAGACCGAAGCCGTCCTTGGCCTCCTCGATGCGTGGTTCACCGAAGCGGGCGATTCGATTCCGAATCCGCGGGAAGTCGTCACGACGCTCCTCAACGGCGCGCGCGACGTCCGCCCCGTGGATCTGCGCGCGCTGACGACGCTGCCTTCGCCCGCACGCGCGTGGCCCGAGCGGGCGGTGACGGCTTTCGCCCGTCTCGCTTCGCGCACCCGTTCGAGCATCGTTCGCGACGCGCTGCTGCCCTACCTCACCCCGACCGTGGCGAAGACGATGTCCGACGACGCCCTGCGCGCGTGGCCGTGGCCCACGGCCCCCGCCGCACGCGTGGAACTCATGCGTCGCACCGAGTCGTGGTCGTCCTATCCGGGGATGCCCGCGGGAGCGACCGCCGACGCCGACCTTCCGGTCTACGCGCGTCTCGCCCACGGAGCGGATGCCGCGGAGGCATGGGAGAGTCTCGATCTCCCCGCGCTTCTCTCCATCGGCGCCTCCGATGGTTATCCCGACTTCGACGCACTCACGCGCGCCTTGACGGACAACGTCTTCGACGCGCCGCTCCCCGACGCGCGCGTCTCCGACGAACCGCTCGTCGAAGCGCTCTCGCGATCCCGCGATCGACGCGCGCTGCGTCTCGCGATCGCCCGTGCGCTCGGCCGCCGCGGATTGTGGTATCTTCCTTTCCCTCGGGCGGCGGACGATCCGCTCGACGACGCCCGTGTCGTGATCGCGATCGAAGCGGGACGTCCCGACGCCCGCGACCTCTTCGACGCCTTCGTCGCCCGTCACCCCGAGCGTGCCCGCGAAGCGGCCGGATGGTGGCCCACCCCCGTCCCGGCGAGCCGCCCGACGACCCGCCCGAACCCACTTTTCACCCCCTTCCTCGAAGAAGGTTGGATGTGGTTCTCTCCGGACACGCGCCAAAGCCCGGCGTGCGCTCCGCTGCGCGCCCTCTTGCGGCGCGAAGCGTCCACGCTTTCGGCGAATACGGACGAACGCGACCGTGCGCTCTTCGAGACGTGGCTGCTCCACGTCGGACTCGGGCTGCCTAGTTCTTGAGGCTGCCGGACTCGAGTTCGAACGCGTGGGCCACGCTTCGGCCTTCTTCGACGACGAAGGGCGGCGACCACGTCGTGGGAACGCGCCCGTCGACGCGATAACGCCATTCGCCCGCGGGCACCGCTTCGAACGCGAATGCGCCCGACGCTCCGGTCACGGCGCGCGCCCGCACGTGGTTGTCGGCGTCCACCAGCGCGATCGTCACACCCGCGTTGGCTCCCGCACGCGACGACGCCGTGCCGGTCACGTTCGCACCTTCCGGCAAACGGAATTCGAACGCCTTGCGGCGCTCGGGCTCGGCGGTGAGATCGAATGATTCACGGCAGCCCGCCAACGCCGATCCCGGGAACTCGACTTCGAGCACGTAGAGACCTTCGTAGACGCCTTCGATGCGGAAGGAATCTTTGCCGACGACGACGATCTCGCGACGCACTTCGACGTCCTTGCCTTCGAGCGGACGCAGCACCCGCGCGATGAAACGACCGGGAAGTTCTCGGCGGCCGATCGGCACGAGGCGGCCTTCGATCGTTCCTCGACCGCGCCCCATCGCGAGTCGGATGTTCGCGATATCGGTAATCGGCATGCGGAGGAAGTGTTGCGAATCGAAGTCGGGGTGATGCACGCGGATGACGTCGAGCGCGGCGGGCAGCACACGAGCGGTGGTTCGGAAGCGACCGTCCGGTCCGCTCACCGCGCGCATCATGCCGTTGAAGTCGATGGAGGCGCCTTCGATCGGACGCCCTTGCGTCTCGTCGGTCACCACGCCTGAGAACAACACCGCACGGCTCATCGCGACCCTGACATCGGTGCGGGTCCCGCGCGTCACGTTCACGGCGGGTACGGGCTGCGGCAGATACTCTTCCGCGGACACCTGCACCGTGTAGATCCCGGGCGGCACCTCGCGGAACTCCACGCGACCGTTGCCTGCGACGGAACGCGCTCCCGCTTCCGGATAGAGCCCGATCTTCACGTCGGCGGGCACCATCCCGTCGTCGGTCGCGACTTCCACGGCCACGATGCCGAACCGCGCGTCGTCCGTCGCGGTCGTATCGACCGTCGAGCGCTTGTTCTCGGTCGCACCCGCACGCGCCTGCGCCGACGTCCGGATGCGCTCCGACTCACCGCGATTACCCATCTCGGCGACGGGACGGTCGGGCTCGCGGTCGGGAACCGCGGGCGACGACATCCCGTCGCGCAACAGGAGGAACGTCACGGCGAAGACGGCGAGGAAGAGCAGAACGGCGAAGATCTTCTGGTTCATCGCGACCTCACACGCCTTCTTCGAGACGTCGCGCGAGCATATCGGAAAGTTCCGGGATCGCGCGAATCTTGCGTTGGACGGCCGGGATGTCGTAGGCGACCCGATGGAAGACCACCGTTTCGCCGTTCACTTCGACCCACGAAGACCGCGGATCGCGATCGCGGGGTTGACCGACGGAGCCGACGTTGACGATGTACTTCATCCGCGGAACGAACGTGAAGACGTTGTCCCCGTCCTTCGGAATGAAGGCGCGGTTGTCCGAGCCGATGACCACGGGCATGTGCGTGTGGCCGCAGAAGGTCACCCGCTGCATACCCGCGAAGATCTCCTTCAGTTTGCCGTCCGGGCTCAAGAACACGTCTTCGCGATAGACGTACTCGTTCACGGGATCGCGCGGCGACCCGTGGACGAGAAGAAACTCGCCGAGCGGCGCCGCGCCGACGAGCGACGAAAGCCAATTCCAGCGCTCCGACGTCGCCTTGGAAGCGAGAAGTCCGGGCCTCATCAGCGCGCGGGTGTACGCGATCGCTTCCCGCGCGATCGGGTTGAAGCGTCGAGCGTCCCCGAAAACCGCATCGTCGTGATTGCCGCGCAGCACGATGCCGCAGGACGCACGGACCACGTCGCACACCGCCTCGGGTTCGGGGCCGTAGCCCACGACATCACCGAGGCAGTGGATCTCCGAGATGCCGTGCGCCGCGATGTCCGCCATCACGGCGCCGACGGCCTCCATGTTGGCGTGGAGATCGGAGATCAGTGCGAAACGTCGCGTCATCGGGACGATCCGGGATCAGCGGCGCCCGAGCGTGATGTCGAACACCATGCTCTTGCCGCCCCGGAGGACCTCGACGGCGACCTTGTCGCCCGGTTTGCGTGCACGCAGCGCGAGCGTGAAGTCTTCGACGTTCTCGATTTTCACGTCACCCATGCGGATAAGGACGTCGTCGGCCTTCATCCCGGCCTTCTCGGCGGGGCTTCCCGCGGAGACGCCCGAGAGAAGGACGCCGCCTTCGTCCTGCGAGTACGACGGAATGGTGCCGAGCCAGGCGCCGAATCCGCCGCCCATCGACGTCGACGCCTTCGGCTGCGGCTTCACGAATTCCATCCGTTCGGGGAGATCCGCGAAAGCGCGCACGAGGCGTTCGGTGTAGTTGACGACCTGCGCCATGCCGTCGGCGTTCAAGCGCTCCCAGTCGTCGGAAGGCTTGTGGTAGTCGACGTGGGCGCCGGTGAAGAGATGGATCGCCGGGATCCCCTTCATGAGGAACGTCGCATGGTCCGAACGTCCCGAGAACGTCCCCGCCGTGGTCGCGACCTTCAGTCCCTCGGTGTTCGCCGCGGCGACGAGCGCGTCGAGCCCCTTGCCGGAGGCGACGCCGTCGATCGCCACGCCGTCCTTGCCGAGGCGGCCGATCATGTCGAGGTTGACGTTGCCGACGATCTTCGCGAGATCGTGAGTCGGTTGCTCGGCCCAGTGGGCCGAACCGAGAAGACCTTCCTCTTCCCCGGACCAGCCGATGACGAGAACCGATCGCGCGGGCGGCGCCTTCGCGAGACGACGCGCCACTTCGATCAGGCCCGCGGTGCCGGACGCGTTGTCGTCCGCGCCGTTGTGGATTTCGGGAGCCGCCGACGCCGACAAGCTGCCGGAGCCGCCGAAACCGAGGTGATCGTAGTGGGCGGAGATCACCACCCATTCGTCGGGCTTGGACGTGCCCTTGACCGCGCCGATCACGTTGTGGGTCTCCTTCGAGACGAAACGCGATTCCGCGGTGACGGCCACGTCGCCCGGGATGTCGAAGCCGACGCCCTGCGCCGCCGTCGAAAGATCTTCGGCCTTGAGGAGCGACTTCGACGCCGCCTTCACGTAATCCTCGACCCACGCACGCGACGCGCGCACCACCGGGATGCCGAGGCGTGCCGTGGATCCTTCGTACTTCGGTGCCGCGACGACGTCGCCCTTCGGATCTTCGGAGTCCGCGACGAACACGACGCCCGCGGCTCCCTTCAACTTCGCCGCGGTCGCGCGCGCGTAGCCGCTGCGCCACGACGCGACGTCCGCGTGCGGATTCGACTTCGCCGCTTCGTCGAGCCCTTCGGGCAAGCCCTTCTCGAAGAGCACGACGATCGCCCCTTCGACGGAGGGAAGCCCCGCGTAATCGTCGGCGACGCCGGGAATCGCGAGCCCGTAGCCGCGAACGGCGAGACGATCCGACGACGCCTTCGTGGCGGTCCCCTTCGAATCTCCGGAGAACGCCGCGGGGGCGAGCGTATCGCCGAGACCGAGCGTCTTCATTCCCTTGAGCGCGAGGGTCGCGTCGACGGCTTCCGCGCCGGTGACGATCGGGAATCCTTGGCGCCATCCGTTCGCGCCGGCGGGCGTGAGTCCCGCTTCCTTCAGCGCGTTCTCGACGTACTCGGCGGCCTTCTCGGCACCGGCCGTGCCCGAGCGACGCCCTTCCATCGCATCATCCGACAACGCCTTCGCGTCGCCGAGCAGACGGTCGGCGGCTTCGCGGCGCGACTCTTCCGCCGAGAGCGCCTTCCACTCCTCGTCCGTCGGCATGCGGAAGTCCGCGACGAAGATCTGCGAACGCCCGTCGGCGCGCGTCGACGTCCACATGACCTGCTTGCCGTCCGGCGAGAACACCGGAAGAACGTCCGCACCCGGGTGGCGCGTCAAGCGCACGTGCGTCGCCGTTTCGACGTCGCAGAGGTAGAGCTCGAAGTTGCGGTGGCCGCCGAGGCCCTTCGAATAGATGAGCGTGCGACCGTTCGGATGCCAGTACGGCGCCCAGTTCACCGCGTCGTCGAACGAGATCTGCTTCTCGTTCTTGCCGTCGGCATCGACGACGTAGAGGTGGGCGAACCGCTCGTTCTTCGGGTTGCGGAATCCGCGGAAGCAGATGCGCTTGTCGTC
>JAFMJN010000098.1 GCA_017853435.1 Planctomycetota bacterium | reverse complement strand
CCCTCCCGCAAGTCGTTGCGCCCCCGGAGGAAAGGCGTGGATTTCCGCATCAATGAGGACGAACTCCCGACGAGGCGATGAAATTCGTGCCCCCCTTGCGTCTGGGCTTATGTTCTTTTAGCATATAGACGATACTTCTCCTGCGATGAGATGGTCGCCACCGACGCGAGTCGATGACGGCCATCGAAGGGGACGACCCGATCTTCCCGAACGACACTCAACTGACTTCCCATCCCTATCTCCATCCATCCATCCTCCCTCCTTCGGGTCACAGGTCCCTGAACTTCTGGCGCCACCGTCTCGCACCGGTGGCGCCCTTTTTTTGTCAATTGCCGACGGGCAACACGAGCGTGGCGATGACGCCGACCTCCTCCGCGTCCCGACCCGGCGCCACTTGAGCGTGGTGCGTCAACACCGCTTTCGCGGAAACGACGCCGGATACTTTGGCGACCGCGTGCGTCGACGACACCCCGGGAGCCAACGCGGTTTCCGGAGCGACGAAGTCGAAAACGTCCGTCTTGAGCGGCTTCTCTCCGTCACCCCGCTGCTCGACGGTCAAACGCACCCGCCGCCCGTAGGAGGCCGGCAACGCATGGCCCGTCTTCGGGGTGATCCCGATCCGCCATCCCTCCGACGACGGTTCGACTCCGAGCGCCGCCGCCTGCGCCAGCAACGAACCCTTCCGCACCCCGCCGAACGTGTGCTTCCGGGCGGGGACCGCGCCGATCTTGAACTCGGGACGGATCTTCGGGTCGGTGACCAGTTCGCGCGTCACTTCCGGCATGTGGCACGACTGACAGGTCGCGCCGTCCTTGGCGGCCGGCCCCTTCAAGAACGACGAGAACTGCTCGTGTTCCTTGCGGGCTTCGGGCTGTCCGTGGCATCCGGCGCACATCGTGGATTCGCGATAGAACGCCGAAGCCTCGACGCCTCCGTGCCCCTTGCTCGTATAGGGGCCGAAGTAGTCGTTTTTCTTCATGTGACACGTGATGCACGTGACGCCGAGCTCCCGTGCGGTCGTCCGCGCTTCGGGCAGTTTGCCGATCCCCACGTCGAGAATCTCGCGCGGCGCATGACAGCGGGCACAACCGTCGGCCTTCGACGGATCGGCTTTGATCGCCGCCTGCACGAGCGGATCGGTCCAGGACGACGCGTGCGCCGATCCTTGGTGCTCCGCGGTGACGTCCGCGTGGCACTTCACGCAGGAATTCGCCAGCCGAAGGTAATCCTTGCGTTCGCCGTCGACGGCGGAGTCGGGTAGAGCGCAGGGGTCGGTGACCGCCGGAGCGGCGGCGAGGAACGGAAGTCCCGCGACGACGAGACTCGCGACGGTGAGAAGGCGCTTCATGCACCCATCGTACCGGATCAGAACGAGCGGCCGACGGCGGCGGCGACGGCCCGAACCGGGCCCATCAGGGCGTCGAGTTCGGCCATCGTGACGGCCTGACGGCCATCCGAAAGCGCTTCACGCGGGTCGGGATGCGTTTCGATCAGGAGACCGTCGGCGCCCGCGGCGATCGCGGCACGCGCCGCGGGGGCGACGAGGTGCGAAAGGCCGGTCGCGTGGCTCGGATCGGCGATGACCGGGAGGTGGGTCAATTTTTCGAGAAGCGGAATCGCGACGACGTCGAGCGTGAAACGCGTCGACGTTTCGAAGGTGCGGATACCGCGTTCGCAGAGGACGACGTTCGGGTTGCCTTCGGCGAGGATGTAGTCGGCGGCGCCGAGGAATTCGTCGACGTCCGTCGCCATTCCACGCTTGAGCAACACCGGCTTGCCGGAACGACCCGCCGCCCGCAGCAGCGGGAAGTTCTGCACCGAACGCGAGCCGATCTGGAGCATGTCCGCGTAACGCGCGACGAGATCGACCTGTTCCGGAGCCATGACTTCCGTCACCACCGGAAGCCCGGTTTCGACGGAAACCTCCGCGAGGAGTTTGAGACCTTCTTCACCGAGGCCTTGGAAGGACCACGGAGACGTACGCGGCTTGAACGCCCCGCCGCGCAGCATGTGCGCACCCGCCGCCTTCACCGCCTTCGCGACGGTGAAAATCTGATCCCGGGTTTCCACCGAGCAGGGCCCCGCGATAAGCACCGCCTTCGTTCCGCCGAACACCACGTCACGCACGCGCACGAGCGTGTCCGTTTCCTGATAGTCGCGGGACGAAAGGACGTAGGAGCGGTTTCCCGACAGAGTCGCCCGAACGCCGGGGAACGCGCGGAGGCGATCGGCCAAGTCCCCCGGTGCGTCGAGGCGGACGAGGGTCGCCCCCTTCGAGCGCGTCACCGAGGCCTGTTGCCCGGAACGGCTCGCCTCACGCAGGACTTCGTCGAGCTGGGACTCGGTCGCACCGCGGTCGAGGACGATGATCATGGTTTTGGGGGTGCCCCCGCGCCATCCGGGGGCAAAGGACGTTAGCGATTCCACCCCTCGATTCCAACGGTTTCGCGGAATCGCAAACCGTTCAGAACCTCAACGATCGAGGGCCGCACGCGCCGCCGACAATGCCCGTGTTCCCGGGGGTTTGAGGGTAAACGACGCATCCCCGTCGGTTTCCGGCCACGCGAACTCTTCGGGGCGTCCGTCCACCATCGCAAGTTTCGGTTTGCCGTCCGGGCCCGTGCGTTCGACGAACCAGCGAACCCGCATCCGTGCGGGGGCGTTCAGCGAGAACTTCACCGTACCGTCGCTCCCGAAGACGGCGTCTCCACCGCGGGGGGCGTTCAGCAACGTGGGGCGTCCCAATTGAGGCGCGTGTTTCGGGTCGCCGTCGAACGACACGCGGATACCGAGCCGATCACCGCCCGGAGGCCATTCGACGCCGTTGGGCGCGAGAAAATACACGGAGTGCGGAGGACGCAAACGCACGGTGACGTCCGCCGTCGCGTCCTCGACGAACTCGGTGCGATAACTTCCGTGCTCGATGCGCAGATCGGCGGGTTGAGGAGGCACGAGAAGCGTCAGCGGACTCCTGCCCGAGACGACCGCGCCGCCGCGCTCGAGAACACGCACCGTCGCGTCGGTCGGACGCCCCGCTGGGTCGAGCACCGTCACCACGATCTTGCGCAACTTTCCTCGAAGGTCGATGTCGACGAGGCGCGGATCGGTGCTGCCGACGCCCGGAGTCAACACGATGCCGTCGATGACGGCGAGCGATCGCTCACGCGGCTGTCCTCCGTGAGTCCCGACGAGAAGCGTCCCGACACCCGCGGGCAATCCACTCCAACGGAATCCTCCGAGAGCATCGAGGCCGACCGCGTTGTTGAAGATCTCGGGAGCGTTCTCGGTGCCGTCGGGGCGTCGGATGACGAGACGCACCTGCACGTGGCGCGGCGGCATTTCCGGATCGAGGAGGACGTTGCCTTCCACGCGACATCCACGCTCGAGTTTCAGATCGAGTTTCGCCCCCGCCTTGAATTCGACCCAATTCGGCGACCGATACCCGGGACGCGTCGCCCGTGCGCGCCACGAGCCCGACGGGTCGTCGACGGACACGTTGAAGCGTCCGTCCGCGTCGGCGATGAAGCCGCGCATTTCGACGCCACCCCACGTCGGTCGACCTTCGGCGTCGCGTCCTTCGCGTTCGACGTCGATGCGTGCACTGCGAACGGGGGCGTTCGTCTCGTCGGTCACGGTTCCCGACACGAGCGTCTCTCCGGCGGTCAATTCGACGACGCCCAAATCGATCGACTCTTCGGTCGACGGCGGCACCGCGACGGTTCCCCGCCACTTCGGAATGTTCCCGTCGAATCCGACGAGGCGGAGCTCACGAATCGGTTTCGGTTCCGGCGGCGGTGCGGAAGACACCGGATCGAGCGTGCGGATCGGCTCGCCCACGTCGGTGCGCAGAAGACCTTCCCCGTCCACGGTCACGCGCCGGGACCACACCCACTCCGATCCGGGCGGAGCCATGTGCCCTCGGACTTCCAACCGCGCACCGGCGAACCCGAAACCACCCGGGCCGACGGGACGCAACACGACGGTCGGCGTCGTCTTCGGCCGAACGAGGAGAAGCTGCACCGTTTCACCGTCCGCGAGCGGGCCGTTGATTTCATCCCCACCGGCCGTGCTGCCGTCCAAGAAATTGGCGCCCCCCGACAACCGTAGTCCGGTTTCCACCATCGGGAAATCGGCGCGCCCGCCGATCACACGCGCGCGGAGGTTCGAACCTTCGCGAACACCTTCACGCACGCGTTTCGGCTTGCGTTCCTTTTCGCTCCCCGGAGCGATGGCCGCCGATCGCACCGAAAGGCGCGCGAATCCATCCTTCGCGACGGGGGCGCCGGTATCGTCGACGACGTCGACGACCACCGAACCGAACGGCGGTGCTCTGAGTTCGATCGGATCCGCGGGCCACGGATCGAACTCGAAGGCGACCCGTGTCGCTTCCTTGTCCGCCACGGGAAAGCCGAGCCGTACTTCGCCTCGGGGCGCGAAACGAAACAGCTTCACGTAGCGGTCGAAATTCTTCGCCGCCGCGATGCCGTCGTCGTCGGTCTTCACGCGCACGAATTCCCACGGCCCGCCGTCGTTCGTGATCGCGGTGAAGTCCACCGGGCAACCGGCGAGAGGCTCTCCGGCTACGTCGAGCACCTTCGCGCGCAGCACGGTGTCGGGCGCGGCTTCGAGTGTGACCGGAGAGGCGACGTAGGCCACGTCGAGGAATTCCGCGGCGAACAAGGACTTCGCACGCACGAGGATCACGGAAGACTCGCGCGGCCACGGAACGAAAGCACGACCGTCCGGCCCCGCCTTCCACCGTCGGCAAAGAGAGCGCACGACGTCTTCGGGATCACGACGATCGATGTTGCGACGCGTCCAGAATTCCGGATCCATGAATCCGAAATCGATGATCATGATTTCGGCGGAGGGGATCGGTGTTCCCGTGTCCTTGCCGACGACCACCAATTCGAGCCCCGACGTCAAGGGCGATTCGAATTCGGGGATCGGAAGCGCTTCCAATCCCTCGCGGTCGAACGCCGAAGCGGAGATCCCGGCCGTCGGCCGCGAGGCGGGACGCGACGTGGTCGTCGTCGCCGGAGGCACGACGACGGACGGTGACGAAGACGGGGACGGAGGCGCCGAAATCGGCGGCTCCGGATCCGTCAGCAGCCACACGCCGGCGACCAAAAGGACACCGATCGCGAGCAGGATCACTACGCGTTGACGCAACGGCATGAGTTGGGCGATCGACTATTCGGGAAGATGTTCGCGGGTGAGGTTGCGATGGCCCGACGGCGTGACGAGCAGGTTGTCTTCGATGCGGATCCCGCCCATCGGAGTCAGCGCGTCGACGAGCGTCCAATCGACGTCGTTCGCGTGCGCCGACGCCTTCAGGTCGCGCAAGAGCATCGGGATGAAGTAGATGCCGGGTTCGATCGTGAAGACCTGACCCGTTTCGATCGTGCGCGTGGTCCGAAGGTACGGATGTTCCGCCGGCGGCGGCTTGATGCCGCCCTCGGGCGCCGCCTGCCGCCCGGAGACGTCGTGCACCTGGATCCCGAGGAAATGCCCGAGACCATGCGGGTAGAAGGGACGCGTCAGGCCCGACGCCACGGCTTCGGCGCCGCCGCGCTTCAAGACTCCGTGAGACGACAAGATGTCCGCGATGCCGACGTGGGCCGCGAGATGGAGATCGAGATACGGGATTCCGGGCTTCACGGCATCGCAAAGCCGACGCTGCAGTCCGTCGAGCGCGTCGACCATGCTTCGGAACACCGGATGGGCTTCGGAGGTGCACCACGTCCGCGTGATGTCGCTGCCGTAGCCGCGGCACATGGCCCCCGCATCGATGAGCAGAACCTTGCCGTTGCGGTCCGTGCGCTTGCCCTCGTAGTGGAGGATCGCTCCCTTGTCGTCGAGAGCCACGATCGACCCGTAAGGAAGTTCCGCGTCCGTGCATGCGCAGGCCGCGACGTAGGCGTGATGGATTTCAAGTTCCGACGCACCGCGACGGAAAGCGGCGCGGGCGGCGCGATGGCCATCGGCGGCGCGGGCGGTCGCCGCTTCGAGACAGGCGACTTCGTACGGGGTTTTGAAGCTGCGATCCCAATCGAGACGCGCGATCAACGCCTTCGGATTGATCCCTTCGGCGGAAGTACCCGCCGCGCGCGCGGATTCGGGCTCGTCGCCGACGTAGGCGAAGTTTCCGCTCTTCGGATACGTGGCCCACACGCGCGACGCGCTGCCGCATTCGACGACGTCGTAGGCCGACGCCCAGAACGGTGCGCCGAGCGGAGCCTGCTCGTACCAGTAGTCCTCCGGAGCATGGCGCACGAGACGCGGCTTTTCGCCGCGCTTCACGACGAGCAGGTGCGACGGGCCACCCATCGGCACCCAGTGCGCGAAGTGAGGCACGCGTCGGAAAGGTGCGTCCTGATCGTCGGCGTAGTACGTGAAGGGCTTGCCGGAGGAGATCACCATGCCGTCGAATCCGCAGGCGGCGAGAGCCTTCTCGGCACGGGCGACGAGAGTGGCGACATGGTCACGGTAAAGCGCGTCGAGCATGGAGAACTCCGATCACTTCGCCAACCGAAGCACGGCGTCGTATTCGGCTTCGGTGACGGGTTGAATGGACAGACGGCTTCCCTTCTTCAGCACCATCATCTTGGCGCAGACGGGATCCGCGGCGAGCGCGTCACGTGTCACGACGCGCGAGAACGTCTTCTCGTGCCGCACGTCGACCACGTACCACGTGGGTTCCGACGCACGGCTCTTCGGATCGAAGTGGTCGTGCTTCGGGTCGAAGGCCGTCGTGTCGGGGTGCGCCCCCTTCACGACGCGCGCGACCCCGGCCACACCCGTCGGATCCGCGTTCGAATGGTAGAAGAGCACGCGATCACCCGGCTTGACGTCGTCGCGGAGCATATTGCGGGCTTGGTAGTTGCGGACGCCGTCCCACGACGTCGATCGGACGGTCGCGAGATCGTCGATCGAAAACACGGAAGGTTCGGACTTGAACAACCAGTAGCGGGTCAACGTCGGTACTCCGCCACCGTTTTAGCACGCTGCACAGGGCGCCGACGGATCAGGTTCCCCGAGGTTTCGCGCGGGACGTCGGCGTCGCCGTCCACGGATCGTCCGGCCACGGATGGCGGGGATACCGCCCACGGAGGTCCTTGCGCACCTGCGCGTAGGTCGTGTTCCAGAAGGACTTGAGGTCGGAAGTCACCTGCACGACCTGATGCCCCGGCGACAGCAAGTGCAGCAGGACCGGTACGCGCCCGTGCGCGACGGTGGGAGTCTCCGCGCACCCGAAGAGTTCCTGCAGCTTGACGGCGAGGATCGGCGCCTTCGATGGAACGTATTCGAGCTTCCTGCGCTGCCCGGACGGCAGCAGCAACGATTCGGGAGCATGACGTTCGAGAGCGTCGGCCTGCTCGCGCGACAACGCCCCGCGAATCACCGCGTCGAGCGGCAGCGCACGCATCGCGTCGAGGGTCGTCACTCCGTCCATCCACGGCTCGAGCAGATCGACGAGATCCGAAGGATCGAGCGGCGGGAGATGAAGTTCGGGCATCCACGAGGCCAAGGACCGAAGTCGCAACCACAAAGCTTCGACCGATCCCGAAAGATCGAGAACGCGCAACGGATCGCGTCGCCCGACATCGAGAAGCAAACGCTTCGTTTCCGCGGCATCGGGATTGCCCGTCTCCGCGACCGACAGCGGAAGATCGAGGTAGCGGGATTCGACGACGCCGATGACGCGGCCTCGTGCGTCATCCCACCGAACGTCGCGCCGCGTCGCCACGGGATGCCCCGGGACGTCGTCGAGCCACGAACGTTCGACGGCACTCGCGAGTCGCACCACCGCTTTCGCGTGCAGTCCGCGAGCTCCGAGATCCGCATCGAGCACCACGAAGCACTCCGCTTCGCGGACGACGGATTCCGGAGCGAGAGCGACGCCGCGTCCGCCGACCATGAGAGCGTCGGGCTTGCCCGGCTCGCGGCGACGGGCGACACGATCGGGAAACGCGGCGAGAAAGGCCCGACGCACGGCGGTCTCCGAATCCTCGGTCGAGGCAGGCGGTGCTCCGAGCAGGTCGCGCAACGTGCGGGCGTAGTGTTCGGCGACCCGTCGCACGGTGCGCAACGCCTGCCGATCGATCTCCCCCGCGACGTCGCCCCGCATGAGATCCACGCGCATCGAAACGTCGCACGGACCGGCGGGTAAGTCCCGCGTGCCGCGTCGGACGAAATCCCGTTCGGAAAGGAGCGCGGCCGCCAATGCCGTTTCTTCGACCGCCCCGCGAGCATGTCCTTCGACGAGCAGACGGGCCACGCGCGGATGCGCCGGGAAGCGGGTCAGGCGCTCTCCGAGCGGCGTCAGTCGACGGGTCGTCGGGTCCACGGCCCCCAAAAGTCGCAACACCGACTCCGCCGCATCGACGACGGCCGCTCCGGGAGATTCGAACCACGGGAAACCCGCGACGTCGTGTTCTCCGAACGCATGCAGATCCAACGCGACCGGCGCCATATCCACGCGACGGATCTCGGGGACTTCGAAGGGAGGCATGGCGGCCTCTTCGTTCTTCGTCCAAAGTCGAAACGCGCGTCCCGGCCCCAATCTCCCGGCGCGCCCCGCACGTTGCGTGGCGGATGCTTTGGAGATCCTCTTCAGTTCGAGGCGGTCGAGTCCCGTGTCCGCATCGAAGGCGGAGATTTTCGCGAGGCCCGCATCGATCACCGTCGTGACGCCGGGAACCGTCAGCGACGTCTCGGCGACGTTCGTGGCGAGAATGACCTTGCGACGGTCGGACGGACCGAGCGCGGCGTCCTGCTCCTCGGGCCTCAGTTCGCCGTGCAACGGCAAGACCGCGAGTCCTTGTTCGGAAGCAAGTCCCGCGAGGGCTTCCCATGTGCGCTGGATTTCACCGACGCCCGGAAGAAACACCAACACGTCGCCCGGCCCCGTCGCGAGCGCACGCCTGACGGCGGCGGCGGCCTTCACGGGGAGCGGCCGATCGTCGGGGACGTCGAGCCAAGAGATATCGATGGGATACGTGCGCCCCGGAACGTGCAACGTCGGGGCCGCATCGAGCCAACGAGCGATGGGCTCCGCATCGAGCGTCGCCGACATGACGACGAGATGGAGATCGGGTCGCAGTTCCTTTTGGATCGTGCGCACCAACGCGAGGGCGACGTCGGCGTGCACGCTCCGTTCGTGGAATTCGTCGAGGACGACCGCGGCGATTCCCTCGAGCGACGGGTCGTCGGTCGCGAGTTTCGTCAGGATGCCTTCGGTGACGACGTGGACGCGCGTGCGACGCGACACGCGCCGGTCGAAGCGGACTGTGTAGCCCGCAAATCCTCCGACCTCGTCTCCCCGCTCGGCCGCGATCCGTGTCGCGGCCATCCGTGCGGCGACCCGTCGCGGCTGCAG
>JAFMJN010000005.1 GCA_017853435.1 Planctomycetota bacterium | reverse complement strand
CGAAAGTCGAACGGGTAGGCGAGCCGCGTGACGTCGGACGCACGGAGTTCGAGCACCGCCGCGGATTCCGAAACGCTCAGGACGTCAAATCCGCAATCACGCGCGAACCCGTGTCGCGGCATGGCGACGACACGGCCGTCGCCGAGCGTCCATGCGTCCCCCATGGAACGGCCGACCGCCGGGAAGAGCAACGGCGCACTTTTCGGCCAAAACCCGGGAGCGTCCCCCTCGTAGAGGTACGGCAGGCCGTCTCTCCGAAGGGCTTTCAGTTCGGCGCCCTTCGGGTCGATCCACGCTTCGATCGCCCCGCGTTCCAATCGGATCCATCCGTCTTCCATGGCGGGGCGATGCTATCGTCTCCCGCCATGCGCGGCATCGGAAAAGTCGTCGTCGTCCTGCTGATTCTGACGATCGCAACGTTCTTTTTCTTCTACACGCGCGCGATCAAACCGAAGCGTTTCGAGCCGACGTGCCCACCCACGCCCGGGCTCGTCGAAGGTCCGTGGCGCGCCGACGCCCTCGATGCGTTCTTCGGTCGCCATCTCTCCGCCGACGGGCGTTTCGACTTCGCGGGCGTGCGTGCGACGCCGACGTCGGAAGCCGAACTCGACGCCTATCTCGCCGCCTGCGCCGTCGTCTCGCCCACCTCGCATCCGGAAAAATTCCCCGACCCCACGGTTGCGATCGCCTATTGGCTTCGTGCCTTCGACGCGATGTCGGTGAAAACCGTGCTCTTGGCCGGACCGATCGACGACCTGCTCGACATCCCCGTCACGTATTCGGTCGTCGAAGGCGCCGGATTCTTCCGCGGGCGTTCCTTCGTCATCGGGGGGAAAGGAACGACGCTCCACGGGATCATCACCCAGTCGCTGCCGAAATCGTCCCGCGACCCGCGCGTGATTCTCGCGGTCGGCGGCCCCGCCAAGTTCCTCCTTCCCTACGCGCCCACCATTCCCGTCGGAGCGGCTCAGGACGCGTGGCTCGCCGCGCGCAGCCGCGCGTTCTTCGATGCGCCGGGAGCGGTCACCGTGCGCGGCGACGTCGTCACGGCCCCCGCGTGGCTGTTCTGGCGCGACGAGTGGTTCAAACGCGGAGCCGGACTCGACGCGTCGATCGACGACGTGTTCGCCGCCGCGGCGGCATTCGCCTCACCCGAACGTCGCGCGGATCTCACGCCGAAGCCGGGACGCATGTTCGCGCCGCAGCCTCCCGATTTCGGACTGCGCTAGATGCCCCCGGCCGCCATACGGCGCCCGACTTCGCGCAGGACCGGCTCTTCGACCGCGAACTGAAATCGCAGGAATCGCGCCGCATGGGCGGGATCGGCGTAGAAAAGATCCGACGGGATCGCTCCGATGTGGAACCGATCGAGAAGCGCGAAGCACGCGTCGCGCGGGGTCATGTTTCCGAATACGCCGGAATAGTCGGCGGCCATGTAGTACGCGCCTTCGGGCATGCGCGGCACGAATCCGGCCGTGCGAAGCGCATCGGCGAGCATCGTCCGTCGACGCGCGTAGCCGTCGCGCTGTTCGCGGTACCACGCCTCCGGCAGCGTGCGCAACGCTTCCACCGCGGCGTGTTGCATGGGACGCGGCGCGCAGACGCACATGATGTCGAACACGGGACCGATGGCCCGAGTGATCGCTTCGGGCGCGGCGATCCAGCCGAGTCGCCACCCGGTGATGGAATACGCCTTGGACAATCCGGAGATGCCGATCGTCCGGTCGAACAATCCGGGAATCGTCGCGGGCGGGACGTGTCCGCGCCCGTCGTAGCAGAGATCCTCGTAGATCTCGTCGGTCACGACCATCGTCGACGTCGAAGCGAGGATGTCCGAAAGCGTCTCGAGTTCACCGCGCGACCACACCTTGCCGATCGGATTGGACGGCGTGTTGACGACGACGAGTTTCGTCTTCGGGCCGAGGACCGCCTTCAGCGCGTCGAAAGGCACGGCCCCGTCGTGCCCGAGCGGCAGCGTGCGCACCACGGCTCCCGCGAGTTTCGCGAGCGACAGGTGATACGGGTAGAAAGGCTCGAAGAGCACGAGTTCGTCGCCGGGATCGATGAACGTGAACAACGCGGCGGTGAACGCCGCGCTCGCACCGACCGTGACGCAGATGCCTTCGCTTCCGTAGTCGAGCCCGTAGCGTGCCCGCGTCCGCACCGCGATCGCCTCGCGGAGTTCCGGAATCCCCGGGAACGGCGTGTAGGTCGCACGGTCGCGCCGAATCGACGCGATCGCGGCCTCCCGCAGCGCTTCCGGCATGTCGAGATCGCAGACGCCCTGCCCGAGGTTGATGCCGTCGGGCAAGGCGTTGACCTTCAGCGTGAGTTGGCGGAGGAGTCCGGCCTCCCGCAGGTGGCTCGTCCGTTGCGACAGTCGAAGTCGGGCATCGAAAGGGGGCATGATTCGGCCGAGTGTACGAGGCCGGACGGCTTTCCGTCGCACGCGCCGCCTTCGCGGAGGGAAGAAGGAATCCAGATGCGAACCTTCGTTCCGCGACCGGGGCGCGTTTCGACGCGCAACGCCCCGTCGTGGGCGAGCACGATCGCGGACACGGCCGCCAACCCGAGACCGCGACCCGCAAACTTGGTCGAGAAATACGGCTCGAACAGGCGTGCCCGAATTTCGGGCGACATGCCGATGCCGTGATCCTCGACGTCGACCACGGCGTACGACCCGCGATGCAGGATCCCGAGATCGACGACCTTGGTGGTCGGATCGCAGATCGTTTCTCGGGACAGTCGCACCACGACGGGATCGGATGTCCGATTGAACGAAGCCTCCGCCGCATTCTTCACGAGATTCGCGAGCAGTTGTCGGAACTGACGTCGATCGATGTCGACCATCAGTCCGGCGACATCGACCGGGTCTTTCACATCGAGCCGCGGCGCGATCGATTGAGCCGTCGCGGCGAGCATCGGAAACGCGTCGGCGATGTCGACCGTTTCGAAGGAGAAGGCCCCCTTGCCCGCGACGGCGGCCAATCGCCCCGTCAGTTCGGCGGCGCGCTCGACGTCGGCGCGCACCGAACGCAGGAGACGTTCGGCGGCTCCGCCGTCGGACAGTTGCGCCGCGGCGGCCTGAACCGTCGCCGAGACGGAGGCGAGAATGTTGTTGTAATCGTGCGCCAGCCCGCCGCACAGTTGCGCCAAACCGCGTAGATGTTCGGCGCGACTCAGACGCCGCTCGATCGCCATCGACCGTCCGAGATCGCGTGCGAGCCCGAGGATGTAGCGACAGCCGTCGGACGCCGTGACGCGGTGTCCTTCGTCGACGACCGTGCGCACCGTGCCGTCCTTGTGGATGACCCGATAGGTCGCTCGATAGACGCCCGTCCTTTCGGACTCGCCGAGCGCCGCTTCGACTGCGGCGATGTCGTCGGGATGGACCGACTGCATCCAGGCGTCGGGGTCCTTCAGCACATCGGCCGCGGGACGTCCCCATACACGCTCGAAGGCGCTACTCAGAAACTCCGTCCGATCGGCGTCGATGTTGTAGACCCACAGCACGTCCGGGAAGACGGCATTGAGGAGGCCCATCACCTGCCGTGGGGGCGACGCCACGGTGGACGTCGACGGAAGACGCTGGGGACGCGGTTCGGCTTGCAATTGCGCCGAGGCGCCGTTCGGGGTCGTCATGAGATTCGCGACTTTCTCCGGCCGACTGTCCGCAACTGCGGAAGGGCGCGGGGTGGATGCGGTTCAGGCAAAAGAGGTTTGCTTTTTTCGCATAGTGCCGTTTTAGAGGTATCGAAGCCCCCCCGACAATGGCCGCCCCCCCTATAATCCATAAATACCTCAACGCGCTGACAATCGGTCACGCGGAGGTCAAACGCCGAGCGGTCGCCGATCGAGCGGCGGAGTTCCGTCGGGGAACCGGAGGAGAAAAAGAAAAAGGTCCTCCCGGATCGACCGGAAGGACCTTTTCAGCGAGGGCGACGGGACTCGAACCCGCAACCACCAGATCGACAGTCTGGTGCGCTAACCAATTGCGCTACGCCCCCGTTCGCTGACGCCCGCGCACGTTTGACCGTGCGAGAGGAAGCGGCGCGAAGTCTACCTCACCCATCGGGATCCACAAGCCCCCGGCTTGAGGGACATCCGTTCGACGGGCCGAGGCCGGATTTCCGGGACCGGCGGGGCCCGGTCCTCCGACTTCGAAGTCGGGGGCCTCGGCGCGGCGAGCCGGAAAAGGGTCGAGGGCGGCGGACCTTTCGATCCGTCGCCCTCGACGACGCTTCACCGAACCTGCGACGCGCAAAGGCCGCGTCGCTCCCTCCGTTTTTGCGTGCGGCAGGGACTTCCTCGTGTGACGGCGAGTGCGGCGCATGCGCCGCCGAGATCCCTGCTTGCCCCCATTCTCGGATCGACCCGTGGCGCCTTGAGCCGGGCCGTCGAAAAAACACGGCGAATCGGCTTCCCGCTCCACCTTTTCCCACCTCCCCCCGGTTGGGAACATCGCCCTCCGCAACCGCGGAGGAGCGCACGCATGGCGACGAACATCACCCCCCGCACGAAGGACTACAACCAGTGGTACCTCGACGTCATCAACGCCGCGGGCATGGCGGACTATTCCCCCGTGCGCGGCTGCATGGTGATCAAGCCCCACGGGTACGCGGTATGGGAAGGTCTCCAGCGCGAGCTCGACGCCCGCTTCAAGGCGACCGGCCACGTCAACGCCTACTTCCCGCTGTTCATCCCGATGTCCTTCCTCGCGAAGGAAGCGAAGCACGTCGAAGGATTCGCGATGGAATGCGCGGTGGTCACCCACTCGGGTCTCGAACCGGACGGCAAGGGCGGCCTCAAGCCGAAGGGTGAGATCGAAGAACCCCTGATCGTCCGTCCGACGTCGGAGACGATCATCGGCCACACCTACGCCCAATGGGTGCAGTCGTGGCGCGACCTCCCGATCCTCGTGAACCAGTGGGCCAACGTCGTGCGATGGGAGATGCGCACCCGCCTCTTCCTCCGGACGATGGAGTTCCTTTGGCAGGAAGGCCACACCGCCCACGAAACGTGGGAAGAAGCCGAGGCCGAAACCCGGCGCATGCTCGACGTCTACGCCGACGTCGCCGAAAACGTACTCGCCATTCCCGTCCACCGGGGCCGCAAGTCGCCCGCCGAACGCTTCGCGGGCGCCGACGACACCTACTGCATCGAAGCGATGATGCAGGACGGGAAAGCCCTTCAGGCCGGAACCAGCCACAACCTCGGTCAAAACTTCTCGAAAGCGTTCGACATCAAGTTCCAGACGCGCGATCAGAAGGTCGCGCACGTGTGGACGACGTCGTGGGGCGTCAGCACGCGCCTGATCGGCGCGCTGATCATGACCCACTCGGACGACGACGGTCTCGTCCTCCCGCCGAAGGTCGCGCCGGTTCTCGCGGCGATCGTCCCGATCTACCGCAAGGACGACGAGAAGGCCGCCGTCCTCGCCTACGCGAAGGAACTCTTGGCCCGCCTCGTCGGCGCGGACGCCGTCGCGCGCGCGGAAGCGGTGTGCGGCGGACGCGAAATTCTGGAGGTCCCGTACGGTTCCACCGGGCAGCGCGTCGTCCTCGACCTGCGCGACGGACTTCGCCCGCCGGACAAGTTCTTCCATTGGGAGCAGCGCGGGGTGCCGGTCCGCCTCGAAGTCGGACCTAAGGACCTCGCGAATCGCGCCGTGATGGCGGTCACCCGCACGCCGCGTTCGAAGAACGTCGTTTCGGCGGATGCCATCACGCCCGCGTGGTTCGACGACGCCCTCGCGACCGCGCAGAAGATGCTGTTCGAACGTGCCGTCGCCTTCCGTGCCGCTCAGACCCGGGCGTGCGACGACTACGCCGCATTCAAGTCGGCCATCGAAGAGAAGCCGGGCTTCTACGCGATGCACTGGGACGGCACGAAGGAAACCGAAGCGAAAATCAAGGAAGAAACCAAGGCCACCATCCGCTGCATTCCGCTCGCGGACGTGATCGACGGGGCCGACGGCCCCATTTCCATGAAGACTCCGGGCACGGATCCCGTGTCCGGCAAGCCCTCGGAAGGCCGCGTGCTCTTCGCGCGCGCCTACTGAGTTCCCCCCCAACGATTCGACCGAGACCGACGATGACTTACGACGTTGTGACGCTGCCCGGCGACGGCATCGGCCCCGAAGTGATGGCCGAAGGCCTGCGCGTGATCCAAGCCGTATCGGGCCCGCTCAAGCTCGACTTCAAGTTCACGGAGATCCCGTGCGGCGGTAAGTGGTTCCTCGACAACGGCATGAAGACCGACTGGCCGGACGGTTCGCTCGAACGATGCCGCGCCGCCGATCTCATCCTTCTCGGTGCCGTGGGTTGGGACGACCCCGTCACGAAGAAGATGGTGCTCATGGGCAACGGCCACATGGCGGGACATTCGCCCGTCATCGGCAACCGCGTGAAGATGGATCTCTACGCGAACATCCGCCCCGTGAAGCTTTATCCCGGGGTGATTCATCGCATCCACGGCAAGCAGAAGCAGGTGTGGGAACCGGGCCAAGTCGACATGGTGATTCTCCGCGAGAACACCGAAGGCATGTACAGCCCGACGGGCGGCGTTCTCGCGCCCGGAGACGTGAAGCAGGTCGCGATCGACACCCGCGTCATCACACGACGCGGATCCGAGCGCATCATCCGCAAGGCCTTCGAAGTGTGCCGCGCCCGCAAGACGGGCGCGCCCGCGGACGGCAAGAAGCGCGTCACCGCGATCGTGAAGGACAACGTCCTCCACGGATGCCGCCTCTTCAAAGAGATCTTCTTCGAAATCGGCAAGGAGTACCCCGAGATCGAGAAGGAAACGGCCATCGTCGACGCCTTCACGCAATGGCTCGTGATGAAGCCCGACTGGTACGACGTCGTCGTCGCCACCAACATGTTCGGCGACATCATCACCGACCTCGCGTCGGTGCTTCAGGGCGGGATGGGCATGGCGGCGGGTTGCAACGTCGGTGATTCCAACGGCATGTTCGAGCCGATTCACGGTTCGGCGCCGAAGTACACGGGCATGGACAAGACCAACCCGATGGCCATGATCCTCGCGGCGAAGGAAGGTCTCGCGTGGCTCGGTCTCCGCAAGAACGACGCCGCGCTCGCGAAGGCCGCGGAAGCGATCGAGGAGGCCGTGGTCTCGGTGCTCAAGGACGGCAAGCCGTTGACCTACGATCTCGAGACGGATGCGTCGAAAGCCGCGAAGTGCTCGGAAGTCGGCAAGGCGATCGCCGCCCGCGCCGCCGCGTTCGCCGCCCGCTGATCCCCGTCGAAAAAAGAAAAGCCCCGGCCGCGTCGGCGACCGGGGCTTTTCTCATACGACGAGTGCGATCAGCGCACGGCCTTGAGGGCCAGTTCGATCGCCTTGTCGAGTTGCGGATCGCGGCCCGCGAGAACGTCGGCGGGCGTGTTGATCACGAGATAGTCCGGCTCGCAGCCGTTGTTCTCCATGTTCTTCATGTTGCCCTTCGCGATCCAACCGCGGAACGGATTCCGCAGCGAAGAGCCGTCCATCAGCATGAAAGCGCCCGTCGAGATCACGGCGCCGTAGGTCGTCTGACCGACCACCGGGCCGCGCTTCAACGTCTTGATGCCGTGGCTGAAGATCTCGGCGTTCGAATAGGAGAACTCGTCGCACAGGACGACGACGGGTTTCGTCCAAGCCGAGAAGATGCGTCGATCCTGCGGGTAGCCGTCACCGCCGCCGCGGGGCCGCGTGATCGCGTGGTCCGCTTGCGTCAACACGGTGAAGAGCCAGTCCGCCGTCGAACCGCCGCCGTTTCCGCGGACGTCGATGATCAACGCCGACTTGCCGTCGCCTTCCGCGAAGAGCTCGCGTTCGAAACGAAGGAACTCGGCCTCCGCCATCGCAGCGATATGCACGTAGCCGACCTTGCCCTCGGTCGCCTTCGCGACGGCCTCCTGACGACGTTCGACGCGGTCGTTGTAGACGGCTTGTCCCAACCCCGCCGAAGGCGTCATGAGGATCTCCTTCTCGGCACCCTCGCGAAGGACGGTGACGCGGACTTCCTTGCCTGCGAGACGATCGAACGCGGACCACGCGTTGGTCTTCGGATCGTCGGTGCGACGATCTTCGAGTGCGACGACGACGTCGCCGGGAAGCAGCTTGCTCTTCTCGCGGGCGGCGGGCGTATCCTCCAAGACGCGGGACACGCGCAGCCCCGGACCGGAGTACGTCCAATCCCAAAGGACACCGAGCTGCGCCGTCGACGACGGGTTCGTCGACGACCAACGCTGCGACGGCGTGAATCCGAGATGGCTGCCGTTCAGCTCGCCGAGCAGGAGCGTGACCACCATCGCGAGGTCCTCGCTCGTGGTCGCATCCATCGCCATCGGTTCGAAACGCGCGTAGGCCGCATTCCAATCCGCGCCGTGGAGTTTCTCGTCGTAGAAGTGGTCCCGCATCTTGCGCCACGCTTCGCGGAAGACGAGTCGGCGCTCTTCGCGCGGGTAGCGCGTCCGTGTCCCCGACAACGCGTAGCCCGTGCGTGAACCGGACTTCGACATGGCACCGACTTCACCGCCGGAGATGTGCCACAGCTCGTCGCCGTCCCACTTGAGTTGCGACGCGGGCGTCGGAGACAACGCCTTCTTGTCCTTGCCGTCGAAGCCGACGATCATCAGCCCGCCGCCGGTCCCGGGCTGATTGAAGGCGATGGACTTACCGTCCGGAGACGGTGCGGGCGTCGAACGACGTCCCTCTCCACTCACGACCTTCTTCGTGCGCTTGTGCAGCCCCTTGAACTCGATCACGACGGGCTCGACCTTCTTCTCGGGGCGCGACGTCGCACGGGACGCCGGACGCGATTCCGCGGCGGCGTCCTGCGGCGGATCCTGCGGCGCGTCGAACGCGTCGTCACCTCCGCGGCGGCGACGGCCGGGGCCGCCCCCCGCACCTCCGGGTCCGGGTGTTCCGGGAGCACCGGGCGGCGTCGCGCCGGGCGCGGCTCCCGGAGTCGACGGCGCCGATGCCGCGCCGCCGGTCGACGGGGATTCGTCGTCCCAATCCTGCGGCGTCTTTTCGGCGTCGGCTTTCCGCAACCACGCGATCGCGAGATCGGTGTCGTTCAGAAGGCCGTCCTTCGTGATGAACGCGATGAAACGGCCCTTGCCGTCCATGGCGGGGCTCGTGTCTTCGTCCGGGTGGCGCGACACGTTGTACGGCGCCTCCGCTCCGGTCGTATCGAAGATCCATACGTCGGTGTTGAAGTCATTGTCGTCCTTCGACAGGACGATCCAACGCGAATCGGGCGACCAGTTGTAGGAAGGCGTCGAGAAACCGCGATCGAGAGTTTTCTTGTCCTCGAGCGTCACGGGGTCGGCGAGCACGAGGTCGCCGAGTCCGCGAACGTAACTCAACGTCTTATGGTCGGGAGACAGTTCCAGCCCCGACTTCTCACCCGGCGTCTCGGTCACTTTTTCAACCGCGAACTTGCGCGCGTGCGTGAGACGGGGCTCCGCGGCATCGTCGGACTTCACGCGCCAAATCTGCTCTTCGCCCGACGTGTCCGAAACGAACAACACCGACTTCGAGTCCGGCGAGAAGCAGATGTCGTGTTCCTTCGCGGCCGTGTCGGTGACGCGGCGGGTACGACGGAAATCGCCCTTCTTGCGTTCCATGACGAAGATCTCGCCGCCGCTGACGCAGGCGATCATCTTGCCGTCCGGCGAGAGCGCATATTCACCGACGTCGTTCGACACGCGCACTTCCGCGTTCGATTGGTCGAGATCGAGGAATCCCGACACCCGAACGCGACGCGGTTCACCGAGAGGACGTGCCGGATTCGCGGGATCGATTTCGAGCGTATGCACGTCGCTTCCCGATTCGAACGCGAGATGCGTCCCGCGCGCGTTCAGCGAGGCGAATCGCACGCCGGGCGTCGGAAGATTCGTGACCTGCGTTTCGCCTCCGCCGACGGTGACGAACCAAAGGTTGGTGGCGCGATCCTTTTCACGCGTCACGTAGACGCCGCGTCCGTCGGTCGCCCACATCGGTCCGAAATCGTTGCCTTCCCACGTGGTGAGCGCTTTGAAGTCGCCGCCGTCCTTGGTGTTCGCGACGTAGACGTCGAGATTCGCGGCCCCGCGGTAGTCCTTGCGCCACCACGATTCCGCTCCGCGTGTGAAGGCGAGCATCGTCCCGTCGGGCGACACACGCCCGTCGGTCAACGCGTAGCCGGAAACCCGTCGCTCCGTCCCCCCGTCGATCGCGATTTCGAAGAGGTTCGCATGGCGACGAAGGTCCTGCTCTTCGCGCTCCGAGGTGAAACGGACCCACTTTCCATCCGGCGAGAGGCCCATCAGCCGATCGTCCGCCGAATGATGGGTCAACCGACGGGGCTCGCCGCCGACGAGATCCACGACGAAGAGATCGTTGTTGCCGAAGCGGTTGCTCGTGAAGACGAGTGAACGCCCGTCCGGGGTCCAAAGACAAGTGTCTTCCCGCGAGGGCTGCGCGGTGACGCGCATCGCGGGCATGCCCCCCACGAGCGGCGCCACCCAGATGTCGCCTTGGTGGCTGAATGCGACGCGAGCGCCGTCCGGAGACACGACGGGGTTCCGCATCAGGCGGAATTCCGTTCCCAAAGGTTCCGGAGGGGCGACGGCCGGGGCCTCCTGGGGCCGGGGCTTCGACACGGCACAGGCGGACAGCACCGACGCGAGGAAGGTGCACGCGACGACAAGCGACTTTCTCATGGCGACTCCGGGCACGTGGTGCCCTCGGGCGCCCATGATGCACCGCGGGGGATGCCCCGACCACCCTCGGCCGGGACATCCCCCTCGCGGAGACGCGTCGCGATCAGTTGAATTCGAACGCCATCGGATCCGACAACTTCAGCGTATTCAAGTCGATCGCTTGGAACGTCAGGATGAAGCTGACTCCACCCGGCAGCGCCGGAAGCGGTCCGAGGGTCGTGAGATCAAACTCGAAGGCGCTGTCTCCATTGTCGGAGTTGTTCGCGTCGACCGCCGTGCGGATCGGATTCCAGTAGAGCGGATTCAACGTGGGGCCGCCGTTCATGAGTCCTTGGACGAACGGATCCTGCCCGAGGTTCGAGAAGCCCTGCGGCGCGAGGATCATGCTGTTCGTGTAGACGTTGGCGACGTCGAGATAGAGCTCCGGGCACCCGTCCGGGATCCCGGACGCGAACGAATCGTAGCGATCGATGTAGCCGCCGACGGTCGTGACGTCCGCGCGCGCGAAGACCGCGATCGTCGATCCGGGCGGCGAACCCGCGATCGAGCAGATCAACTTGTTCGCGTAAAGCGCCGGGTTGGCGGGGTTGCCCATCGACGCGAGTCCGAGATACCGACGACCGTTGTCCGGGAAGGACTCGAGATGCATCGGGTTGCCCGTCTGCGGATCGAGCGGATTCGCGAGGTCATAAACGTCGAGGGCGTCGAGACAGCCCGAGTAGAACGTGTTGCTGAACGACTGCGTCGCCATGCCCATCGCCGCGGGGTTGTTCATGGTGACGCCGTTGAACACCGCGAACTGGCCGTTCCCCGCCGTCGTGTAGATCGCGGGCGCGAAGGGATTCACCGTGGCGCCGACGTTGCCGCCGCGGTTGTCGACGGTGAAGAACAGATTGCGGACCGTGAACCCCGAGGGCGTGGTGACGGTCCCCGTGTTGATGTAGTCGACGTCGAGGCTGTAGGTATTCGTGTACGCCACCCCGCCTTGCGCCGTCGGCAGGATGAGGCCACCCGCCGTCGTCACCATGGTCGTCACGTCCGCGGACGACCAAATGCGTTGAACGAGTCCCGGCGTCGGAGCCGACACCACGTTGAACGGACCCGTCGGGGTGTACGCCGCACCGGGGATGCGGAAAACGTCACCCGCGAGAATCGCGGCGGTGGTCGACACTCCCGGAGCGGTCAAGAACGTCCCGGTGAAACACGTCGCGACGGTCGAGGACGTTCCGTCGAAGGAGATGTAGATGTCTCCGTTGGTTTCATCGACCGCGAACGCGTCCGTATCGATCGCGTTTCCGGAGCCCGCCGCCATCCCGAAGAAGATCTCGAGATGCGACTGGCGAATGAAGAAGATCGGTTGCTGCGGTGCCGACGGTGCCGGGTAGGGGTTGGTCGCCTTGGGGAACATGATCATGTCCGCCTCGGTGACCGCGGTACCGCGGTAACCGCCCGTTCCGTTCGAATCCGACGGCGTCGAAATGAAGCAGTCGTAGATCGACGCGTTGCGGCCGACGGGAGGCGTCGGGACGTAGAGCGCATCGACGCCCGCGAAGTTCGTGTAGGTGGTGGTCGGCTTCGGGCACGGAGGATTCGCACCCGTCACGCAGTTCGGGAACGATCCGCCCTCGTTGTACTGCCCGTCGTTGTCCGTGTCTCCCATCAACAGGTTGATCTGCGGGAAGTTCGAGACTTCGACGAAATCCGTCACCGGCGACGACACGGTCCCCTGCACGAACGACAAAGGCCACTTGTTCGGAACACCGGGGCGGACGAACGCGAACCCGTTCGCATTCATCACGGCCGCCTCGTTCACCGTCCCCGGCGCGAAGACGGGCACCGGAACCGTCGTCGGGTTTCCGTCCACGACGAACCCGCCGCGGCCCGAAAGCGGGGTCTCGGCGAAGCGTGTCGAGAAGTACACGTAGGTGCCGTTTTGAGCCGCGACGGCGCCGACACAGAGGGCGAGGAGCGCCAAGGTACGCTTGATCATGGAGAGTCTCCGATGCGTACGGCGCGAGGGAGCGGATCTCCGACGCATACCGTATCCGTGGTCACCTTAGCGACGGATCCGCACGCCTCCCATGAAGGTTCGGAGAAGTCCGCGACAGGGACTGCTACGATCGCCGCAAAGCCTTGCGGCAAGGAGTCTTCCATGAAAACCGCCCGTCCGCCCCGCGCACTTCTTACGGCCGTCGTCGCCATTCCGGCGAAGGAAGCCGCGGCGATGGCCGCTTCGCTGAACGCGCTCGCACAGGCGACTTCGATGTTGACTTCCGCCTACAAGCATTTCCACTGGACCGTCGCGGGCCCCCACTTCGTTTCGTTGCACGCCCTCTACGACACCCATGCGGGGACCCTCGCCGCCCACGTGGACGATCTCGCCGAACGCATCGTGCAACTCGGAGCCGTGCCGATGATTCTGCCCGCGGACGTCGCCGCCGCATCGCCGCTCAAGGCGCCGGACGCGGGCGTCGCCGACTGGACTTCGCAACTCGCATTTCTCGAATCGGCGCACGTGGCGCTCGTCCGCCACCTGACGGAAGCGATTTCGGACGCGACGGATCCGGGCGTCGCCGACCTGCTCACACGGATCGTGCAAGACCACCAAAAAATGGCGTGGATGATCCGCGCTTCTCTCCATGGCACCTGATTTCGACGACGCCCTCGACGCGGCGGACGACGGAGACGTCGCCCCGCTCCCCGACCTTCCACCCTGCCCGTTCTGCGACGACGCCGACGGGGCTTGCGAGCATGCCGTCGGCACGGCCTACGAAGATCCGAACGAGTGCCTGTCGGAGTTCAACGACTGGGACGCCCTCGACGAGATCGCCCACGAGATCGAGCGCAAAGCCGTCGGCGGCGCCGAACTCCTGGACGCCGAGGCGGGCCGCGAACGGACGTGGTGGCTGACGCGTCGCGGTGCGGGCGGAGGACTTTCAAAACGGATGGCACCCCCTGCCGTCGTGGCGAAACGGTCGAAATTCGTTTTCGTTTCGGCGGCCGAGGACGGTTCCGCGCCCTGTGCGCTCTTCGCCGAAGAGGGCGACCCCGCGCGGGAGCGCTTCAGCGGCGCGTTGGCGCGTTGCGTGGCCGACGCGAAGCGACTCGCCGCACGACTCGACGTCGACGTGTGAGCGCGACCACCGTTTCTCGACACGCGGCGACCACCGCATCGAACACGGCGGCGACGATGCGCCTCGAGCGTCCGCGCAGCCCGCGCAACACCGCTTTTCGCATGGCCGTTTCGCGTCGCGGATCGACCGCCGGAAGCGCGGCGGTCGTCTTGAGCCGTGCGATCCGTTCGACCACCTCGAGACGCGCGAGGACGGCTTCGCGCAGGGCGGTGTTGTGCGCGTCGACGGCGCGACGGAGGCGTGCGAGTTCGGGGTGAGGCTTCATGGGGACGCGACGGGCGTGCTAGCGTCCTTCGAGTGTCCCCCGCCATGAACGCGCCGTCCACACCCCGACGCCCCGAAATCCTCGCACCGGCGGGGAGCCGCGAGGCCCTCGCGGCGGCTCTCGCCGCCGGCGCCGACGCGGTCTACTTCGGCCTCGACGAAGGCTTCAACGCCCGCGCACGCGCGGCCAACTTCCCCGTCGCCGAGTTGAAGGACACCGTCCGTCGCATCCACCGAGCCGGCGCGAAGGCGTTCGTCACGCTGAACACCCTCGTGTTCGAGCCGGAACTCCCTGCCGTCGAACGCATCCTTCGCGCGATCGCCGACGCTTCGGTGGATGCCGTGATCGTCCAAGACCCCGCCGTTGCGCTGCTCGCCCGCAAGCTCTGCCCCACGCTGCATGTTCACGCGTCCACGCAGATGACGGTCTCCGACCCCGACGGCGCGGCCTTCGCGGCGTCGCTCGGTTGCACGCGCCTCGTCGCACCGCGCGAACTTTCCGTCACGGATATCCGCGCCCTGACGGCGGCGTCGCCCATCGAAGTCGAAGTCTTCATCCACGGCGCCCTGTGCGTGTCGTGGTCGGGTCAATGCCTCACCAGCGAAGCGTGGGGCGGGCGCAGCGCCAATCGCGGACAGTGCGCGCAGTCGTGCCGCATGCCCTACGAACTCGTGGTCGACGGGACCGTGCGCGAAACGTGGGACGTCGACTACCTGTTGTCGCCGAAGGACCTCGCAGGCGCCCGCGCCGTGCCGGCGTTGAGAGACGCCGGAGTGGCGAGCCTGAAGATCGAAGGGCGGCAAAAAGGCCCTCAGTACGTGTCGACCGCCGTCGCGGGCTATCGACGCTGGGTGGACGCCGTCGCTCGCGGGTCGGAATCGACCCCGGAGGCCGTCGACCGTTGGAACCGCGATCTTCGCGACATGACGTTGTCGTACACGCGCGGTTGGTCCGACGGATTCCTCGCGGGCTCCGATCACCAGACGTTGGTCGAGGGCCGCTTCCCGAAGCACCGTGGGGCCTGCATCGGCACCGTCATGCGTGTCGGCGCGAAGGAAGTCGTGGTCGGTCAACGCGGTGACGAACGCCCGTGGACGGGGGCCCTCGTCGTCGACGCGCCGCGCACGGGCGCCAAGGGGACGGTCGCATCGCCGCTCACCGGACTCGGCGGCAAAAGCGACGCCGCCACGGGCCCCGCCCCCGCGCCGATCGACGTCGTCGCGGGGATGGGCGTCGTCTTCGACGACGGAAACCCGGAAGACAAGCGCGAGCCCGGCGGTCCGATCTTCCGCGTCGAACGCCGCGGGGACACGTTGATCCTCGGATTCGGGACGCCGGGCCCGGATCTCACGCGTGTGCGTCCGGGGCAACGTGTGTGGATCACTCAAGATCCGACCCTCGTACGCGCCACCGAAAAGATCGTCGCGGACACGCCGCCCGAAGGGCGACTCGCCGTGCGTCTTCGCGTCGACGGCGCCGTCGGTCGTCCGCTTCACGTGGTCGCAACTTACGACGATCACACCGTCGAGGCGTCCGGCGAAACACCGCTTGCGCCCTCGAGCGGTCGCGGTCTCACGGCGGAACTCCTCGCCGACAAACTCGGCAGCTTCGGTGGAACTTCGTGGAGACTCGACGGAATCGACGTCGACGCCCTCCCCCCGGGGCTTCATCTCCCGGTGTCCGAGCTCAAGCAGATCCGTCGATCCTTGGTCGCGGCGCTCGAAACGGCGTTCGATGAACGTCCCGCGCACGCCTCCGCGCCGGAACCCGTTTGGCCTACCCTCGTCGGTGCGGATCTCGGCCCCTTCCGGGGCGACGAAGGCCGGCTGCGCGTCGTGCCGCTCTGTCGGGAGATGGCGCACATCGAAGCGGCACTCGACGCCGATTGCCGCGAGGTCGAACTCGACTGGATGGAACTCGTCGGACTCGGGAAGGCTGTGGCCTTCGCGAAGGACCACGGGCTCGACGTCCACCTCGCGACGTTGCGGGTGACGAAGCCCGGCGAAGAAGCGATCGACGCTCGGCTCGCGGATCTTCATCCCGCGGGCTACCTCGTTCGGCACTGGGGCGGCATGATGCGCCTCGGCCGCGGGACCACGCCGATTCACGGCGACTTTTCGCTGAACGTCACCAACTCGGTCACCGCCCGCCATCTCCTCGGCCGCGGCTTCACGACGTTGACGCCGTCCCACGACCTCGACGAAGCCCAACTCCACGCTTTGCTCGACGGCGTCCCCGCGAACGCGTGGACGATGGTCCTCTCGCATCGGATCGCCACGTTCCACACGGAGCACTGCACCTACGCCCACCTTCTTTCGGAAGGCCGCGATTTCCGCACGTGCGGCCGCCCGTGCGAGTCCCATCGCATTTCACTGCGCGATCACCACAAGAACGACCATCCCGTGACCGTCGACGCCGGTTGTCGCAACACGGTGTTCGACGCGCATCGACAGTCGGCGGCGCTGATCGCTCCGGCGTTGGTCGCGCGCGGCGTGAAGCGTTGGCGCGTGGAATTCACCCGCGAATCGCGCGACCACGCGGCGCACCTGATTCGGGCCTCGCAAGCGTTGCTGCGCGGCGTGATCCCGCCGGACGTCTATCTGCGCGACACCGACGCCGTCGCCCGCATCGGCGTCGGCGACGGCGCGATGTCGCTGATCGTCTGAATCAGTTCGGGATCGCGGCGTGGGCCGCCGAAAGCTTCGCGGCGATCCGCGGATTCGGCGCCTGAGGAATGAGAGCCGCCACCCGCGACTTGCTTCCGTTCGGGAAGTTGACCGACGGCGTCGCGGCGGCTTCCGCCAACGCGATCGCCGCGCTTTCACACGCGAGGTGTTCGTCGCAGTCGAGGCAGGTCGCCTGAACGAAGTCGATGATGAGATCGGGGGCGAGGGCCAATCCGCGTTCCGCGACCCACTGGGAGATGAACGTCTTCTCCGCGGCGGGGGTCGCAACGTAGCGGTTCAACACATACGTCTTCAACGCCGCCGGCCCGGAGTTCGCGAGTACCTGATTGAACTCGGTGTCGAAGCGATCCATCCGGGCGATGGTCAAGGGAAGCGTGGCGTGTTGCCAGGCGGGAGGCGGCGGGGGCGGAGACGCCACGGCCTCCGACGAACCGATGCTCTGGGTGACGATCAAGGCGGCGACCCCGGCGACGACGGCCGCGGCGAACGCTCTCCGGCTGAAAGTACGGGTCTTCATACGGGACTCCTCCATGCTGCGATCGGAACGGAGCCGCGCGTCGGCACCCCGCCGACGATCGACCGCATCCACCACCCCGTCGTGCAGGCCGTGCAACAGCCCGTCACCGTAGGAAGGCGAACACGTCGACGCCGTCGCGACGGCCCCGTCGACGGTCCGGCGACCGTCGATCCACCCTTCGAGCCACGCCGCGTCGTCGTCGATTCCGTTCATGTCCGTCGCACCTTAGTGGACGAACGGGCACGCGCGCCACGGGGGGCGAAGGTTCGGAGAAAGTCCGCTGTCAGTTCAAATACGGCGCGAGAGCCGTCTGAAACATTTCGACGGTGAACGGCTTGGCGATCAGAAACGCCGCTCCCGCATTCGTGGCGTTCGCGCGCATTTCCGGGCTCGACTCCGTCGTCACGAATCCGAACGGCACGTCGAGCGATCGCGCACGCAACGATGTGAGGAATTCGAGTCCGTTCATCTCGGGCATATTCCAATCGCACAGGATGAGATCGGGTCGGGACGCGGTGACCGAAGCGAGGGCTTCGACGCCGTTTCCCGCTTCATCGAGCGTGTGGTGGCCGAATCCGGCTTGACGCAGATGGCGCATCACGATCATGCGCATCGCTTTCGAATCGTCGACGATCAAAATCTTCATGGACAACTCCTTCGGAGAGACGCGGCCTCGCCGCGTGGTTCGATCGATGGAACGGTGGAGCGTCGGCCCGCGCGACGAACGACTTCCGCGGCGATCTTCGAAAGCGGAAGCACCTCGTCCGCGAGGCCGGCGCGCGCGACGAATCCCGGCATTCCCCAGACGACGCTCGTCGCCTCGTCCTGCACGAGCACTTCGGCACCGGCCTCCTTCAACACCTCGCACCCGCGAAGTCCGTCGCGTCCCATCCCCGTAAGCACCAACGCGAGCACGCGGCCGCCGAAACATCGACCGACGGACCGGAACAACGGATCCACGGCGGGTCGACAGGAGTTCTCGGGAGGATCCTGCGTCAAGACGGCGACGACGTCGTCGCCGCGGCGCTCCAGGACGAGGTGACGGTCGCCGGGTGCGATGAACACTTTTCCGGGAACGATGCGGTCGCCGTCGACGGCCTCGACGACCGGAAGTCGCGACTTCGCGGCAAGTCGTTCGGCCAACAGTCGCGTAAATACGGGAGGCATGTGCTGAACGACGACGACGGGCAGCGGAAAGTCCGCGGGCAACGCGGGGATCAGTTCCGCGAGCGCATTCGGACCTCCCGTGGAAACGCCGACGGCGAGAATTTCCGGATCGGTCCGGCGCTGCGACGCGACGGGAGCCGTGCGGACGAGCGGAGCGGGAGCCGCCGACACCTTCGCGCAGAAGGCCTTCAGCATCGGCGCGAGTTCGGCTCGAAGACGTTCGACGGCCGAACCCATGTTCACAGCCGAAGGCTTCGTCACATACCCAGAGGCCCCGGCGGCGAGACAGTCGAGCGTGATCGACCCGCCGCGCTCGGTCAGCGCCGAGAGCATGACGACCGGGAGTTTCGGATGGGCGACGCGCAGTGCTTTCAAGGTCGCGAGGCCGTCGAGTTCGGGCATCTCGACGTCGAGCGTCACGGCGTCGGGGGCGAGTTGAGGCAGAAGATCGAGCGCGATCTTGCCGTTGCTCGCGGTTCCGACGACCTCGATGTCGGGATCGCCGTTCAGCGCCTCGACCACGAGACGGCGGACGACGACCGCGTCGTCGACGACCAAGACGCGGAGTTTCGGCACGGAAGCCTTCAAACCTCGCCCGCGCGGGCGGAGAGGACGACGTCGAACACGTCGCCGTCGACCACGAAAGACGTCGTCGCTACGGCGACGCTTCCCGGGACGTCCATGCGAAGCCCCGTGCCTTCCGACACCGACGGCAGGCTGATCGTGTTCGGCATCGGTAAAGCCGAACGCACCGAACCGGCGACCATGTTGGCGATTTCACCGACCGCATCCATCACCTCGCCGTCGGAGAGCGCGCCCGGATCGGCCGCGAACATCGACGCCGCGATACGGCGTCCGAGTTCTTCGGGCATCGTGATGACCACCGCGCCCGTATAGGCGCCGGTCAAATGGATGCACGCGGCCACCGAACGTCGTGCGGTCGATGCGCGCACATCGGACACGGGGAACGCCACGACCCCGGTCATGGTCGCCAACACTTCGGTGACGACCTGTTCGAGGGTCTCGGTTTCGATACGCATGATTCAGTCCTTTCGATTGCGGTAGACGACCGCCTTGCCTTCGGTGACGCGCTCGAACCCGTCGTCGAGTCCGAGCGTCGACTCCGCGCTGCCGAGGAAGAGCCATCCCCCCGGTCGAAGCACACGGCGAATCCCCGCGAGGATCGACCGTTTCGTCGGAACGTCGAAATAGATCATCACGTTCCGGAGGAACACCACGTCGAGCGTTCCGAGGGACGGCCACGGGGCCGCCAAGTTCATCGTGCGGAAGGTCACGCGCTTGCGCAGCTCGTCGCGGACTTTCCAGTCGAGACCGTCCCGCTCGAAATACTTGAGCAGGAGCGGGGTCGGCATACCGCGGTTCATCTCGAGCTGCGAATAGCGTCCCGCGTTGCACTTCGCGACCATCTCGCTCGAAATATCGGTCGCGAGGAATTCGATGTTCCACCCCGCAAGTTCCGGGAACTTCTCGGCGAGCACCATGAGCACCGTATAGGGCTCCTGGCCACTCGACGCCGCGCCGCACCACATGCGCAGCCGCTTCTCCCCCGCACGCACGCGGATGGTGTCCGGAATGACCATCGTCGCAAGCGCGTCGAAGGGATGCAGGTCGCGGAACCAAGAGGTTTCGTTCGTCGTCATGGCCTCGACCACGCGCGTCACGAGGGGCGCTTCTCCTCCGAATCGGAGCCTGCGTACGAGGTCTCCGAGCCCTTCGCACCCGAAGGAGCGCGCGACCGGAAGGAGGCGGGCTTCGACGAGATACTCCTTCCCCGGTTCGAGGACGATCGCCGCCCGCTCACGCAGGAGGGTGCGGACGTAGTCGAAGTCGGCGGTTTGGATGGACATGGGAAATCCGTGGGGAGTGGAATGTCGGGCCGCGGGCTACGGGAGCGCGAGGCCGATGATTTCGAGCTTGGAAGAAAGAGCGTCCTTGGTGAACGGTTTCATGACGTACTCGTCGGCACCCGCCGAAAGAGCCGCGGCGACCCGTTCGGCTTCGGACTCGGTGGTCACCATCACGATGCGCATCGAATCCGCACAGTGGGTCCCGCGGACGCGTCGGACGAATTCGAGTCCGTCCATTTCCGGCATGTTCCAGTCCACGATGGCAAGATCGAACGGACCGCACACCGCGATCTGTTCCAAGGCATCGCCGCCGTGGAGGGCTTCGACGGTGTCGAAGCCCAACTCCTTCAGAGTGCGCGCGAGGATCATGCGCATCGCGCGCGAGTCGTCGACGATCAGGGCCTTCATGGGTTTCTCCCCGAGCGCCGCCCCGTTTCTGGGGCGGCCGACCTCGAATCAGATGCGGAAACGCGCGACGAGTTTCTGCAGATCCGACGCCATCTTCGACAGTTCGGTCGCCGCTCCGAGGACGTTTTGGCAGCCGTGCGTCGTGGACTTCGCCGCCGTCGCGACGCCGGTGATCGTGTGGGCGATCTCGGACGTGCCCTTGGCCGCTTCCGTCACGCTGCGACCGATCTCGTTCGTCGTCGACGTCTGTTCCTCGACCGCGCTCGCGATCGTGTTCTGGATGTCGTTGATCTGGTTGATGATCGCGCCGATCTTCGCGATCGCTTCGACCGCACCCCGCGTGTCGGACTGAATCGCCTCGATCTTCTGCGAGATGTCTTCGGTGGCCTTGGCGGTTTCCTTCGCCAATTCCTTCACCTCGTTCGCGACCACGGCGAAACCCTTTCCCGCTTCTCCCGCTCGAGCGGCCTCGATGGTGGCGTTCAACGCGAGCAGATTCGTCTGCTGCGCGATGGACGTGATGACCTTGATCACCTTCCCGATCTCGGCGCTCGACTCGCCGAGCTTCTCGACGGTGCGATTGGTGGTTTCCGCCACCTTCACCGCCTGCCCGGCGACCTTCGCCGCGTCGGTGGCGTTCTTCGCGATTTCCCGGATCGACGCCGACATCTGCTCGGCACCGGTCGCGACGCTTTGAACGTTGCGGGAGACCTCTTCGGACGCCGCCGACACCACGTTGGCCTGCGCCGACGTTTCCTCGGCTTCGGCGCCCATCGATTGCGAGACGGCGGTGAGTTCCTCGGACGATGCGGCGAGCGCCTGCGACGACTGCGCCATCTGCCCGATGCTGAGCCGCATCTGACCGAGGAGGCGTGCGAGGGCGCCACCCATTTGTCCGATCGCGTCTTCGCCCTTCACCGCGACATCACGCGTGAGATCGCCGGACGCGGCGGCATCCACCACGGCGAGGAGGCTGTCGACCTTGGTCTTCAGATCTTCGGCGGCCTGCTTCTCGCGGGCCTGAAGCGTCTTCGTTTCCGCTTCCATGCGGATCTTGTCGCTGATGTCGTCCCAGGCGACGATGTAACCCGCGGGCCCCGACACCCCGGGGATCGCGTTGATGCGCGTCGCGAGGGTCACGTTTCCGAACGTGAACGCCGCCTCGTGCGGAAGTCCGTTGGGCGCGCGGAGGATGCGCTCGACGCGACCCGGATCCTTGTGGAAGCGATGGATCGATCCGCCGAGGATTTCCTCGACACCGACGCCGAAGCTCTTGCGGATCTCGCCGCCGATCATCTTCAAAGTCGCGAGGGCGCGACCGTTGACGTAGGCGATCCGCAGTTCGGGATCCGCGATCATCACGTTGGTTTGCAACGCTTCGAGAGCGTTCTTCAAGCCTTCGAGGGATTCCGTCACCCGTACGGGTGCGACGGCCGTGGTTCCGTTTCCTTCGTTTCCGAACATGACTTCCATCCTTTTTTCCGTGGAGGGGATGCCTCCGGGTTCCTTGTTCCGTACCGAATCAGGTTTCACCGTCGCGGCACGCCGCTCCGGAGGAGGCGACGAGGGCGTCGACGTCGAGAACGAGCAGCAGGCGCCCTTCGAGTTTGTGGACGCCCGTGACGACGTCGCGGATCACCGCATCGACCGTCTCGGGGGGACGTTCGAAGGTGTCCCTGTCCACCGCGATCACGTCGCCGATATCGTCGACGAGCAGACTCGTCGCGCCGTCGTCGGTCCGCACGACGACGTTCATCGGAAGATCCGCGGGATTCCGCGGCGACAGTTCGAGTCGCTTCCGCAGGTCGAGGGCCGTGACGAGTTGGCCGCGAAGGTTGATGAGCCCGGTGACGACGTGCGGAGCACCGGGCACGCGCGTCATCTCCTGGTAGCGGATGACTTCCTGAACCTTCAGCACGTCGACTCCGAGCAGAAGCCCGTCGACGACGAACGTGCAGCAGCGACCTTGGATCGCGTCGGACATGTCAGATCTCCACCGTTTCGAGGGCGCCTTGGACGAGCGCGGGGACGTCGAGGACGTCGGTCACCCTTCCGAGGACGACCACCGAGGCTCGAAGGCCCGGCACCTTCGCGGGCTTCGCGGACGCGACGTCGACGTCGACGATGTCGAGGATCTGCTCGACGATGAAACCGACCGCTCCTTCGGGCCCGTGGTGCACCACCACGCGGAGCGTTCCCCCCGCTTGCGGCGCCGCGGAGGGAAAACGCTCCGCGAGGTCGACGAGAGGCAGCAAACCGTCCCGGTACTGAACGACCGGTCGGCCCGCCGCGGATTCGAGCGCATGACGCGGGAACTCTTCGAGGCGCGCCACGAGATCGAGCGGCACCGCCATGCGACGCCCGCCCGCGGCCGCGACGAGAAGCAAACTGGTGGTCGTCGACGCCTTCGCGGGCTTTTCGCGTTCTTGCCGCGCGGCGCGATCGCGGGAATCGCCTCCGACGCGACCGGCACGCGCCAGCCCGAGGACGTCGAGAATCAGGGCGACTCTGCCGTCTCCCATGATCGCGGCCCCCGCGTAGCACGGCAGCCCCTTCAGAAGCTTGCCGAGAGGTTTGACGACGATTTCCTCGGTGTCGCTGATGGCGTCGACGACGAGCCCGAAGGGACGTCCGTCGGCTTGCAGCACGACGATGTTGACGGCGTCGCCGCGCCGTTCGGGCAGTCCGAGAACGGTGTTGAGGCGAACGAGCGGAAGAAGGTTGCCGCGCAGACGGTAGACCGGAGTTCCGCGGATCGATTCGATCCCCCACGTCGCGGCATCGCCGTCGAGTCGCACGAGTTCGAGGAGACTCGCCTGCGGAATCGCGAACCGTTCGCCGTCGCACCCGACGAGAAGTGCGGGAATGATCGCGAGGGTCAGCGGGATCTTGATGCGGATCGTGGTCCCCGCGTCCGGGCGGCTCGTCACGTCGACGGCGCCGCCGATCTTTTCGATGTTCGTCTTGACGACGTCCATGCCGACGCCGCGCCCGGAGACGTTGGTCACCTTCTCCGCGGTCGAAAATCCCGGCAGGAAGATCAGAGTGACCGCCTCGCGATCGCTCATGCGGGCGGCGGCCTCCGACGTGATCAGTCCCTTTTCGACGGCCTTCGCCTTCACGCGCTCCGCGCGAACACCGCCGCCGTCGTCGGCGATCTCGATGTTGACTTGGCCGCCTTCGTGGTAGGCCCGGAGAAGAATGCGGCCCTCCTGCGGCTTGCCCTTGCGGCGACGCTCTTCGGCCGTCTCGATGCCGTGGTCGACCGAGTTGCGCACGATGTGCGTCAACGGATCTTTGATCGCTTCGATGATCGTGCGATCGAGTTCGGTTTCCTTCCCTTCCATCTCCACGCGGACCTGCTTGCCGCAGAGCACGGCGAGGTCGCGGACGACGCGGGGGAACTTGTTCCACACGTTTCCGATCGGCTGCATGCGCGTCTTCATGACGCCTTCCTGCAACTCGGTCGTGATCAGGTTGAGTCGTTGGGTGGTCGCGGCGAATCCGCCGTCGCGGGTCGCGGTCGCATGCTGCAGGATCTGGTTGCGGGCGAGGACCAATTCGCCGACGAGGTTCATCAACTTGTCGAGCAATCCGACGTCGACGCGTACGTTCGAATCCGAGACCTTCGAGTCGTCGCCGGACTTCGCGGACGCACCGTGCACGGCGGGCGTCGCGACGGGTGCGGTCGCTTCGGTAGTCGGAGTCGGCGGCGCGGGAAGTTCCGCGACGGGAGTCGGCTTGGGTGCCACGGGTGTCGACGGCGCCGAGGGGGTTGCGACGGAAGGTGTCGACGCGTCGTTCAAACGCACGAGTTCGGCCACCAGCGCCGCGTCGTCGCGGACGCCTTCGTTCCCGTGGGCCTCGATGTGCTTCAACATCGCCCGGACGGCGTCGACCAAGGCGAGCAGGGCCGTCGTGATCGGCGCGTCGACGGTCAGCGTCCCGTCACGGAGCCGCGCGAGGAGGTTCTCGCCCACGTGGGTCACTTTTTCGAGCCGAGCGAACCCAAGGAACCCGCAGGTTCCTTTGATCGTGTGGATCGTGCGGAAGATGGACCCGAGGATCTCCCGATCCGTCGGGCGCTCCTCGAGCGCCACGAGGTCCCGGTCGAGCCGGTCCATGTTCTCGTAGCTCTCCACGAGAAACTCGCGCAGCACTTCGTCCATCTCGGCCATGACGCATGTCCTCCGCGGCCGAAACCCACCTCGGGAGCCCACTACGGCTTCCGCGGTTCATGCGGTTTTTTCGGTCGCAGAGAACATGTCGACACTTCACGCCGGGGGATGAAATGCGGATTTGTCGACCTACGCACCAAGTGGATCGCGGAGCCGCCGGGAACCCGAAATCCCGTTCGGAGCGTTCAAACCCGCCCCGCCTCCGGCTCGGGGCGAAACCGCGAGAATCTCAGGCGTTTTTCACGGATTCGAGGACGGCGGCGACGATCGGTGCGCACGCGTCACGCATGGGCCGATGTGCGTAGCCGATCCACGGCACGGGCGCGACCATCGACAACGGCGCGTCCAACTCCGCTCCTGAACAATCGGTGATCACGACGCCCGCCTCTTCGGCGACGAGCAGACCGAGTAGGTCGTAGGCGTGTCCCGACCGGATCGGGCGCCCCGGATCTCCGAGCAGGGCCCGCAAATCGACCACGAGACGGTCCCGCCCCGTCACGAGCGCCGCCATCTGCCCGCCGTTCGAGATGTACTGATCTTCGAAGACCGTGCCCGAAGGCGCCCACCCGCGCGCTTCGAATTCCCGCATCAACGCCGTCGCGAAAGCGTCGAGACGGCGGGAAATCCCGGGGAAGAAGCGAGCGACGGTGACGAACCCGTGTTCGAACGACAGTCCGTCCGTCGAACGTCGCACGAACGGCTCCGTGATCCCGGAAACCCCGGGCATGACGTCGACCGAACCCGTCCAACCGTCCCCACGCGTGGCGGACAGCACTTCACCCGCCCCCCCGAGGCGCGTCGGGATTTCAACCATCGCCGCCGCCTCGAGCGTCCGCAGCCGAGGATCGGCGTCGGGAGCGACGCCGAGCAGTGCCCACGCGGAGCGCTTGTCGTGCATCAGCCCGCGCGTGCCGTCGATGGGGTCCACGACGAGGCGACGCACGGGAACCCCTTCCCCGACGACGACACCTTCGGGATCGAGCCCCTCGGAGAACAACCGCAGAGGCAACCAAGGTCCGAGGTGGGCGCGGACCGCGTCGGTCAATCCTTCTTCCGTCGCGACGTCGACGCCGTATTGGACGTCCGACGCGCCGACTTCTTCGGGCCGTGAAGCACCCGCACGCACGGCCGCCCGGCGGGCGCGATCTCTGAGATCGCGACCCAAGTCGACCAAAGCGGCTTCGAGCGGCGGACGTGGACGCATCGTCGCGAATCCTAGCCGATCTCCTAAGATCGGAGTCGGAGAACCCCATGGTCCTACGCCTCCTCGCCGCGGCCCTCCTCGTCGCCGTCCTTCCCGCCCAAGACCTGAACCTCGCCAAAGCGGCGGCGCGGGTCGACACGACGATCCCGTGGATCACCGACGGTTTCTTCGCCCCCGATCCGGGTGGCCCGGTTCCGACGCTCCCGAAGACGGAGATCGACCGCGGTGCGTTGATCGACGGCGCTCTCGCCAAGGCGCGCGCCGAAGGAAAGCCCGTGTTCTGGTATGTCCCGCGCATCGAGGGCGTCCAGATGTACCGCTCTCCGATTCTCGACGACTACATGCGCACGACGGCCTTCACCGATCGCCGCCTCGCCGGGTTCATCGCGGCGATGTGCGTGCCCGTCCGCTGCGCCGTGGACAAGGCGGGGCTCGGAAAGCGCTTCGGCATCGTCGCGCCGGACAACGTCGAGCCCATGATCGTGATGCTCGCCCCCGACGGCAAAATTCTTTGGCAACTCGACCACATCCGCACGATCAACGCCGATTGGTTGCTCGACCGCGTGATGGGCGTTTGCGCCGCGCTCTCCGGAAAACCGATCGACCTCTCACCATGGTTGCCCGCGGCGGCGACGCCCGCGGCCACGGCGACGAACGACGCGCTGCGAGCGCGCCTCGCCCGCGACGCGGACGCCGTGCGCAAGGCGCTCGAGCGTGCCCGAGCCGCGGATCCGACCTCCGCGGAGTCCGCACGCATCGATCTCGAAGAAGCGAAGCTGTCGATGAATCTCGGTGCTCCGAAGGATGCGATTCCCGGTCTGCGCGCCCTCGTGAAGTCCGATTCCCCACTCTCGGCCGAATGGATGCCGGAAGCCCTCGAAGCGCTCGCGCTCGCCGAACGGCTCACGCGCAACGACACGGCCGCGGAACGCCTGTGGCGCCGTCTCGTCGACGAATTCCCGACGTCGCCCGAAGCGGCGAAAGCGTCGACGAATCTGATCGTCGGCCGCGACACCACCCCGGTCGGCCCCGTCGTCCACGCCTTCGACGACCCGGTTTGGCCGCCCGCCGCGGCGATGTCGGAAGCACCGTCCACGACCGCATGGCCGCGGTCGCCCGCCGACGCACGCTCCGCCCTTCCGCAGTCGATCGCGTGGCTCCTTCGCCATCAGAACGCTTCCGGTGGATGGCAGGACGCCCGCTACGCCTACTGGGACTCCCCGCGCATCATCCCGAACGTTCACGTGGCGGCGACGGCGGCGGCGATGAACGCGCTCCTCGCGTGGCGCGACACGGCCCCGACCGAAATCGACGCCGCCTTGAAGCGGGGCGAAGCCTTCCTCGCGAACGACAAGCGCATGGCACGCGGTCAAAACGAGGAATGCTACGCCGATGCGTTCCGTCTCATGTATTTGGCCCGACGCATCGGAACGTTGCGCGCGGACGATCCGACCCTGCCGAAGTACCGCGAAGAATCCGCCCGCATCGTGAAGGAACTGGCGCGCCAGCAACGTGAAGACGGGTCGTGGGGACACGAGTACCCGAACCCGTTCACGACCGCGGGCGTCGTGATCGCGCTCGACGACGCGCGCCGCGCCGGCGTTTCGGTGCCGGAGTCGGTATTCACCCGGGCCGCGGAAGGCATGGCGTCGGTGCGCTCGGAAGAAGGTTCGTTCGCCTACGGAATGGGACGCAAGCCGGGCAAAGGCGAGGAGGCGTTGAAGAACGCGATGGCACGCATGCCCGCGTGCGAAGCCGCCCTGCTCCTCGGCAAGAAGGGAGATCCGACGGCGCTCGCGGCCGCGATGGAGAACTTCTGGAAGTACCTCCCCCGTTTCGAGCGCATCCGCACCTGCGACTTCCACACCGACGGCGAACTCGGCGGCTTCTTCTTTTGGCACGGCGCGTTGTTCACCGCGCGCGCCGTCGACGCACTGCCTCCCGCCGCCGCGAAATCCCATCGCGCGAAGATGGTCGAACACGTGATGAAGATCGGCGAATGGGACGGCACGTGGATCGACAGCCACGAAATGGGCAAGTCCTACGGAACGGCCATGGCGTTGCTCACGCTCAAGCAATGCCTGGAGGACGGTCCTTGAACCCGTCGCCGTCCATCCCCGCGACGACCCACAACATCGGAAGTGCTCCGGGCGATCTCCACCTCCCGGCCAACCTTCTTTACGACGGACCGCCCCGCATCCGGGTCTTCCGCTATTCGAAAGAGCAGTACGCGGTCGAAACGATCGCTTCCGCACAGGATGTCCCGGGTCCGCCGACGGACGGATCGATGTTGTGGATCAGCATCGAAGGACTCGCCGATCTCGAACTATTTCGTCGCCTGATGACGACGTTCGACATCGACGCGCTCGCGATGGAAGATGCTTTGTCGCGACGCCACCGGCCGAAGATGGAGGTTCACGGCGACGTCACCCATTTCATCGGCGTCGATCCGATGACGGGAAGCCTTCTACGTCGCGTCGGCATGGAACGCGTCTCGCTGTTCCTCGGAAAGTCGTGGGTCATTTCGATCGAAGACGCGATCGGCGACACGTTCGACGGAGTGATCAAGCGCCTCGAACGCCGCGAGAGTCGTCTGCGGAAGAACAAGCCCGACCTGCTTTTTCATGCCCTCGTCGACGCCTTGGCCGACCGTTTCTTCCCCGTCATCGACAAGATGTCCCGCATTCTCGACGGCATCGATCGCGAGGTCTCGGCGGGATCCGCGAAGGACGTCGAACGACGTCTCCACCGGACTCGAAAGAAGCTGTTCCGGCTCCGAGAGGTAGTTTGGCCCATGAAGGAAGCGGTCGGCAACCTCATGATCGACGACACCGCGCGCATCTCGGAATCCACGCGTCGATACTTCCGCGACGCATCGGACCACCTGCTGCAGATCATCGAGCATCTCGACAGCCTCCGCGAAATGGCGGCGTCGGTCCGCGACGTCCACTATTCGCAGATGAACGCGCGCATGAACGAGATCATGCGGAACCTCGCCGTTCTGTCGGCCGTCTTCATGCCGATGACCTTCGTGGTCGGCGTCTACGGCATGAACTTCGACAAGATGCCGGAGCTGCGCTGGGAAAACGGTTACTACATCTGCCTCGCCGTCATCGCGGCGATCGGCGTCGGATTCTGGTTCTGGTTCAAACGCAAGAAGTGGATCGACGTCACCGAAACCCCATGAGCGTCCTCGACCGTCTCCGCGCCCTTCTTCCGAAGAACGCCTGCCTTTCGGGGCCGGCACAACTTCTCGTCTACGAATGTGACGCCCTGACGCACTTTCGCACGCGTCCGCTCGCGGTGGTGTTCCCCGCGTCGACGGAAGACGTCCAATCCATCGTCCGCATCTGCCGAGACGAAGGCGTTCCCTTCACGCCGCGCGGGGCCGGAACGGGGCTTTCGGGCGGCGCGACGCCCGCCGAAGGCGGCGTGTTGATCGAACTTTCGCGCATGAACCGCGTGCTGTCGATCGACGCGGAAAGCCGACTCGCCGTCGTACAGCCGGGGCTCATCAACGCGCATCTCTCCGATGCCGCCCGCCCGTACGGCCTTCACTACGCCCCCGACCCGTCGAGCCAAACGGCTTGTTCGCTCGGCGGCAACGTCGCGGAAAATGCGGGTGGCCCGCACGGGCTGAAATACGGGTCCACCGAACGTCACGTCCTCGCCGTCAAAGCGGTCCTTTCCGACGGACGCGTCGTGATGCTCGGGCATCCCACGGGGACATCGCACGGACTCGATCTGCGCGGCCTCTTCCTCGGAAGCGAAGGGACGCTCGGCATCGCGACGGAACTCGTGGTGCGCCTCACGCCGAACCCCGAAGTGACCGAAACGCTGCTCGCCCCGTTCCGGACGCTGCGCCCCGCGTGTGAAGCGGTGTCGACGCTCATCCGCGAAGGGATCTCGGCGGCCGCGATCGAAGCTCTCGACGACCGCACCATCGCCGCCGTCGAAGCCTCGGTATTCCGAGCCGGATATCCCACCGACGCGGGCGCGGTGCTCTTGATCGAATTCGACGGTACGGAAGAGGACGTGGGCGAATCGGTCGCGAGGACGCGGGCGCTTCTCGAAGCGGCGGGAGCCATGAGCATCTCGTCGACCCGCGATCCGGAGCAGCGGAAGGTCCTTTGGCGCGGTCGCAAGGGTGCCTTCGGCGCCATGGGACGTTTGGCACCGGATCTCTACGTCCAAGACGCCGTCGTTCCCCGTACGAAGTTGCCCGAAGTGCTCGAAAAGGTGTGCGCGATCTGCGACGCCCACGGACTCCGACTCGCCAACGTGTTCCACGCCGGCGACGGCAACCTCCATCCGAACATCTCCTACGACGGACGCGATCCCGACGAAGTCGAACGCGTCGTACGCGCCGGACGCGAAATCATCGAAGCCTGCCTCGCGGTCGGTGGCTCGCTGTCGGGCGAACACGGCATCGGTTTGGAGAAGCAGGAATTCATGCCGCTTCTTTTCAACGACGACGATCTCGACGCCATGAAGCGCGTCCGCGACGTCTTCGATCCGACGCGACTCATGAATCCGGGCAAAGTCATTCCGACGCCGCGCGCGTGCACCGAAACCCGTCCTCCGAAAGCGGTAGGTACGTGAGCGGCGCTCTCCACGACACGCTGCGGAACATGCTCGGAGCGGACGCTCTCGTTCGGGACCCCGACCATCCGACGCCCGTGGTGACGCCCGTGGACGCCGCGGGAATCGCGGCCGTCGTCGCGGCGGCCCGAACGCACGGGATCGCGGTCGTCCCGATCGGGACGGGGCGCGGTCTCCGAACCCGGCGCGACGCACGCGAAGCGCTCCTCCTTTCGACGCGTCGGATGAACCGGATCGTCGCCCACGAAGCGGGCGATCTCACGTTGACCGTCGAAGCGGGGGCCTCTCTTCGGGACATCGCACGCGTGGTCGGCGGCGCGCACCAGTTCGTCGCCATCGACCCCGTCCACGAACACTCCACCATCGGCGGCGCGTTGGCGGCGGCACGCGACGGAGCGTTCGCGGGTCGCTGCGGTCCGGTGCGCGACCAAGTCCTCGGCATGACCGTCGTGAACGGCGACGCCCGGATCACGAAATCCGGGGGGCGTGTCGTGAAGAACGTCACCGGATACGACCTCGTCCGTCTGTACGTCGGAAGTCTCGGAACGCTCGGCATCCTGACGGAAGTCACACTGCGGCTGCGCCCCCTCCCGGAGCGCCACGCCGTGCTCGTCCGCGACTTCGAGACGTACGCGTTGGCCTTCGACGTCGCGCGTCGTCTGCGCCACGAAATCGCCGACCTCACGACCCTTCACGTCGTCGTCGGAATCGACGGTGCGACGGCCCGCATCCGTGCGGGTGTCGCGGGATTCACCCGCTCCGTCGCCGCCACGCTCGATCGCATCCGCAAAGCGGCCGACGGAACATGGGCGCTTTCCGAGAGCGCATCCGCACCCACGTGGATCCCTCCCGCGGTCGGGACCTATCGGGTCGCGGTCGTCGCTCCGCACTCCCGTTGGGCCACGCTCGGTCCTTCGATCGACGCGCTGTTCGGCTCCTTCGTGCCGACGATCCACGATGTTCTGCGGGGCGAACGCATCTTCGGCTGCGACGGTCCGCCCCCCTCCGCACGGATGGCGGCACTCGACGTCCTCGCGGCCTCCGCGGACGCTCGCGTCCTTCTGCTCGACGATCCGAGCTTCGAATCCGTCCTCGCCGCTACCATGCCCGCGCAACTTCCCGACGGGCTCGATCTCATGCGCGGAATCAAACGCGCATTGGACCCCGACGGCATCCTCGCTCCGCGCTCGACCCTCGCCGATTGATCCCCATGGCCACCCCGACTTCCACTCCCGCACCTTCGGCCGATCCCGCGGCGCGCCTCGCGTACACCCAATCCCTCGATTGCGTGCACTGCGGTCTCTGCACGCAGTACTGCCCGACGTTCCGCGTCACCGGAGACGAGTCGCAAAATCCGCGCGGGCGCATCTACCTGATGCGTGCCGAACTCGAAGGGCGCATCACGAAGACGCCGGACTTCATCGAAGCGATGGACGCGTGTCTCGTGTGCCGCGCCTGCGAAGCGGTCTGTCCTTCGGGGGTACGCTTCGGCGAACTCATGGCGCACACGCGCGCGGAAACACGCGCCCCCGGACCGATCCGTCGGTTCCTTCTGCGCCGCGTGATCCCGTCGCGACGCCTTCTCGGGATGCTCGCGTCGTTCACCTTGCTTTGGCAACAGGTGTTCCGTCCCGTCTTCGGGCGTTTTCTTCCGAAGTCGTTGCGCACGTTGGACGGCATGGCGCCCGAGATTCCCGAAGCGGACGCACGTCGCCCTCTCGAACCGTTCCACCCCGCGGTCGGTGAACGCATCGGAACGGTCGCGGTGCTCGAAGGCTGCGTCATGCCCGTTCTGTTCCAGGACGTCAATCGTGCGCTGATCCGTCTTCTGACCCGAGCCGGGTTCGACGTCCGCGTGCCGGAGGGGCAGTCGTGCTGCGGTGCCCTCCACGAACACGACGGAGATCTCGAAACGGCGGGGGCGTTGGCGAAAGTCAACGCGCGCGCGTTCGGAGGTTCGGAGATCGAATGCGTCGTCATGAACAGCGCGGGCTGCGGCGCCGCGATGAAGGGATGCGGCCACCTTCTCCCCGACGACCCCGCCGCGGCGACCCTCGCGCGGCGCACCGTCGACATGAGTCGATTCCTCGTCGAGCGCGGCGAGCGGCTGCGCTTCCGGGATACTCGGCTGAAAATCACCTACGACGCGCCCTGCCACCTGCTCCACGCCCAAGGTGAAGCGAAAGCGCCGCTCGAACTGATCAAGAAAGTCCCCGGGATCGACTTCGTACCGATGGACTTGGCGGATCTCTGCTGCGGAGCGGCGGGCATCTACAACGTCGACCATCCCGAGATGAGCGACGCGATCCTCGACCCGAAACTCGACGCTCTCGCGAAGACCGGGGCATCCGTTCTTCTCACCGGCAATCCGGGCTGCATGCTTCAGTGGAAGCGCGGCATCGAACGCCGCGGCATGAAAGTTCGCGTGCTCCACCCCGCGACGTTCCTCGCGGACGCCCTCGTCGATTGACGTCGCCCACCATTCGCGGGTCGAGCGACCGCGAACGGATCTAGGAGAGCCACCACCAACCGAGAGCGGTGGTGGCGACCGTGACGAGGATCCC
>JAFMJN010000097.1 GCA_017853435.1 Planctomycetota bacterium | reverse complement strand
GGAGGACGCGGAGAAGCGCGGAAACGGTGGCCGTCGCGAAGAGGCGCGTCGTCGTGCGCGGCGGGATCCACGATCACGCCGACGGCTCCCGGGCAGGCACCCGGGAACGAAGGAAGTCCGTGGAACGACAGCGGCGCGACCACCACGGTTCCCGCCGTCGTCGCGATGTCCACGATCGACTCGATGCGGGCGCCGAGAAGCGGATCGGGGGTCCCCAACGGACATGCGATGATTTCCGCACCCGAGCGGAACGCCGCCTGCAGCGCCGAAACGATGCGATCGAAGGAGCCGCGCGGGTCGTCGTCGAAGACGCGCCACACGATGACGTCGATCCACGGTGACGCGTCCAAAAGGAAGGTCACGTCGGCGGTGCCGTGACCGAGGGCGTCTTTCGGGGGGACGGCCATCCAACCGCCCGCGCCGTCGACGGCACGCATCGACGGCGCCCGCGACGCGTGTCGCGAGGGGAGTCGCGCCACGTCGACGCCGCTGTCGAGCAGCGCACACACGACGCGGCGCGGCATGATCAGGAGTCGACGGTGAAGACGCCGCGCGTGATTTCGCCCGGCAGTTCGACGGTCTTCAGATACTTGTGATCGGCGTCGAGAATCACGAACTCGTGTCCGCGTCCGGTCCAGTAGGACTTGGAACCGTCGCCGGAGATGGCGGAAAGGAAGACGTTCTCGCGCACGCGCGCGCGTCCCTCTTTGAGTTTCTTTCCGGTTTCGAGGTCGTAGGTCGCCGCGGTGACGTCGGCTTCGCCTTCACCCTCGGCGCGCGATCCGCCGCCACCGCCGAAGCGACCGCCTCCGGTGGCGATGCCGATCTTGTTGTCCAACGTGCGTTGGACGCGCCACACGTTCTGCACGCCCCATTCCTTGATGGATTCGGGAATGATGCGGTTTGTCGCGAGATCGATGTCGAAGCGTCCCGTGAACGTGCGGTTCTTCTTGACCGGATCCGTCATGGTCCATGCGAATCGGTAGGCCGCGGTGTTCGTGTTGTTGAAAAAATCGTCGCCTCGGATGGAGAACGCGCCCATTCCCGCGAAGAGAGGTTCCGACAAGACGATCTTGCCTTCTTCCTTCAGGGTGACGGGGTCGACGATCGTGATGTCCTTACCGAAGACGTGCCATTTGGTGCCGTCCGGAGAGATCTTGGCCCCGCTGCGGATGGAACGCGGCAGCTCCTTCATCGACTTCGTTTCTTCCCGGCCCTCCAACTTGTATTCGACCCATTCGGGTTCGAGGATTTCCCAACGGTCGAGAAGCTTCTTGATGCGTTCGACGCGGACGTACCAACGGCCACCACCGGGGATCTCGCGGATGTCGTCGATGCGCACGACTTGTCCATCGCGCGCGAACGAGTGATCGGCGACGACCTCCATCTTCTCGAGGTCCACGATTTCGACGTGTTGCTTTTGTCCCGTCACGACGAGCATGCGCTTCTTGTCGGCGGTCAGCACCATCTCGTGGTGGACGCCGTTGCGGAAGGGCGCTTGTCCCGTGACGGTGTCCGTCACGGGGTCGTAGCGAAGCATGACGCCCGGCCACGCCGCGACGTAGAAGAGTCGCTTCGTGGGCGCCTGCCAACCTTGGGCGACGAGCGACGCGGCGACGAGGACGATCGAAAAAAGGATGCGCTTCATGGAAGTCTTTCTTACGGGAAGACGAGATCCGTCGACGTCCAGTCCTTCACGGGGGCGCCGCACGCGTTCGCCCATTTCGGGAAGTTGGTCAATGCGTCCGGCACCTGAGCGGGCCAATAGCACGAGTGGTAGCAGTCGTAGAGGTCGCGCTCGATCGGCGTGCAGAGGTTGCTCGTGCCGCCGGACGAGTCCGCCTCCCAACCGGGTGCGAAGATGGTGGTGCAGCCGAAGGGAGGATCGGGGAGCGACATGGCGCGGGCGGTATCCGGTGCGTCGAGCACCAGTTTGGCGATGAGGCGCGCCTTGCGATTCACGGGAACGATGTGGCTCATGTGGAAACCTCGTGGCGATCGAACCATGCCGGGTTCTTCGCCATGATGCGGGCGTAGGACGAGAGTCCGATGTCGGTCCACGCGCGGATCCAGTCGCAGGCGTGGAGATTCGGAGCGGAGGCGTCGCCCGTGCGGACGTAGGCCTCGTGGTAGCAGCCGCCGGAACACACGGGACGTGCGAAGCAGCCGTGACAATCGATGCGCTTCGAGATGTGTCCGGCGTCGAGGAACGCCGCGCGCTTCTCGGAGTCGATACCTTCGGAAATCGAGCCGATCTCGTGTTCGCCGGACTCGACGAATCGATGACACAGTCCGAGATCGCCTTCGGTCGACACGCCGAGCAGGCCGAGACCGGCGCCGCAGGGATGCGCTTTGTTCGTTCCGGTATGCAGTTCGCGGAGGAGATCGGAGAGATTGGAGAACCCGTGGTGGCGACCCGCCGACGCCGCTTCGACGTAGTCGTCGGCGAGGGCGCCGAAAGCGTCCACGAGGAGGTGATAGTCGGACGGCTCGAACGCCCAGTCGCGATCCTTCGCGGCGGTGACGGGAGCCAGACCGACTTCGTCGAACCCGATCTCTTCCGTCAGGTGGCGGAAGAGTCCGCGAACGTCCTTGGTCCCTCGCGTGAGGGTGACGCGGGCGCCGATCGGTCGTCCGCGTCGGGCACGGTTCTTTTCGAGGAGGCGTCGGATCTTCGGCAGGATGAGTTCGTAGGAGCCCTCGCCGCTCTTGAACTTCCGGTGCCGGTCGTGGTCCTCCGCCGCGCCGTCGATCGAAATGTTGATCCCGAACGTATGGTCGACGAGGAAGTCGATGATCGCGTCGGTGAGCAGCGTCGCGTTGGTGGTGAGCGAGAAGTTCACCTTGCGCCCTTCGGCCTTCGCACGCGTCTCCGCGTGGGCGACCGCCGCTTCGATCACGGTCCAGTTGAGGAGGGTTTCACCTCCGAAGAAGGTGACCGTGATCTCCGGGCGACCTTCGGAGTTGGCGAACAGGAAATCGACGGATTCGCGGGCGGTCTCGACGGTCATCGTCGATCGCCGTGCGGTTCCGTCGGTGCGCTCGCGGTCCGCGAGGCGGTCTTCGCCGTACTCGTAGCAATAGGTGCACGAGAGGTTGCACGCATTGGTCACGTTGACGACGAGCGTCGTCAGCGGGTAAGGCATCGGCGGAACGGTGGGTGCGGGAGGCGCCGATTCGCCGAGCGGGCGCACGAGCCCGAGTCCGACCAGTTCGCGAAGTGTGGTCGCGAGGTCGGCGTTCGGGATGCCCGCGGCGCCCGGCGCGGCGGCCGCGACGGCCAAGGCCGCATCGACCGTTTTCGGGCCGTCGAGGAAGGCGCCGAGCACGGCATCCGCCACCGCATCGAGACGGAGGACGGCCGCACTCGACGAGGCGTAGATCCATACCGCGTCATCGACGACGCGACGGCGGTGGACGGTGGCGGCGAACGTCGTCATGGGAATCAGCGGCTCTCCCATTCGAGACGATCCCAACGGACGAAGATCGGGACGGAAACGAGCAGGTGGCTCCGTACCTTGAAGGTTCGGGAGGCGACGACGGGGGGAGATTCCGGCTTCACCTTCTTCGTCGGTTTCGAAGCGGGGCCGGATTCCGGCGTCGGCTTCGACGGTTCGGCGGGACGCAGCGCGGTCACGACGTCGGCTTCGGCGATGACGAAGATGTCGCCGATGTTGTTGGCGTTGCCTTTGCGATTCGGGTTCGGCCCGTCCATCGCAGGCGTGAAGCGACCCGTCGTAGCGTCGATCGTGCCGACGTAGGCCGCGTCGTCGTCGTTTTCACGAACGGGCATTTCGGCGATCGACCATCGGGCGGGAACCACTCCGACGCGAAGGTCGTCCGCGGTATTCGGCTTGCCGTCCTTGCCGCGGCACATGGCGACGGCTTCGAGGCGTTCACGCTGTTCTGGGCGGATATCCGGGTCGCGGGGTTCGCCGTCGCGTCCCACGCGGGCGAATCCCTCGCCGGGTTCGACGCGCAGGTAGTCGATCGCATCGTAGATCGTGACGCGCTTGTCGCCGGGCGATGCTCGGAAGGCCAATCGGCGCACGCCGAGTTCGGCGTCCCACGCCACGTCGACCGTGAGGCGCACGCGTTGAGCGTCGATCTTCGTCGCCGCGACGACGTTGATTCCGGCTCCGAGATGGAAGTCGGCCGACGACACGTCGTCCGGGATGTTGTGCATGAGTACGGTCAACGACTGTCCATCCGCATGCGTTCGGAGGGCGCCGCCTTCGACGCCGAGGACTTCCGGAGTTCCGCGATTGCGGGTCAGGGTGACGTCCGCTCCGATTTCGTCGTACCCACCGGTGAAGAATCGGCCCGACAGCGAGGTCCAGTCTTCGTTCAGAAGCAGCACTTCGCGCAGGTCGCCGTCTTCTTCGAGCGCCAGTTCGCGCGTGCCGTCGACGGCTCCTGAAACGGCCTTCGTACGACCCCGCCACGAATAGCCCGCGTAGAGGACGCCCTGCCCGTCGCGGACGATCCGCTTGCCGTCGGCGAACGCGATGTCCCAACGGCTCGTGTAGGTGTCCTTCGCCGTGCGCGTCAAAGTGAGAGTGCCGAGGAAATCACCGCGACTCGCTTCGTGTCCCGTCACCGACCAGGATCCCGTCAGAGGAACTTCGCGGCGCGACACCGACCAGTCTTCCCAGTCGGCGGAAAAGAGAGGCTGTGCTTTTCCAAGGGCTTCGAGCACCTTGTCGGCGCGATCGGGCTGATTGCGCTGCTCGGCACGCTGCCGCTCCATGAACTCTTCCATCTCGGCTTCGGACATGCGGGAGAAGTCGGGGCCGTTGCCGCCGCCGCGCCCTTGTCCACCGCCTCCCATGCCGCGACCTTCGCCGCGGAACGCTTGCCCCGAGACCAACGGGAACATCGCCATGTGGGTGGTTTTCAGGATCTTCCACTCTTCTTCGTCGCGTTGTTGCGCGAACGCACGCCCGACGCTGTGGCAGGCGCCGCAGGTAGCTTTCAGATCCGCGTCGAGTCCCGCTTCCGAGTAGTGAACGCGACGTTCCGCGTCGTAGAGGGCTTTTTGGGCTTCGGCGCGCGTGAGGCCGTGATCGTTCGAGAGGTAGGCGACGATGTGCTTCGCGTCCTCGAGCGTGAGATTCGTGACGCCGTGGATGCGTCCCATGCGCTGAAGCGACTGTTGCCACCCTTCCGGACCCTTGCGCATGTAGGAGATGCGCGTCATGTGGCCGTTCTCGTCGACCTTGTGGCACGACTGGCACTTCTCGATCACGAGCGGGTCGGTGACGGGGATCCCGCGCTTCGACTTGCGGGCCTCCGCTTCGGCGGGACGCGACTCGGTGGGTGCCGAGGTCGGGCGCGAGGCACCGTCTTGGCGACCCGCCCACGGGGGCGCACCTTCGCCGCGCGCGCGTCGTCCGCGGCGCGGGTTCGCACCGTCGTCCTGAGCCGTCAAAGAGACGGCCGCCAACGCCGCCGTCATCAGCACGAGAAGGGCCTTCGCTCGCATCCGAATCACCTCGTCACGACCCGACGGTCGGAGACCCGAGGATCGTACACCCGAAGTCAGGTCGGGCGGCCTAAATCCCCCGAGGGGTGAGGGAGTTTTCGCGGGTGGAGGTTCGGCGTGCCCGGCGTCTCAGCGCTTCGACCAAATGCGCGTGTTGAGGTTCAGATCTTCGACGAGTCCGGTGATGAAAATGAGGTCTTCGACGTTTTGGCGATGTGTTTCCGGGTTGAGCAGGGACTTGTCCTTTTCCGGTTCGAAGGCGTCACGGGATCGCGGGATGGCGAGGCACATGATCGACTGCGTGAATCCGATGTGGAGGCCCGAGCCCGAGCGTTTGCGGACGGCGAGGATGCGCTGCATCAAAGCGGGGGTGAGGATGTACCGGGCTTCGACTTGGTCGGTCCCGTAGACGACGAACGCCTTTTCGAACTCCGGGTCGTCCATGCGGATCACCGAATCCCGGGAGGCGTTCATGCTCTGAAGCCAACGGCCGAAACCTCCGAACGTCGATTCGGCCGTGTCGGGCAGGACGACGAATTCTCCGGTGAATTCCTTGTGGAAGTCGACGAGGACGAACCATCCCCGGAAAATCGTATGCCATTGGGTGCGACGCCGACCGTTCGAATCGCGCGTTTCGGTCTTGTGCTCGGCGAGCACTTCCGAGCAACGCAGTTGCGTCTTGCCGATCCATCCCGAGACTTCGTCTTCGCAGCCGTAGCGGTCGACGCGTTCGGTGAAGATGCGCGTCCCGATGAACTCCGTCGCGGCGATGCCTCCCGTCGGCTTGTAGGTCAGATCCGGGTGGACGGCCTTCACGATGCGATTGATCACCCGCGGTTTCCACGCCGCGAGAAACGCATCCCAAATCGTGGCGCGCCAAGCGCTGCCGATCCACATCGCGAGGAGGATGCCGCCGAGTCCCGCCCACCACGGAACGGCATCGAGCCACCACAGTGCCCCGAGGAACAGATAGATCGGGAGACAAATGAGGAAGGCACGGGCCGCTCGATCGGAGGCGGATGTCCGCTCCCGTTCGAGGGCGCTCAAGTCCGGCGCGATTTCGCTGCGGAAAACCGCCTTGAACGCCTCGTAGGAGGCGAGCGGCGCCTTGTCGTCGGAGGCGTCGGTCAAGGCGTCTTGAAGAGCGATTTCACGTCGGGATTGGCGCGCTCGGCCGCCGTGACTTCGAACAGCGCCCGGCGCTTGAAGCCGAAGAGTCCCGCCACGATGTTCGTCGGGAACATGTCGCAGGAGTTGTTGTAGTCGGTGACCGCGGCGTTGAAGGCGCGACGTCCGGCCGACAGTTGCTCTTCGATCTCGTTGAGCGAGCGATCGAGATTCTGGAAGTTCTCGGAGGCGCGGAGCTGCGGGTAAGCCTCCATGTTGATCCGGATGGAGCGCAGCGTGCGGTCGAGTTGATTGCTCGCGGCGATATCGGCGTCGGGGAGCCCCGTCGACCGCAGACGCGTGATGTCGGTCAGCGTCTGCGCCTCGTGCTTCATGTACTGTTGCACGGAGGCGATGAGGTTCGGGACGAGATCGAACCGCTTCTTCAACAGTGCGTCGACGGTCGCGAAAATATTGTCGACCTGATTGCGCTTGCCGACGAGACCGTTGTAGGCCCCGAGAAGAAGTATGAGGAAGACGGCGACGCCGCCGACCAAGAACATGTTCATGCGAATCTCCGCTCGTCGGAACCGAGGTTCCGGACCATGGAAATGATAGACGGTACGGGGGACGTGTCCTTTTGCGGGTCGATTCAGTTCCGGCGGGTGGCGACGACCCGGCCTGCCGAGATGTCGACGACGAGATCCGCATGCTCGAGGATCTTCGGTCGATGGGTGACGACGATCAGGGTCTTTCGACCCTTTTGCGCGGCGAACGTCGATGAAAGGGCGGCTTCGGCGTCGGGGTCGAGAGGGGCCGACGGCTCGTCGAGGAGGACGATCGGGGCGTCCTTCGCGAACGCCCGGGCCAAGGCGAGCCGCTGCCAAAGTCCGGCGGAGGGCTCTTTCCCGCCGTCGAAGCGCCGACCGATTCGCGTGTCCAATCCGTCCGGGAGGGAGGCGATGAAGGCGTCCAATCCCGCCGCGGAAATCGCGGCCTGCAGCCGCGCGTCGTCCGCCGCGAGTGTCGCATCGCCGAGGGCGAGGACGTCGCGAACGGGGAGTTCGAAGCGGGCGTGGTCCTGCCACGCGACGGCGAGGGACCGACGCCACGCGGCGGGCTCGATCGTCGTGAGGTCGACGCCCCCGACCGAAACTGTTCCCGAATGGGGGCGCACCAGACCCGAAAGAAGGAGCAGAAGGGTCGTCTTGCCCGCGCCGTTTTCGCCGCGGATGGCGACGAACGATCCGGGTGGGATCTCGAGATCGGCACCGACGATTGCGTCCCGAGACATCCCCGGGTGTCGGTAGGAAACACCGTCGAGACGCAGCGTGGCCGGAAGCGGTGTCGGAGGTGGCGCCGACCCGTCGACCAAGGGACGGAGGGCGACGAGGTGCTCGAGATCCTCGAGGTGCCGCGCATGGCCGGACATGTCCGAGAGGCCCGCGGCAAGTTGGCTCAGAGCGGAGGTGGCGGCTTGGATCGCCGCAAATCGCAGGGCGAGCGAGGCCGGTGCCGCGCGCCCGGCGAGCACGTCGTCGACGGCGAACCATGCGAGTGCGAGAGCCGTCCCGACGGCGAGGAGGTCCGCGAGGGCTTCACGACGAGCGTGGCGTGCGCGGAGGTCGAGGCGTTCGTCGGCGGCTTTGCGATGAAAGGTCGACCACGCGTCGAGGAGAGCGGGACCCGCCCCGAAGATACGGACGTCCTTCGCATGGGCGGCGGAGCCGAGGAGGGCGGCCCGATAGGCGGCTTCGCGCTCGGTCCCGCTGCGGGCGGCGCGGGCGCCGTGATCTTCACGTTGGTGCACGGCTCGCAGCCAAGCGCCGGGCAACGTCGCGACCGCGAGCAACAGCCAGCCGAAGCCGAGGGGGGCGAGGACCCACGCGGCGGCCGCGAGGCCGACGCCACCGCGGACTTGGCGAAGGACTCCGTCGAGCATGCGAAGGGCGCGCGAAGGGGCTTCCGATTGAATGCGATGAACGCGATCGAGGTAGTCGGGGTTCTGGGTCTGATCGAGATCGAGCGTCGCCGTGACTCCGAGAATGCGGGCCGTCACGCCATCGCCGAGGGACTGCGCGACGCGTTCGAAACGTAGGCGCTGTGCCGGACGAAGGAGGAGGCCCGCGCCGATCAACAAGCCTCCGACGAGACAGATCCCTTGCGCGGTCCAGGCCGCGGAGGCGGGTTCGATTCCGGTGCGACCGCGCGAGACCGCGTCGAATAGGGCTTCGCCCAGTTTTCCCGCCACGACGGGGGAAAGTCCCGCCACGGCCGCCCCGAGGATCAGAAATCCGAGGGAGACGGGATGGGCTGCGGCTGCCGAGCGCAGCGTCGCGACGAGGGGGCGGACGAACGACATGCGGGCGCAGTCTAGCGGGGCGGCGGGTGTTCCACCGCTCCGATCACGGATCGCGTCGTTCCGAGAGTTTGTCGACGGTCTCGCGGATCGAGGCGATGTCGGCGGCGATCTTTGCGTCGCGATCCGCATGCGACGTCGACTCGGAGGCGAGGAACCACCCCGCGATGGTGCCCGACAAAACGCCGAACAGCCCGACGCCGGTGATCATGAGCACGGCGGCGATCATGCGGCCTTCCGTGGTCACGGGGAAGCGGTCGCCGTAGCCGACGGTGGTCATGGTGGAAAGCGCCCACCAAAGCGCGTCTTCGGCCGTGCGTATGTTGGCACCGGGCACTTGTTCGAATTGCAGGATGGCGACGCTGCCGCCGATCAACAGCCAAAACGCGACGACGATCGATGCGAGACTCGCGCTCCGTCGCTTCTCGATCATCAAGGCTCTCCACAGTACCGTCGAGACGCGGAGAGCCCGGATCCATTGAAGCGCGCGCGCGATACGGGCGAGGCGCCCCCAACGTCCGATCATGAAGACCGGAATGCTCGAGACGAGATCGATCCAGCCCCAAGTCGCGATGTACCGCCATTTTGAATCGGCGGTCGCCATGTGGATCAGGAAGTCGATGAAGAAGGCAACGCACAGAATG
>JAFMJN010000096.1 GCA_017853435.1 Planctomycetota bacterium | reverse complement strand
CTTGGATGGACGCTACCACGCGGGACGCGACTTCCATCGCGGCCAACCCGTGGGCACCGGTGACGAGCGGTGATCGGCCGAGCGACACGGCGGCGACGAATTCCTCGTCCTCGGCACGCAGTGGTTCGACGTCCCGGACCACCACGGCGTCTTCGGTGACGGCCTTCGAGAGCCGCATGGCGTCGATCGCATCGACACCGATCGGGGAAAACTCTCGAATTCGGCTGCGGATGTCCGGCGACGGCCGCACGATGCGGCCCTTCTTGGCCGCCAAATCGAGACTGGCGTAGAAATCGGGGGCGAAGAGCCGCAACTTCCGTTCGGTCTTCAATGCCAAACGCGACGCGGTGAGATTGGCGACGGCTCCGTTCGCGAACACGAGCCGCACCGACGCCAAGTCTTCGTGGTCGCCCGTGATGTTCACCCCGACGGCATCGACGGAGACCACGTCCGAGCCGACGAGATGCAACACGATGTCGAGATCGTGAATCATCACGTCGAGGACGACCCCGATATCCATGGAACGGAACGGGAAGGGTGACACCCGCGTCGCGTCGAGGAATCGGGGACGTAGGCCGAGTTCCCGCACGGCGGTGATCACCGGATTGAAACGCTCCACGTGGCCGACCATCAGGATCGCGCCGGAACGTGCGGCGGCGGCCACGAGGCGCTCACCCTCGGCGGCGTTCGCGGCCAACGGTTTTTCGACCAAGCACGCGATCCCGCGTTCGAGCAACGGGCAGGCGACGTCGGCATGCAGGGTGGTCGGAACCGCGACTACGACGGCTTTGACCGACTCCGGAAGAGCGTTCGCATCGGCGAAGGCCCGGCATCCCCGTTCGGCGGCGACGCGTCGAGCCGCCGAGAGGTCGGAGTCGACGACACCGACGAGTTCGACGTTCGGCATCTGCGAAAGGACACGGGCATGGATCGATCCGAGTCGGCCCGTGCCGACCACCGCCACGCCGAGTCGCGCGGTCACCTCGGCTCCCGAGCTCGTCCGTCACGCGCCGCGTGGGACCTTTGGAGCGCACCGATGAACAGCTGCACCTCGGCGGTCATCGGCGCCGACGTCACGCGCAGGATGCCTTCGGCCAACGTATCGCTACGCACGTAAACCGTACGGAACGCTTCGTCGAGAGCCTTGATCTGTTCGTCCGAGTAGCCCGCTCTCTGCATTCCGATGAAGTTGATCACCCCGCGCGGCTGCGAGGGATCGTCCTCCTTCATGAACGGCGGGAAGTCCTTCTTCACCGACGCGTGGCCTCCGACGTAGGCCATTTTCCCGATCGTCACGAACTGCTGAACCGCGACGGCACCGCTCAACGTCGCTCCGTCGTCGACGCTGACGTGACCGGCGAGAAGGACGTTGTTGGCGAGAATCACACCGTCGCCGACGACGCAGTCGTGGGCGACGTGCGAGCAGGCCATGAACAAGTTGCGATTGCCCACACGGGTGATCCCGTCGCCCTTCGACGTTCCGCGATTGATCGTCACGAATTCGCGAACATGATTGTCGTCGCCGAGGACGAGACGCACCTCTTCGCCGCGATACGACTTGTCCTGCGGATCGCCGCCGACGGCGCAATGGCCGTGAAGCACGTTTCGACGTCCCATCGTCGTGTTCGGGCCGACGATGCAGGACGGACCGACGACCGTGTCGTCGCCGATGACGGCATTCGCTCCGATCACGGAACACGGTCCGATCTTCACGTTGGCCCCGATGCGGGCCGTGGGATCGACGACGGCGGTCGGATGAATGTGGTTCATGAGGGCATCACGCCTTGACGAGCAGGAATTTCAGCGTGGCCGCGCTCGTGATCTTGTTGTTGACCATCGCCTTGCCGTAGACCTTGGCGTAACCGCCGCGATCTTCGAGTGTTTCGCATTCGAGCCGCAACTGATCGCCGGGGCGCACGACCGCGCGGAACTTGACGTGTTCGATGGCGACGATCATCGCGCGCTTTCCCGTATGCGAAAGCTTGCGCATGAGAAGCACGCCCGCGAGTTGCGCGAGAGCTTCGACCTGAAGCACTCCGGGGAAAACCGGATCTTCCGGCCAATGTCCCTGGAACACCGGCTCGTTGACCGACACGTTCTTCACCGCGACCGCTCGTTTCGCACCTTCGACCGATATGACCCGGTCGATGAAGAGGAACGGATACCGATGCGGAAGGATCCGCATGATTTCCTTGATGTCGATCGACGAAGAGGCCTCCGCCGTCCCTTCGATCTCCGCGACGGCCATGCGTTCGCGCAGCTGCGTGACGAGTTCGAGATTGGCTTTGTGCCCCGTCTTCACCGCGACGACCTTCGCCTCGAGGTCCGCCCCGAGCATCGAAAGGTCGCCTACGAGATCGAGCATCTTGTGGCGCGCGGGTTCATCTTCGAAACGGAAGACGTTGTCGAGCACCCCTTCGGGGCCGAGAACCAGCGTATTCCGCGCGTCGGCTCCCTTGCCGAACCCGGCCTCACGGAGTTTCTGAGCTTCCGACGCCAAGCAGAAGGTGCGTGCGGGAGCGACTTCTTTCGCGAAGCGCTCTTCGTTGATGGACACCGTGACGTGCTGCGGCCGCAACCACGGCGCCGCATCGGAGTAGTCGAGCGTGTAGGAGAGATCGAGTTTCCCGTTGCACGGGAAAGCGCTGAGCGTCCCTTCGCCTTCGACCACCGCGAGGTGACGATCGAGCACCAAGACGCGTCGCTCGGCCTTCTGATCGATACGTCCCGCTTCGCGTATCGCTTCGACGAAGGCGACGGCGGACCCATCCATCGCCGGGACTTCGGGGGCATCGATATCGACGACGACGTTGTGAACGCCGCATGCGTAGAAGGCCGCCGCGAGATGTTCGACGGTCGCGACCTCGGCCTCCCCCATCTTGAGAGCGGATTGCCGATCGCGCTTTTCGGCGTGTTGGTGCGAAAGCGGAAGACGCGGGTTACCCGGCAGATCGGTCCGGACGAACACGATCCCGGAATCGGGCTCGGCCGGTCTCATCACCATGGTGACGTCCTTGCCCGAGTGGAGTCCCACGCCCCGAAGAGTCATGGGGTTCCGAAGCGTCCGCTGCGGTCTCATCCTCGGGTCTCCGAGGCTCCCGGAGTCCGTTCCAACTTCGCGAGACGCGCTTCGAGGTCGCGAACCTTCGCGAGCAAGGCGGGCACCTTCTCCGCCGACAATCGAATCTTCGAGCCTTCGAGGATCGGCTTGGCGGGAATTCCCAAATAGTCGCCGGACGTCGCGATCGATTTGGACACGCCGCTCATCGCCGAAACGCGAACGTCGTCGGCGAGCGTCACATGCCCGGTGACGCCCGTCATGGCTCCCACCGTATTCCGATTCCCGAGGGTGGCGGATCCCGCGATGCCGCAATGAGCCACGAGAATGCAGTCCTCGCCGAGCACGACGTTGTGGGCCACTTGAACGAGATTGTCGATCTTCGTGCCGCGACCGATGCGCGTATCCGAGAAACGACCGCGATCCACGGTGGTACACGCGCCGATTTCGACGTCGTCGCCGACGATCACCCCACCGACTTGGGGAATCTTCTCGTGGCGCTTGTCCGCCCCCGTCGCATAGCCGAAGCCGTCCGAACCGACGATGCACCCCGGTTGAAGAATCACACGGGAGCCGATCCGGACACCGTGCATCACGCGCGCACCGGCGTGGAAGAGGCAGTCGTCACCCACGTGACTTCCATGTCCGACGTAGACCAAACCGGCGATGACGGTGCGTGCCCCGATGCGGGCACCCGCACAAACGACCGACTGAGGGCCGACCGTGGCCGTAGGGTCGACGACCGCCGACGGATCGACGAAAGCGGTGGGATGAATCCCGCCGACGCCGCGCACGCGTGCCACGTCGGCCGCGGCGACGAGTTTCGAAAGCACGCGGTTGAAGGCGAGATTCGGATCGTCCACCACGATCTGCGTGGCCGGACAATCGGCGACGGGCGAGCGCACGAAAACGGCGGTCGCCCGTGTCGACGCGAGGAGCGGAAGGTACTTGTCGAGTCCCGCGAAGGTCAAGTCTCCCGGACCCGCGAGATCGATGCCGTTCAGTCCCGTGACGACGACGGATGCGTCGCCGACGACGACACCACCCGCGATGGCGAGGACGTCGTCGAGACGGAGTTCAACCTTCATCGCTGCGTCGCGCCTTCGTTACTTGTTGAGGCGCGCGACCACTTCGGCCGTGATGTCGAGCGAAGGATCGAAATAGAAGACCGGGCGCACGAGAATGTTGTTGATGACTTCCTGCCGCGTGCGGCCGCCGATCTCGCCCGAGGTATGGAGGAGGACCATCTTGAGTCCCTTCTCCTGAGCGACGGCTTTGACCTCGCGACGAATGTCGTCGTAGACCTTCTTCAGGAGTTCCACCAGCATGCGCTGGTAGTTCATGGCGATCAGTTCCTTGTCGATCGAGAGATCCACCTTCGCGACCTCGATCTTCTTCTTCAAGTCCAACTGATCGGGGGAACCGTCCGTGAGGAGGTCGAGATTGTCGCGCATCGAAACGATCTTGCCCTCGGCGATGCGGATCTTGGCCTTCTCGGCCTCGAGCAGTTTTTCCTGCTCCTTGATCTGCGCGTCGGCCTTCTTGTATTCCTCGAAGCACTTCTGGAAATCGATGAAGCCGATCTGGGCTTCGAGAGATGCCGTCAACGTGGTGAAGGCGACGAGACAAAGGACTGCGAAACGGTTCATTCCATCTCTCCGACGCCCCGCGCCGACGGCGACGAGGCGATCCCTCAGAAATTGGACCCGAAGCTGAACGACACCAGACGGGTCTCGTCGCCCTCGACCTTGAGCACCGGAATGCCGAAGTCGATGGCCACGGGCCGCGTTCCGAGGAACGGTATCACGATGCGGATACCCGCCCCAACCGACACCCGTACGTCCGTGATGCCCGAATCGCTCCAGTCGGACGCGAGCGAGCCCGTATCGACGAACGCCACACCCCGCAGACTCGGCTCTCCCGGCGAGGGCACGCCGACCAGCGGGAACCCGTATTCGGCGGCGGCCGTCCAGTACGCCTTGCCACCGACCGGTTCACCGTTCTCGTGGGGGCCGACGCCGCGGAATTCGAAACCGCGCAACGAACCCGAACCGCCCACGAAGAATCGCTCGTAAACGGGGACGTCGGTCGAATCGCCCGACTGATTCATCCACCCCGCCGCGGCGCGGGTCGACAAAAGATGCGGACGCTCCATCGAATCTTCGCCGATTCGGAAGTACATCTCGCCTTCGGCCTCGAGCTTGTTGAACGCGATGTCGCCCCAAAGGCCCGCCATCTCTCCGCTCGCACCGAGGATGTAACCCTCGGTCGGATCGATCGGATCGTCGGTACGGATCAACTTGGCGTCGAGGAAGAACGACGCCACGAGTTGTTCGCCTTCGTAGTCGTAGACGATTTGGGGTGCCGTCGTTTCGATCTCACGCGTCTCGACCACCTCGTTGCGAAGACCGCCGAAAAGCGTGAGGTCTTCCCCGAATCGATGTCCGAACGTCGTACGGGACCCGGTCCGTTCCTCCAACCACGCTTCGCGCAGGTAGAAGGTCTTGTAGAGGTCCTCGCGGAAGGAGAGCGTCGAATCCCAGATGCGCGGGTTTTGGTATGTCGCCTGCGCGCGCGAATAGACCGTACCCGGAGCCACCGACAGGATGAGGGTGTCGCCACCTCCGGTGAAGGCGTCGAGCAGGTCGTCGAATCCTTCGGGAAGGTCGTAGGGGTCGAAGTTGTCCTTGCGATAGGTGATGTCGCCGACGATGCCGTTGTTGGAGCCGACACCGAACGCGAACCGGATCGATCCCGTGTCCTTCTCCTTGACGGTGAACACGACGTCCTTCACGTTCTCGCGCTTCGTATCGCGAAGGGTGACGTAGGCGTCGCGGTAGGTGCCGAAGGAGTTGACGGGGATGTCCGTCGTGTCGGCCTGAAGACCGTCCCGCGACGGCTGCCAGTACTGCAGTGCGAAGATGCGCTTGCGCGCCTTTTCGAACTTCTTGAGGTTGAGCGGCTCGCCGGTCCAAACTTCGATTTCGCGACGGATGACGTTGTCGCGGGTCTCGACGTTTCCTTCGATCACGACTTCGCCCGTATACGTGATCTCGCCCTCGACGATCCGGATGATCACGTCGACGGCGTTCCCCTCGACGTCCAACGTCGAAGCGTCCATGACGTTGGCTTCGATGTACGCCCGCTCCTGATAGCGGTCGACGATGGTTCGCAGATCCCGCGCGAGTCCGACGCCGGGTTCGTAGGGCTCACCCGCTTTCGTCTTCAAACCGTCGAGCACTTCCTTCGGGTCGAAGAGGGTCATGCCCTCGATCGACACGGAACGCACGACGTACCGACGCCCTTCGTCGACCGCGATACGAATCCGCACCTTGGAGAAGTCCGGGGTCGGGTCGAATCCGAGCAAGGTGCACCGAGCGTCGAGGAATCCGCGACCTTGGTACCAGCGGTTGAGGAGGACGACGTCGCGCTGAACCTCTTCGAGCACGAATTCGGTCGAAGAGAGGAAACCCGGCTCGGCCGTCTTCGGCATGGCCTTCAGAAGATCCCGCTTCGAGAACGTCGCATTCCCCTCGAACAGCACCTCGTCGATCTTGACTTCCGGTCCCTCGGTGATTTGGAAGACGACGACGACGCCGTCTCCCCCGTCGATCGCCGTCTGCAGGACGGCGACTTCCGCGAAGTGGAAGCCCTTCGCGCGGTACCAACGCAAGATCGCCTGGCGATCGACATCGAGGGTGAACGAGTCGACGAGTCCGCCCGCGACGGTCTTCACCAGCGGCGCGAGTTCTTCTCGATCGGCCTCGACGAGACCGAAGAACGCGACCTCGAGGACGCGTACGTTTTCCTCGCCGACGATCGTGACGACGACACCCGCTCCGTCGGGCTCCGCGGTCGCCTTCGAGATGTTGAAGAAGATCTTGGCGTCGACGAGGGACTTCAGGTCCTTCGTGAACAGGTCGCGCGTGAACGGCTTGCCGACCTTGAGGCCCATCCGCGCGCGGACGGCATCGGCCGTCAGGCGCTTGAGGAACGGGATCTCGATGCGCGTGACCGGGAGACCATCCATCGGATCCCGGGGACGCGTGTCCTGCGCGAAGCAGCAGGCGACCGACAATGCGACGATCAGGAGGAGGCGTAGCGGCATGCGGGATTCCGACCGACGAACGGACAATCCGTCCTTCCGGCGTTCCCTACCCTACCCCTTCGGCACAGTTCTCGAAACGGAGCAGATTCGGGAAGAAAAGGAGATCCACTTTCCCCGTGGGCCCGTTGCGCTGCTTTCCGATGATCACCTCGGTTTTTCGGCCCGCGTCGGGGGGCGGCGCGCCTTCGGGGCCGCCGTAGTAGTCCTCCCGGTGGATGAACATGATGACGTCGGCATCCTGCTCGATCGCCCCGGATTCGCGGAGGTCGGACAGTTGGGGACGGTGTTCCTTGCGGCCTTCGAGAGCGCGATTCAACTGAGAGAGCGCGACGACCGGGCAGCCGAATTCCTTCGCCAATTCCTTGAGCGACCTCGAAATGTGGGCGACTTCGAGCTGACGCGTTTCCACCTTCACGTGGGACTGCATCATCTGCAGATAGTCGATCAGGATGAGATCGATCTTGCCGTGGCGGTGTTGGGCACGGCGCGCCTTCGCACGTACGTCCATCGGCGTCAATCCCGACGTCGTATCGATGAGGAAGGGAGCGTCGACGAGGCGTTCCGCCGCGTCGGACAACTTGTCCTGATCGCTGCGCGTGAGTTGCCGCTTTCGAACGCGCTGAGCGTCCACGCGGGCCGTCGCGCACAGCATGTTGGTCAGGATCGGCTCTTCCGCCATTTCGATCGAGAAGAAGAGCACCCGCTTCCCGGCGCCCAAACACGCATTGAGCGCGCAATTCAAGGCGAACGTCGTTTTTCCCATCGACGGACGGGCCGCGATGATCACGAGGTCGCCCGACTGGAAACCTCCGAGCATGTCGTTGAGGCGGTAGTAGCCCGTGTCGACTCCCGTCAACCCACCGGACACGCCTTCGTCGGACATGATCTTTTGGAAGGTTTCGATGAGGACGTCGCCCACCTTGACCGTGTCGCGCTTCGCCCCTTGGAGGCCCAAGTCGAAGAGGACACCCGACGCGTCGTCGACCAGTTCGGAAGCGGGCTTCGGACCTTCGATCGCGCTCACCCGAATGACGTCGGCCGCACGCAGAAGTTTGCGACGCAGCGCGCAGTCGCGGACGAGTTGAGCATGGGCTTCGACGTTGCCCGTCACGAACTGGCCCATGATGTCCGCCAAGTACGGACGACCGCCGGCGGCGTCGAGTTCGCCGCGCGCGCGCAGCGTTTCCTCGAGAGTGATGATGTCGACCGCGGACGGGTTGTCGGCGAGGGCGCCGAGGGCGTCGAAGATGAGTTGGTGCGAACGGACGTAGAAATCGTCCGGCCCGACGATTTCGCGCACGTCGGCGAATCGTTCGGGGCTGACCAGAAGCGTACGCAACACGCTGCGCTCGGCTTCGGAGTTCTCGGGGAGGTTCGCGTCGTGGCTCATGCGTGGTCGATCGCCTTCAAGGAGACGCGCATCTCACACCGAGGGGGGGACGCCACCCCGGGGAGACCGGGGTGGCGACCGGGCGGGCTCAGGCTCCGCCGACCTTGCGCATCTTCGGCTGGCCGGGTTCCCAGGTTTCGAAACCTTCGGCGCGGATGCGGACCGGGAGGAAGAACTCGACTTCGGCGTGCAGGTGCACGCGGACGTCGTAGTTGCCGATTTCACGGATCGGGGCGTCGAGACGAATCGCCTTGACGTCGACCTTGTAGCCCATCTCGGCGAGCTTCGCCGCGATCGACTTGTCGTTGACCGAACCGTAGAGGCGGCCTTCGTCGGACGCGCGCTCCATGAGGTTCAGCGTGAGGGCCTTGATCATGTCGGCGAAGGCGCGCGCGGATTCGACCTTCTGGGTCTCTTCGGCGAGCCACTTCGCGCGCGAACGATCGACCGCCGCGAGGTTCGCGTGCGTCGGGAGCACGGCGTAACCGAACGGAAGAAGGTAGTTGCGCGCGTAGCCGGACTTGACCTTCACGCGATCACCGCGGCGGCCGAGCTTGTCCACGTCCTGGATGAGGAGGATGTCCATCGGAATCTCCTGGTGCCGATCAGCCCACGTAGGGCATGAGGGCCATCTGCCGGGCGTACTTGACCGCAGCCTTCAGGAGGCTCTGCGAACGGGAGCAGTTGCCCGAACGCTTCCTCGAGAAGATCTTGCCCTGAGGCGTCACGAATCGCTGGAGTTGGTCGACGTTCTTCCAGTCGATGCGCGCGAGTCCTTCCTCGCACGTCTTGAGGCCCTTGCACCAGCGGCACGGAGTGCGCTCGGTGAGTTTCTTGAGCCTCTTCTTCTTGTCCTTCGCCTTGGCGCGGGATCCGTTGGGAGCCATCAGACTTCCTCCTCGATGACGTCGGTCTTGACGACGTCGGCGGCCGGTTCCTCTTCACGACGCGGGCGCATCGCTTCGTAGTCGGCGGCGGTCAGGAACGTGGGGAAATCCTCGCCGCAACGAATGACCATCGAGCGGAGGAAGTTCTCGTTCAGGTTCACGTCGTTGCGGATCGCCGCGACCTTCGTCGGGTCCGCTTCGAAGTGGGCGAGCACG
>JAFMJN010000004.1 GCA_017853435.1 Planctomycetota bacterium | reverse complement strand
GGGTGGCTCCAACAGCCCGTCGGGACGGAGTTTCCATGCGCGCACTGAAGCAGGTTCTCGTCCTTTGGGCAATCCTCTCATCGGCCGTCGCGGCGCAGGACTGGGATGGAACCTTGTCCGTCGAGATGTTGGCCCACCCGACCCTCCGCAAGCCGATCGTCGGCAACCCGACGACCCAACTGCAATGGTTGCCGGACGGGTCGCTTCAGGAAACCCGGATCGATCGCCGTCGCGGGGCCCTCGAACTCCTGCGGGTCGACCCCGCCACGTTCGAATCGAAACCGCTCCTCGACGCCTCCAAGGTGTCGGCGGCTCTGACGGGTGCCGGAGCACCGGCCGCCGCGGTGTCGGCGGCCCTCGCGAGCGGGGCCTTCGTATGGAACGACCGCGGGTCGATGTTCGCGATCACGATCGAGGACGACCTGTGGGCAGTCGACGTGGGGACCGGCAAGGGGGTGCGCCTGACCAAGACCGAAGGCACCGAGGAGGAGGTCGGTTTTTCGCCGGACTCCTCGCGCGTCGCCTTCGTCCGCGCCAACGATCTTTGGACGACGTCGGTGGCGGACGGGACCGAGGTGCGATTGACCACCGACGGGTCCCCGTCGATCTTCAACGGCAAGCTCGACTGGGTCTATCAGGAGGAACTCTACGGACGCGGCAACTGGCGCGGCTGGTGGTGGGCTCCCGACTCGATCTCGATCGGCTACCTGCGACTCGACGAAACGCAGGTGCCTTTGTTCACGCTCCTCGACCATCGCGCGAAGCATCAGGAGGCCGTGAGCGCCAAGTACCCGAAGGTCGGTGATCCGAATCCGGTCGCCAAACTGGGCATCGTTCCGGCGGCGGGTGGCCCCACCGTGTGGGTCAAGAATCCGAAGGACGATCCCGAGGCGTTGATTTCGAACGTCGGTTGGAGCCCCGACGGACGCTTGTTCGCCCAGTGGCAGGACCGTGGTCAGACGTGGCTCGAACTCGTCGCCCACGACAAGGAGGGCGGGAGCCGCACCGTCCTGCGCGAAACCACCAAGGCGTGGGTCGAGCGTCAGGAAATGCCGTTGTGGATGAAGGACGGCTCGTTCCTTTGGATGTCGGATCGCACCGGCACGCGCCACGTGTATCGCTACGGCGCCGACGGCGCGCCGATGAACGCGGTGACGGAAGGCGACTTCGACGTGACCGAAGTGCACGGTCTCGCCGCTTCGGGAGACGCTCTGCATTTTTCGTGCAAGGCGCGGTCGTTGCGCGATCTCGACGTGTGCCGCGTCGGCCTCGACGGCAAGGGATTCGTCCGACTCACGCAGGAGGAAGGCCAGCACATGCAGGTGCGCTGGTCTCCGGACGGCAAGTGGTTCCTCGAATACTGGTCGGACATCCACACGCCGATGCGCCAACACCTGCGCGACGCCTCCGGCGCCATCGTGAAGGTGATCGACGCAAACCCTTCGCCGATGTGGTCTAAAGTCAAGAAGGGCGCCGTCTCCTTTCAGCAGGTGCCGACGAAGGACGGATTCAACATGGAAACCATGTTGATCCTGCCTCCGGATCATGATCCGTCGAAGAAGTACCCGGTCATGTTGTTCCTCTACGGCGGGCCGGGCATCCCGAGCATTCGCAACGCGTTCTCGCGCGATCTCCTCTTCTGGCATTTCCTCGCGCAGAAGGGCTACGTCGTCTGGGCGTGCGACAACCGCTCCGCTTCCGGACGCGGATGGGGCGCCGCATGGGGCGTCTGGAAGAATTTCGGGCAGCAGGAACTCTCCGATCAACTCGACGCCCTCGAATGGCTGAAGCAGAAGCCTTGGGTGGACGGTTCGCGCATCGGCATCCACGGATGGTCGTACGGCGGTTACATGACGCTCTACGCGATGACCCACTCCGAGGCGTTCAAGTGCGGCGTCTCCGGCGCTCCGGTCACCGACTGGATGCTCTACGACTCGATCTACACCGAGCGCTACATGGGGCTGTCGGAGACCAACGCACGCGGCTACGGGAAGTCGAGCCCGATGAGCCGTGTCCGCAATCTCTCGGGCAAGTTGCTGCTGATCCACGGCAGCATGGACGACAACGTCCATCCGCAGCACTCCTACCAGTTCCTCGACGTCGCGCAGCAGGCGGGTGTTCCGGTCGAATTCCTGCTTCTGCCCGGCTGCGATCACTCGCCGCGCACGCCCGGTCACCGCTACGCCGTGTACAAGGCGATGTGGGACTTCATCTCCCGCAACCTTTAGTCGAGACGCTCGTCGTCGAGGTGTCCGAACTGCTCGAGCCCCCAGTCGATCTCGGACTTGGTGGGCTTGGGCTTCGACGACGGGCCTTCGGATTCGACGGAGCGATGTTTGCCGGAGGGGTTGGCGAACCATGCGTCGACATCGACGTGCTCCGCCCCGAGTTGACGGCACCGCACGGCCAATCCGAGATCGTCGGTGACCACGACGACGCTCCGGGGATCCTTGTGGCGGCGGAGGCCGTCGACGATCGCGTCGTCGGCCGTTCCCGTGACGTACTTGACCGTCACCGACGCCGACGGTGATTCCGTGGACGATCCCTTCTTCGACTTCGCGTCGAACCACACCACCACGCGGGCGAACGCACCGACCCGACGCAACAGATGCTCGCGCGCCTGTTCCAAGGACACGCGTTCGTCCATCTTTTTGCGTTTGACGACGTTGTAGCCGTCGATCCAGGTTTCCATGTGTCGTCTCCGGAGGCGTCGTGCCCGATGCTACCGTTTCGGGTCATGGCCGAGATCATCTATTCCGTGCGGGACCTCGTCCGCAAGCACGACCACAAGGAAGTTCTGAAGGGGATCACGCTCTCCTTCTACAAGGGCGCGAAGATCGGCGTCATCGGGCACAACGGCAGCGGCAAGTCGACGCTCCTGCGCATCATGGGCGGCGTCGACACGGGATTCGACGGTGACGCTCATCTCGCGGAGTGGGCGACCGTCGGCTACGTCCCGCAGGAGCCGACCCTCGATCCGACGAAGACCGTGATCGAAAACGTCGAAGAGGCGGTCAAACCGGTCCGCGATCTTCTGCGTCGCCACGACGAACTGAACGAGAAGCTCGCGACGGATCTGTCTCCCGAAGAGATGGAGAAGACCCTCGAGCAGTTGCAGCGCACGTTGGACGAGATCGAAGCCCGCGACGCCTGGGAACTCGATCACCGCCTCGAACTCGCGATGCACGCTCTCGGCTGTCCGCCGCCCGACGCCGACGTCACCAAGATCTCGGGCGGTGAACGCCGCCGCGTCGCGTTGTGCCAAACGCTGCTGCGTCGGCCCGACATGCTCCTTCTCGACGAGCCCACCAACCACCTCGACGCCGAAACCATCGCGTGGCTCGAGCAGCACCTGAAGGATTACCCGGGTTCGGTGATCCTCGTGACCCACGATCGGTACTTCCTCGACAACGTCGCGCAGTGGATGCTCGAAATCGAGCGCGGCAAGGCGACGCCCTACGAGGGGAACTACTCGTCGTATCTCGAGCAGAAGCAGAAGCGCCTCGAAGTCGAAGAGAAGTCCGACGCGGCCCGTCAAAAGGTGCTCGCCAAGGAACTCGAGTGGATCCGGCAGTCACCGCGCGCCCGCGTCGCGAAGAACAAGGCGCGTATCGCCAACTACGAGAAACTCGTCGCGGAACAGCGCGAGGTTTCCGACGAATCCATCGAATTGTCCATCCCGTGCAGCGGACGCCTCGGCGACAAGGTTCTCGAATTCAAGAACGTCTCGAAGTCGCTCGGCGACAAAGCGCTCGTCAAGGACTTGTCGTTCTCGCTTCCGCCCGGCGCCGTTCTCGGCGTGATCGGACCGAACGGTGCGGGCAAGACGACGCTCCTGCGCATGATCACCGGACAGCTCGCGCCCGACGCGGGTCAGGTGGTGGTCGGGCCGACCGTTCAGCTTTGCTACGTCGACCAAAGCCGTGATTCGCTCGATGCGGACAAGACGGTGTATCAGGAGATCACGGGCGGCCTCGACCTTCTTCCGTTCGGAAAGAAGGTCGTCAACGGGCGCGCTTACGTATCGAAGTTCAACTTCCGCGGTCTCGATCAGCAGCAGAAAGTCGGCGAACTTTCGGGCGGTCAACGCAACCGCGTGCAGTTGGCGAAACTCCTGCGCACCGGCGGCAATCTCATCCTGCTCGACGAACCGACGAACGACCTCGACCTCGGCACGCTTCGAGTCCTCGAAGACGCCATCGGCGGATTCGGCGGCTCGTTGATCGTCGTCACGCACGACCGCTACTTCATCGACCGCGTCGCGACCCACGTGCTCGCGTTCGACGGCGAAGGCCACGCGCGCTTCTTCGAGGGCGACTACGCGGCCTACGCGGATCGCATCGAAAAGGAGCGCACGGCGTCGGGGCAGGGGCCCGCGTCGACCGCGTGGAAGTACCGCAAGTTCTCGCTGTGACGGCGCGTCGGCGGCCCTTCGGGCCGCCGCGCGTCACGGCGTGAATGTCCCCAGCCGAACTCCGTCGGCGACGCTCTTGAGATCGCGACGAAGGGCCTCGCCCTCGGCGGCGCGGCCCGCGGCTTCGAAGCGGCGGACGAGCACCATCGCGAGTCGGATGAGATCGCTCCGACGGGAAGCATCCTCGGTGCGGATCCGTCCCAACAAGAAGGCGGCGACGTCGGCGGGTGCCGCGGGATCCGACCACTCCGAGAGCGGCGGCATGGCGGCGGCGAACGCCCAAGCGGGCGGCGTCGCGTCCTCGTCGTCGAACATCGTGAGCGCTTCCTTCGCCGTCGCGGTGTCGCCGGCACGCAGGCACCAACCGGCCCAAGGCAGCGTGAAGTTGCGGACTTCCCAAACGAACGCGGCGTTGCGCAGCCGTTCCCACGCGGGCTTCCACGCGGCGACGACGTCGCGCGGTGTGCGCCCCGAAGCGGCGAGGGCGGCGAGCGTCGGGCCTTCCTTCGAGACGCCGATCCACTCGGAGTCGCCCCGCAGTTCCGGAGCCGACGGCAAGTTGCCGGGCGCGAGAGCGGCGAGCAGGACGAGGCGCCGAAGTTCTTCGTCGCCGCCCGCCATCGCGCGAGCGGCGTTGATGCGGTTCACGAGCGCCGAGGTGAGATCGCGGCGACCGAGCGCAATCGCCGCCTCGGCGGCGTCGAGCAACGTCGGCGGTGCGACCGTCGCCGTCAGAAGGCGCCGCGCCCACGCATCCATCGGATCGCCTTCCACGGTCGCACCCGCGATCTTCGCGTAGACGAGCAGGGCGAGGCGCGACGTGTCGGCGGGTGCGGATCGAAGCCCGTCCGTGGTCGCACGTACGATCGCGTCGAGGCGTCCTTCGCGGCGTGCGGCGATGACGATCGCCTTGAGCAGATCGACGCGATCGGCGCGGGATTCGACCGGCAGCGCGGCGAGGATCCGTTGCGCCGACGTATCGCCGTCGACGACGAATCCGAGAGCGGATCCGTCGCCCAAGCCGAGAGCGTCGTCGCGGTCTACGGGCAGCGGTCGGCGCGGCGCGAGCGGGCGCAGGGCGTCCGCCAAAGTCGGTGCGCGACCCGTCGTCCGCGTCACGAAGCGGATGCCCGACGAAGACGGTGCGATCGCGGCGATGGCTTCGCGGATCATTTCGTCGCGAATCTCCGGATTCGACGTGAGGACGGCGATCTTCAGGCGGAGCGTTTCGAGGGTCGTGACGAAGTAGCCTTCCATCGGGCGGCGCAGCGCGGCGGCGGCGTCGTCGGGACGTCCGATGTCGACGAGCAGAGTGGCGGCTTCGCCGATCCAGTACGGGAACGCCTTCGAACCGTTCTCGAGATAGTTCACGAGCAGGGCCGCGGCATCCGCGGGACGGCCGCGCGTCTTCAAGGCTTCGACGGCTTGCCGCAGGAGGCCCACGTCGTCGGGCCGCGAACGGGCCGCCGCGGACAGCGCCGCCGCGAAGGCGTCGGTGTCGCCGAGTCTCCCTTGAGCGAGTCCCTTCGCCAACGCCGTTCCGGCCGTCGCATCCGCGGGAAGCGCCGCGTAGCCCTCGAGCGTGTCCTTGCCGACGAGGCCGAGCGCCGTCGTGCCGACGACGACGATGCCGTTCACGTCGCCCTTGCGGATCGCTCCGTCCATCGCGGCCTTCGCGAGCCGCTCGCGCTCCGCGGCGTCGGGAACGAGCTGCGCCATCGCGAGCACGAGCATCGGGTCGTCGCGGCGGGCTTCGAGGATGCGCGCCATGAGTTTCGTCCGGACGTCTTCCGGAAGATGGGGGGCCTTCCCGAGTCGCTTGAGGATGGCGACGTCGCCCATGTCGATGGCCTTCGGATCGAAGGCGTCGACGAGTTTTCCAAGGATCTCCTTCGGCAGCGGCCGCCGCGATTCGGAGAGCAGCGCGAGGGGGATCTGGTTCGCGTCGTTGTTGCGGAACTTTCTGAGCGTCTCGTCGAGGAGCGATTCACGACGTGCGGCGTCGACCAACCCGACGTCCTTCAAGCGGTCCGCGGCGAGGTAGGGAGACGTCGCTTCCTTGACGAGTTTTTCGACGACGGGGCCCAAGTCGGCATCGGGCAGAATCCCGCGCCCCGCGGCGACGAGTCGCGTCGTCGTCGAACGTGCCACGGTCGACCCGTCCTGCGCGACGAGCTTGAGGGCGCTCGCCTTCAACGCGGTCGGAAGATCGGGACGGGATTCCATGTACGTCAGGAGTTGGAGCGACGCGACACCCGGCTTCCATTCGGCGATCAGCGTCTTGAGCCCCGCCTCCTCGAAGGCCCGCCGATCGAACGTGGGGTCGAGCCCGGACGCGAGAGTCACGTAGTCGTCGGCGAGGGCGATCGGACGACGCACCGCGGCGTCGCGGAGGTCGGCGAGCCGCACGCGGGCGATCTCCGGTCCTTTGAGAGCCGCGAGGAGTCCCACGCCCCACGCGAGGTCGGCGTCCGTCGCGCGCGCGAGCATCGCTTCGGCGTCGGCATCTTTTCCGGCGATCAGATTCAGACGGAACGCGAAACGATCGAAGGCGGCGGGATTGAGAATCGCGGCCGCCGCGAACGCGCCTTCGAGATCGCCGTGCGCGAGACGGCTTTCGCCGACGGCGCGAATGAGCGCGGTGTCCTGCGACGGACGCGACCCGGTCGCGGCGTTCTTCGCGCAGTCCGCGAGCATGGCGTCTTCACGCGCACGGAGCCGTCCGGTGGCCTCCGGAGTACCGAGGCCGTGCAGGAACGTTGCGAGGCGACGCAACGCGGCGTTCTTCGCGGCCGGAGTCCCGCGTCGCGTCGCGGCTTCGAGCGGGTCGATGATCGGTGCGACGGTCGCGGCATCGGGTTTCATGCGCAGGACGGCGGCGAGGATCTCGTCCGTCGCGGCCCCTTCCCGGAGCGACCGTCCGACGATGGAAATCGCCCGCGCGCTGCCCGCCGCTACGCCCGAGGCGGCCGATTCCTCCGCGACGGTCGTCTCCTTTTCGAGACGACGGAGACACACGGACACGTAGAGCGGCGCCGCGACGTCGAAGCGCTTCTGCTTCTCCAACGTCTTCGCGAGCGCCAACGCCGCGTCGACGTCGTCGGGCGCGCGCAGAAGTTGCCGACGGCGGACGCGTTCCGCGTCGCTCCACGCCCCCGCATCTTCGTAGAGCTTCGCGATCTTCGCCTCGTTCGCCGCGCCGTCGAGTCCGATGGCCGTCTTCGCGAAGGCGGCTTCCGCGCCGCGGCGGTCGCCGTCCTTCAAAAGCGCTTCGCCCAACGTCAGGAAGAGCGCCGGAGGCGCTTCCACTCCGAGCATCAGGAACTCGCGAGCGACGTCCGCGCCGCCCCGACGATCGTTGGCCCGCAGTCTCTCTTCCGCCAGCTCGCGGACGAAGGCGGGCCGTTGGTCGCCCGCGACCACGACCGTTTCCTCGAGTGCCTTGAGGCGGGCGGCATCGTCCTTCAACGCTTCGAAGAGGTCTTGGAGAACACGCAGCAGATGGACGCGTCCGGGATAGGTCGCGATGCGTCGCTGCACCGCGCGCGTCGCGGCCTGCAGCGCCTTCGAATCCGCTTCGAGGTTGAGAAGCCCGTCCGCCGCGAGCACGAGGAGGTCGTCCGGTCCGTCGAACGCGAGGATGTCCTTGAAGAGGACGATGCCGCGCTCGGTGGATCCCGACGCCTTCCACGCATCGGCGAGAAGGAGCAAGGTTTCGATCCGATCGGGGTGGAGGCGAAGCCCGGAGACGTAGGCCGCGGCCGCCTCTTCGGGGCGACCGATGAACCGCAGGATGCCCGCCGCGAATTCGTCCGTTTCTTCCGTGCGATCGGGGCGCTCGAGAAGATCGGTCACGGCGGCGCGGGCCATCACGGCGCGGCCGCGATCGAGCAACGACAGCGCGATCATGCGCCGCCATTCGATTTCGCGCGCCGGATCGACGGCGATCAGTTCCTTGAGGACTTTCTCGTGGGCGACGGGTTCGTCGCACAACTGGTGGAGCATCGCGCGACGTTCGAGGGCGTCCACGCGCTTTCCGGTGCGGGCTTCCCACGTGGCGATCGCGGCCAATCCGCCCGCCGAATCCTTCGCGCGCGCGTAGAGCGCGAGCAGGGCGTCGAGCACCATGTCGCGATCGGGCGTCGCGTCGGCCGCGAGCGCGTCTTCGAGTTCGAGGGCGATGTCGGCGAGCGTTCCGTTGCGGGCCGCGCCGTCGAGCACGCGTTCCTGAGCCTGTGTGCGACGCGCGGCGGATCCCGCCCGCTGCCACAGCGTCTTCCAAAGGGCGACGGCCGCCTCGGCGTCTTCGGGTTTTCCCGTCGCTTCGAGGAGTGTCGCGAGGCGGGTTCCGGCGTCTTCGGCTTTGGTGGCGTCCCACGCTTCGCGCCACAGCGCGATCGCTTCGGTGTTCGAACCCACCGCTTCGAAAGCTTCCGCGAGGCGCGCCCGCGAAGGAGCGTCCTTCACTTCCGTCACCATCGCGACGAGGGGGCTTTTCGCGGCGTCGATCTTGCCCGCTTCGAGAAGCGTGCGGCTTTCCGCCAACGCCGCTTCGAGGGTGCCTTCGGGGCCGCGGGCACGGAGCGCCTTCAACGCGTCGTCGCGGGACCTCTCGAGTTTCCATTCATCCGCGCGCGCGAAGAGGAACAGCAGCGTGCCGTTGTCGGTCGCGATCGGGATACCTTCGCCGAGGACGCGATCCGCCGCCGCGCGATCCTGTTGTTCCGCCAAGGTGCGCGCGAGGAGCGTTCGCGTGGCGAGATCCTTCGGCGTCTTCTCGAGGAGCGTACGTGCCGTCGCGATCGCGAGATCCGCGCGGCCGGTTTCCACCGCGACCGCCAACGCTTCGTCGGACAGCGCGCCGTCGCCGGACGTCGCGAGGGCGAGCGCCGCGTCCGCGGCTCCCGTTTCCCGCAGCGCCTGCAGCATCGTGCGGCGCGCGTGAACGTCGTCCGTCGCCTTCGGGGCGAGGCGGTCCCGAACGTCTCCGAGGGCGCCCGCGCGTCGCATCGACGTCAGGAAGCGCGCCCACGCGAAACGTCGATCGCGCGCGAGTGGAAGTTCTCCGGCGGCCTTTTCCCATGCGTCGGCGGCCGCGCGCGGGTCTCCCGTGCGCTCGACCGCGAGGGCGCGGCGGAGGATCGCCGGGGCGCCCGCGGCGTCGAGACCCGCGAGACGCGCCGTAGCGCGCGGAGTCGCCTTCGCTCCGTCGAGCAAGGCCAGTCGTAGTTCGACGTCGAAGCGGACGGCGTCGTCGAGGTCGGTCCGGGCGAGGAGGTTTTCGGCGAGCGTGCGGGCGGGTTCGACCTCGCCCATCGCGTCGAAGTACGCGAGGCGCGCGACGTCGTCGGTGAGGGACGCGAGGCGCTGATCGGAGGTGAGCGCGCCGCGGTCGAGGGCGAGAACGACCGGATCCGGTTTCGACGTCGGCGTCTGCGCGACGAGGTCGCCGCCGATCGCGAGCCAGATCGCCACGAGGGGCAGCGCCGTGCGGATGCGCTCGGGCCATCGGCGGACGAGGAGGGCGAGGAGGAACAAGGTCATGCCGAGGAGGGCCGCGGGAGTGCGGCGGGAACGCGGGGCGTCGGGGGCGGGCATGGTGGTCGGGAGTGGTCCGTCGGTGGTGCCGCCCGTCAGCGTCGCGAGCGCGGACAACGCGGGACCCGCATCGTCGAGACGCCCGTCGCGGGGATTCGGGCGAAGCGCGACCGCGCGGGCGGTCGTGTCGCCGTCGCGGGCTTCGACGACGACGGGCGTTTCCGATGCCGGAATCGCGGCGATGAAACCGCCGTCGCCGCGCGGGACGGCGCGCTCGGAAAAAGCACCGGCGTCGATGCGGGGGGCCGCCGTGAAACCGTCCGCCTCGATCCACACGGAACCGCGACGGGGCGTGACGCGAAGCGTCGCAGCTTCCGCGGTCGTGCCGCGCGAAAGGGCACGGACGAGATCGATCAAGAGCGTCGGATGGGTGGGGTCGGCGCGCCACGGAGCGACCCCGGGGCCGAGGAGTTCGGTCGCGAGCGCCGCCGCGCGTCCGCGGCCCTGGTCCCATGATGCCAATAGTGGACGTTCACTCTTGACCGCCAAAAGGAGATCCGCGCCCGGTCGCAGGGTGGCCGCACCCGAGAGCGCGATGGAAACCGAAGCGTCGCCGATCGCCGCGGTGGTCTCCGACGCGGTCGAGCGCACGACGGGCAGAGCGCCGGATTCGACGGCGGGACGCGGAGAGGCTTGGGGTTCGCGGAACGACAGGTCGGGGAGCCGATGGCGATTCGGACAGGCGTAGAAGCGTCCGCGTCCCCATCGTGAGAGGTCTTGAAGGAACGGAGAGTTGCCTCCCGGGCCGACGAGCACCGTGTGAACGAGGATGCCGCTGTCCGCCATGCGGCGCGCGAGCGCTTCGAAGGGGCCCGATTCGACGCCGCCGTCGGTGATCACAAGGGCGTGTCGGAAGCGCGTGCGGGCTTCGAGAAGCGCGTAGTAGGACTCCTCGAGGGCTTCGTAGATGATGGTGCCGCCGCCCGCCTGCAGGCGATTGAGCGCGCGTTGGATTTCGATGGCGTTGGCGGCGGTCTGAAGCGGTGCCGCCCAACGTCGCGATCCGTAGAACTCGACCATGCCGACTTTGTCGTGGGGGAGAAGGCGCTTGATCGCGAGTCGCGCCACTTCCTTCGCGAGATCGATGCGCGTACCCGACATGGATCCGGACGTGTCGATGACGATCACGAGCCCGACGGACGGATCGCGCCGCTCTTCTTCCTGCGGGAACGTCACGGGTAGGAGGTCGCCGAGCGGCGTGTCGGCGTAACCACCCGGACCGAAACTCGCGTTCGCGCCGGAGACGAGGAGTCCGGTGCCGCCGTCGACGACCGCGGAGCGCACGGCGTCGACGACCGCCGCCGACGGACTGCGCGCGGGCACGTCGTCGAGGATCACGACGTCCGGGCGACGGGTCGGAGGAGTCGCGAGGTCGAGCGTGCGGACCGAAAAGCCGGGGCCGAGCGTCGCCGCGAGCGCGTCGTGCGCCGCGTCCGCGCCCGATGCGAGGGCGACGTCGATCGTGCCGTCGACGAGAACGCCGAGGCGCTCCGCGAGCGCGGGAGACGACGCGTCGTTCACGGAAGCGACGACGTCGAAGACGACCGCCCCACGGCCTTGCGGGCGGACGGTCACCGGAAGGGTGGTGGTGCCTTGCGGCGCCGCGTGGGTCGCCGCTCCGACTTCCCGGTCGCCTTCTTTGACGACGAGGCGCACCGTGGCGGCGGACGCGAGCCGGACGCGGACCAAGCAGTCGAAGGGCTCGGCGATGCGGACGTGTCCGGGAGCATCGACCGCGAGGATCGCGTCGCTCTTGACGGGAGGACGCGTGCGGACGTGCAGACGTGCGCCACGCCGCCCGAGGAGTTCGGCGAGCGGCGCCAACGGCGCTCCGGTGTCGCCCGACTCTCCGAGCACGGCGATCTCGAGGGGACCGTCCGCAGGCGCACGGGCGACCGCGGCGAGGATCGCGCGCGACAGATCCGGTTCACCGCTCGACGCGGGAATCTCCGAAACGGTGAGGGGCCCGACCGTGGGTACGGCGCCCGCACGGAGGACGCGCCACGGATCCGACCACGGAGTCGCGTCGCGCCACGCCGCCACCGTGTCGGCGACGGAGGCATCCGCCGCTCCCGCCACGATCACCGTGCGCGCCACGGACGGTGTGCCGACGATCCGCGGATCCGCGGCTGCGAACGTCAGCGCGACGATCGCCCCGCACGTGAGAAGCGTCGCGACGCGCCGTCGCCCGGGCGACGTCGACGCTTTCGATCGACGATGAGCGAGCACGACGGGGACGATCGTGACGAGGAGCAGCAGCGCGGCGGGATGAGCGAAACTCACGGAGTTCTCCCGCGGTGATGCCACCAGGCTTCGAGCCCGGCGACGGCGACGGCGACGACGAGCAGTGCGGTTCCCAATCTCCACGGATCGGGAAGGCGTTCGGGCGGGGGATTCGGCGCGGAGGACGGTGCCGCGGAGACGGTGAGCGTCCGTCGGCCGAACCATCCTTCGAGCGTGTAGGTTCCCGCCTTCATGAAGGTGGCGAGACGGCGACCTTCCGCCGTGGCGGCCGCGAAGGAATCCGGACCGACGCACGCAAGTGTCGCGCCCGGCAGCGCGGGCAGCGCGAAAGGAACGCCCGCGACGGCGGTGGTCGGAATCTCGGCGCCCGCGAGGAGACGCAGCGCTCCCGCGACGAGAATCGGAACGTCGCGATGTCCGAGCGGCGCGAGGAGCCAGGCGACGCAGGCGACGCGCGCGCCTTCGGGAGTGTTCCACGAGGCGACGAGCGGGGCACCCGTCGACGCGTCGATCACCCAAGCGACGGCATCCTTCGGAAGCGGTGCGAGGGCCGTGAGGTTCTTCCCTCGACGGTCGCGGAGCGCGAGAGGCAGCGGACAATCCGACGTGGGAACCGCACGGCGTTCCGCAGGATCGACACCCGGGTCGATCAGCAACGCGGGCCCCGCGACCACGGCGTCGCGCGGAGCCGCGACGACCTTCACCGCCGCGGCATCCGTTCCCGTCGATTCCGCGGTCGCGATCATGACGACGGATTCCGGGACGGCGTCGGCGATCGCGACGACGTAAGGGATCGGGGTCACGGGCGGATTCGACGCGTTCGTCGCGAGGAGGGGAGAGTCGGGATCGCCGGGGCGCGACGTCGCGAGGACGAGGTCGCGTCCGCGGGCTCCGAGGCCGCCCGGTACGGCGAGCCTACCGCCGCGCGGCCCGACTCCGGCTTCGGCGAGCGTGTTCGCCGCTTCGCCCGCGCCTGCGTCGAGGATGAGACGCGACGGGCCGTCGCCCACGACGAGAGGGTCGCCGGCGCCCGCGACGATCAACGCGAGAATCAACGCGCCGAGGAGGAAGGCCCACCAACGTGCGGGACGTCCGAAGAGAGCGACAGGCTTCGGAGTCGGCGCGGCGGCGCGCGCGAACAGGAGCGATTCCACCTTCACCCGCCGCGGGCGGACGCGCAACAGGTGGAGGAGACCGAGTCCGACAACGGCGCCGCCGAAACCGAACGCGAGAGCCGCGGGTGAAAGACCGAGCCAGTTCATCCGGGGAAGGCTCCGTGGGCGAAGAGCCCTGCGAGCGATTCGGGGACGGGGGTCCCGAGGTTCACGGTGTGCAGCACCGCGCCGTAACGGGCAGCGACGGTCGCGAGCCCGTCTCCGTACGCGCGCCACGCCGCTTCGTAGCGGTCGGCGAATCCCGGGTCGGCGTCGACGCCGAGCCGTGCGCCGCTTTCGACGTCTTCGAGGTCGAGGTCCCCGCGAAGGTCCGGTCGCTCTTCACCGGGACGTACGAGTCGGATCAGGGCGGTCTTGTGCTTCAACAGCGCGAGACCGTCGGCGACGGCGTCGATCCCGCGCGGATCGAGGAAGTCCGAGACGAGGATGCAGAGTCCGCGGCGTCCGCCGCGTGCCGCGAGATCCGCGCACGCGCCGCGTACGTCCGTTTCTCCACCGTCGGGGAGCGCGACCAGTTGATCGAGCAGTCGCGGAAACGCCGACGGTCCGTTCACCGACGGCAACGGCGCCGCCACGCCTCCCGAAAACCCGCGCACCGTGACGCGGTCGAGCCGCTTCAACGAAATCCACGCGAGCGCCGCCGCCACCTGCAGCGCGGCGCGACGCTTGGTCATGCCGTCTTCGGCGGCCACGAGTCCGAGACTCGACGAGCGATCGACGAGGATGTGGACGGGGAGGTCTTCTTCCTGAACGAAGAGACGCGTGAACAGACGGTCGAGTCGCAGCCACGCGGCGCCGTCGAGCGCACGGAGGTCGTCACCGGGAACGTAGGGGCGGACGTCCGCGAATTCGATGCCCGCGCCTTTGGATCGCGCACGCTGGGACGCGAAGCGTCCGCCCGCGGGCACCGAGCGGGCGCGCAGGCGGAGTTGGTCGAGGGCCGCGAGGAACGCGGGCGGAAACGTGTCGGCGACGGTGTCCACGAAAGTCAGCGGAGCGCGGAGACGGAAGCGATCGCTTCTTCGACGGCGACGTCGGGAGTAACGCCTTCGGCGGCGGCCGAGAAGCGGAGAAGGACGCGGTGCCGCAGGGCGGGCTTCGCCCATGCGAGCACGTCGTCCGTCGACGCCGCGTGGCGGCCGTCGCGCAACGCCGTGACCTTCGCGGCGAGGACGAGCGCTTGGGCGCCGCGCGGCGAAGCGCCGAGCGCGACGTGACGATTGACGAGCGGGCCGGCGTACGGGCTGCCCGGTTGCGTCGCCATCACGAGACGGATGGCCGCCTTGCGCGCGGCGTCCGGAACGGGGATTTCGCGGACCGTGTCGCGCATCGCGAGAAGCGTCGCGATGTCGGCGACCTTCGGCACCGTCGGAAGCGCCGTGCCCGTCGTGCGATTCAGGATGGCGTCGTATTCCTCTTCGCGCGGGTATCCGACGACGAGCTTGAAGAGGAAGCGATCGAGCTGCGCTTCGGGCAACGGATACGTGCCTTCCTGTTCGACGGGATTCTGGGTCGCGAGCACGGCGAACGGCTTCGGCAGCGGACGCGTTTCACCGCCCGTCGTCACCTGCAGTTCCTGCATCGCTTCGAGAAGTGCGGCCTGCGTCTTCGGCGTCGCGCGATTGATTTCGTCGGCGAGCACGAGATTCGCGTGGATCGGTCCTTTTTGATGGCGGAGCGTTCGGCGTCCGCCTTCGTCGTCGAGCACCATCGTGCCGACCACGTCGGTCGGCATGAGGTCGGGCGTGAACTGGATGCGCGACATCGACAGATCGAGCGCGGATCCGAGCGCCTTGACGAGCGCCGTCTTGCCGATCCCGGGGACGCCTTCGAGGAGCGCGTGGCCGCCCGCGAAGAGGGCCGTCAGCGTGCCGTGGAGCGTTTCATCCTGTCCGACGATCACCGATTGCACGGCATCCTTGATGCGTGCGTAGGACTCGCGGAACTGCGTGGCGGCGGTACGGGCGTCCGAGGCGGAAGTCATGGTTGTCCTTTTTGCGGAAGCGCGCGGAGGGAGTCGAGATGACGCTTGACGGCGTCGGCGAGCGAGCCGAGGGGCTTCAAGGCGGATTGCGGGGTCGGTGCGGGGACGGTGCCCGCGGCTTCCGCGGGACCGGGGGTGCCGGGTTCGGTGCGGGGGGCCGTCGGGCCGATGCTGGTCTTCGCGGTGCCGGGGTTCGGTCGCCCGCGCACCGCGTCCGGGAGCGGCACGCCGAGCGTGAGGGCCGCGGTTCCGCGGGATTTTTTCGGCGGGGTGGGACCGCCGCGTCCGTCGTTCGGCGGACCGTCTCCCGAGATCGAGAGCTCGCGCGCCGGTGGGGTGGGACGATCCTTGCGCAGCGGAGAGACGCCGCCGCGTTGTTCACTCTTTTCCTTGTCGTCGTCGACGTCTTCGTCGGGAGCGTCGTCGTCGCCGCCCGGTCGATCCGGCGTCTCGCCTTCGCGTGGACGTTCGGCCGACGGTGCGGCGCGACCTCCGGCGCGCGCGGCGCCGCCCGACGCACCGCCGTCGTCTTCGGGCTTCTTCGCGGCTTCGGGTTGCGGCTTCGGCGGTGCCTTCGGCGTGCGCTTGGGTTCGGCCTTCGGCGGCGATTCACCGCCCGCGCCGCCCGTCGCTCCGCTTCCGCCCGCACCCGCGGCGGACGCGGCCTTCGACGCCTTCGCGGTCGTGCCCGCTTTTCCGGCGCCCGCGGCTTCGTCGCCCTTCGAACCTCCGCCCGCACCCGATGCCCCCGCGCCCGCACCCCCTTCGCCCCCCGCTTTTTTCACGGAGGCCATCGCGCGTGATTCTTTGCCCGCATCCGCGGGCTTCGAGGCGGGCGTCGGACGCGGTGCGGCGGGACGCGAGGCCGACGTCGGCGTCGTCCGTGCGGCGTCGTTCTTTCCGTCGGCTTCCGGAGGCGTCGAGGTCGGCACGTCGCGTCCGCCGAGCGGAGGGAGCCACGCGAGCAACGCGGAGAACGCGACGGCGCCCGCCCAACGCGTCCACGGGAACGGTTCGAGCGGTGTCTCGCGTTCGAGGGCGACGTGCGCGCGCAGGCGCGCGAGTCCGTCTTCCACGGCCAAAGCGCGGAAGCCGTCGGTTTCGTCGGCGAATTCCACCGCCGTCGATGCGAGATCGTGCGAACCCGCGCGGGCGTCGAGGGCGCGTGCCGCACCGTAGAGCGTCGGTGTGCCGATTCGGGACGCCGCCGCCGCACCGAGCGCGACGGGAAGGAGCGCGATGACGATCGGCAACACCCACGCGGGGATCGGAGTCGGGCCGGGACCCGCGCCGAACGTGACCCACAGGAGTCCGCCGAATACCGCGGGCGCCGCGAGCTTGCGGGCGACGGTCACGGTGACCGCGTTGCGCAGACGACGTCGGGCGAGACGGCGTGCTTCGGCGGCGACCGGGGCGAGCGCCGCGGCGAGCGTGTCCGACGGACGGGTCATGGGCGCTTCACGACTCCGATCGGGAGTTCGACCGCGTCGACGACGACCCCCGCGGCGTTCTCCGCCCAAGCGACCACCGAAAGGAGATCGGGGTTCGGAGTGACGGGACGAATCTTGAACGGTCCGCGCTCTTCGATCTCCGACACGCGCGCGTCGAGATCGGACGCGACGCTCTTGAGCGACCACGAACCGTCGAAGGCGCCGCCTTTCCCGCGCCCCGACATGTGGGCGCGCGCGACCTGACGATGGAACACGATCGCGTTGCGGCCGGGGAAGGCGATCACCTTTTCGACGAGCGCGGCGTGGAACACGAGGCCGTCGGCGACTCCGTCGATCTTCAGTTCGATGGCGACGGCATCACCGTCGCGGCGCGCGGCGCCGACGATGCGCGCGTCGTGGCGCTCGGCTTCCGCTTCGCGGTATTCGCCGAGCAGTTTGTCGAAGACGGTTTGCGCTTGATCCGGCTTTCCGCCTCCGGAGAACGCATGATTCCCGCCGACGACGATCGTGGGCGTGCCACGCACGCCGTAGCGTTCCGCGCGCGCGTCGGCGCACGGTGCGACCATCGGTTCGGGGGCCGGAATCGGCAGGTGCCACGCCAAGGCGACGACGTCGGTCTCGGGCCACGCTTCGTCGAGGCCGTCGACCGCCAAGTCGGCGGCGGCGCACGGCGGGCACTGCGCTCCCGTGAAGATCTCGACGAGGATCCCGCGCGGACGGCGCGCCGGGCGCGACGCCGGAGCGTCGGGCGGGAGCGGGTGGAATTCCGGGATGCGGCCCTCGAGGTCGTCCGCCGCCCGTCGCGTGAAGGTGGCGGGATCGCCGCCGCGGCTCTTGTCGAAGGCGGCCAAGGCGACCCACGCGTCGATCGCGGTGCGTTCCGCATCCATGACGGCACGGAGGTAGCGTGCGCGCGCGCGGTCGAACTCGCCGCGCGTTTCGTGAAGCCGAGCGAGCGCGAGTTGCGGACGCCCATCGTGCGGCATGCCGAAGGACGCGGAGAGGAGATCCCGGAAAGCGCCCGTGAGATCGCCGCGGGATCTCAGGATTTCCGCGCGTTCGTAGCGCAACTTCGCCTGGGCCGTGCCGTCGAGGTCGGCGCGGGCGTCCTTCAGCGTGAGTCCGATGACGTCTTCGCGGAACGGGTCGAATTCGGGCAGCGGCGGAAGGCGTTCGAGCAGTTTCGCGGCCGTCGATGCGCGGCGTCCCGCCGGGGTCGCGCCGAGCCAAGCCACCGCGAAGTCGGCGGCCGCGCCGGCGTCGGGCGGCGTCTCGCGCAGCGCGTCGATCATGAGGCGTTGCGCCGCGGCTTCGGTCCAACGGCTTTCCTTGTGTTTCTTGAAGAAGTCGGGGAGTGCGTCGTCGCCCTTCCAAAGGGCTTCCGCGTAGGCGACTTCGTCTCCGGCCACCGAGGCTCCCGGAGTCGGAAGGAGCATGGCGCGGCGCTGTTCGACGTCGATCCACCACGTGCCTTGGGCGAAGACTTGGCCGCCGAGTCGCGCCGCGTTCCCCGGATGCCAAGGCGCCAGCGAGGCGAGGGAGGCGGTGCCGAGGCGCCAGTTGCGCGACGCCGTTTGGCCGTCGGCGCCGTCGACGGTGCGGGGGACGGTGTTTTCCCGCTCCTTCATGACGACCGCGAGCGACGCTTCGCCGTCGCGACCCGTGGACGCGATGAAGCGCAGTCTCTGCTCGTCGCGCAGGATGCGGAACTCCGAGGCCCCCGCCGGGGCGGGCTCCGGCCACGCGGCGCGGTCGGTGATCTTGAGGCGGGCTCGCGGGCCGTCGATCACGAGGATCGGACGCGCCGGATCCGAGAGCAATCCGTCCAATCCGATGAAACCCGCCGCCGGGACTTCGCGGAGTTCCTCCGACCACCGTGCGGTGAAGGCCTCCAACCATTCGTCGTCGCCGCCCCCCACGGCGACGCCGTCGAGGGTCAGTTCCCCGGCGACCACCGTGGCGGTCTCGGAGCGAAGGGTCCCCGCCGCGTTCTTGTGAAGGGCGAGACCACCGGGTGCCCCGAGGTCGACCACGAGGTTGCACTCGTACACCTTCTCGCCCGCCTTGAGGGTGGTGCGGAGGGTGGCGCGCCCGTCGACCCAACGCAGGGGAGCCTCCTGCGCGGCGAGGGTGAAGGCGAGGGCGAGAAGGACCGTGACGATGCGCGGCATGGTGCCGCGGATTCTAGGGGAAGGGGGCTTCTTCCGTGCGAACGGTTACCCTCCCGCCATGGGGCTCGTCGCCTTCGGCACATGGTGGTTCGGCGAAACGGACGCGGTCGAGGGACTCGGCGCGGTCCGAACGCGGTTTTTCCACGTCATGGCGATTCCGCTCGTTCCCCGCGACTCCCTTTGGGTGACGCGCGCGTCGTGGAGTTTCAGGGGCGGAGCGGTCATCGAAGGGAAACCGATCCCTCTGCAATGGAAGTCCGTGGTCTTGGGCTACCTGCGGGGGTGGGGGACCGCGGCCGCGCTGGTCGGCGTCCTTCTCGCACGGGATCATCCCGACGCGCGCACGACCTACGTGGGCGTCGCGATCGTCGGGGCCGCGACCGCCGCCGTCGCGTTCCTGCCGTGGTGGCGTCGGGCGGGCCCCGCGGCCGAGGCCCGGTGGCGTGCATTCCTCGCCGATTCGTGACCCTTCGGCGGTTGCGGCGTCACCCGCGCCGGGGAGAATCAACCCGGAGATCGTCATGCCCACGCGCCGCCGCCCGTCGAAGAAGTCGTCCAAGACCGTCGCCCCGAAGGCGAAGGCCTCCGCCGCCGTGAAATCCAAGTCGGTGAAGGCGACGCCGAAGCCCGCCCGTCCCGCCAAAAAGGCCGCCCGCAGCGGCGGCCCGAAGGCGAAGCCGACCAAGCCCGTCGCGAAGCCGACGGTGAAGACGGCGAAGGCTCCGGCCAAGCCGACCGCCGGGGCTCCGTCCCGCGCATCGAAGGTCGGAAAGCCCGCGCCGAAGCCCCGCAAGGCGAAGCGTCGCGGCGCGTCCGTCGCCGGCGACGAGCGCGCCGCCGTCATGGCGTCGATCGCCGACATGCTCGAAGCCGCGGTCGCCGCGAACGCGTCGGTGATCGAAGCGGAGGCCGGTCCTCTCGGTGCGACGGCGCCCGTCGCCGACGCCCCGGAGGTGGTCGTGGAATCGGTCCCGATCGAGGAGCCGTCGATGCGTCACGTGGGCACGCTCTACTCCCGTCATCTCGGTATCGACGTGGCGTACGCCTGGTACGGATCCTGCGGCGCTCCCATCGTCCTTTTTCCGACATCGGGAGGCAATCATCTCGAGAACGAAGACCGCGGTCTCGTCGACGCGCTCATGCCGAAGATCGCCGCGGGAGCCGTACAGGCCGTCTGCGTCGAGAGCATCAATCGCGATTCGTGGCAACGGAAGGATCTGCACGCCGCCGAGCGTCTGCGTCGTCACGATCTGTGGGACGCGTTCCTCGCCGACGAGTTTCTTCCGTTCGTACGCGCGATGGCACCCGCCGGCCGACTCACGGTCTACGGCGCTTCGATGGGCGGCTATCACGCCGTGAACGTCGCCGCGCGTCATCCCGATCTCGTCGATCGCTGCATCGCGTTTTCCGGTCTTTTCGACGTGCATCGCCTGCTCGACGGCGATCCGTTCTGGAACGACCTCTGCTACTACCACTCGCCGGAAGCGTTCATCCCGAACATGGACGCCGAGTGGGCCGCGAAACTCTCCCGCGTCGAATGGGTGATCGCCACGGGCGAGCACGATTCGTTGGTTGACGAAAGTCGACGTCTGATTTCGATCTTCTCCGACAAGGGCGTCCCGGCGATCGGAGAAATCTGGCCCGGCGTCTTCGGCCACGATTGGCCGTTCTGGCGCGAGCACCTGCCGCGGTTCGTCTGATCAGGGATTGAGGAGCGTGCGCCGCCACCCCGCGTCCGTTTTCTCGAAGAGATGACGGTCGTGGAGGCGGTGGGGGCGATCGAACCAGATCTCGACCGACGTCGGCGCGACGCGGAACCCCGACCAGTGGGGCGGACGCGGGACCGGCGCCCCGGAGAAGCGTCGACGAAAGTCGACAAATTTCCGCAGCAGCGCGAAGCGGGACGCGAGGGGGCGACTTTGGTCGCTCGCCCAAGCTCCGATCTGGGAGTCCCGCGCGCGCGACGCGAAGTACGCGTCCGCCTCGGCGGGAGTCACCGGCTCCACGCGACCTTCGACGCGCACCTGCACCTTCGTATGCGGCCAGTGGAAGCAGAGCGCCGCGCGTCGGCCGTCGAGGGCTTCACGGCCCTTCCGACTCTCGGTGTTCGTGAAGAACACGAATCCCGACGCGTCGCAGCCGCGCAACAGCACGATGCGGACGGACGGGGCTCCCGCGGCGTCGGAGGTGGCCAAGGCGACCGCGTCGCCGACGGTTTCGGGAACGCCCTCGCGGGCGGCCGCCCAAAGCGAGCGGAAGGCGATGACGGGATCGGTGACGGCGTCCACGCCCCGTTCTAACGCCGTCCCGCCTCTTCGCCTCGGGCGTCGGTCGGGGTAACGTGTCGCGCGACGACCGTCCGTTCCGACGGGTGTCCCGCCGAGACTTTCATGCACCTTCTCGATACCCACGTCACCCCCGCGGTGGCCGCGACCGCCGCGGCGCTCGCTCTTCCCGCCGTCGTTCCCGCATTTCGCGCGTCGAAAATGAGTCCCGGCGTCACCGCCGCGGCCGTCGCGTTCACGTTGGGGGCGCAGGCGATCGACGTTCCGTTGCCGTACGGCGGCTCGGCCCACCTCCTCGGAGGCGGCGTGCTCGCGGCGACGTTCGGGGTCGTGCCCGCGCTGCGGGTGATGATCGCCGTGGTCGTGGCTCAGGCGTCGTGGGGTGACGGCGGTCTCATGGCGCTCGGAGCCAATCTCCTGAATATCGCGCTCCTGCCCGTGCTCGTCGCGGGAGCCTTGGTTTCGGGCGGAGGCCTGTGGCGCACCGCCACCGCCGCGGCGGCGGGGACGGCGGTCGGTGTCGCGGCCTGCGGTCTCGAACTCGCGCTGTCCGGATCGTCGCCCGCCGCGATCGGGTGGGACGGGTTCTGGCTCGCCCACGTGCCCGTCGCCCTCGTCGAAGGCGCGATGGCGGCGACGCTCGTCGCCGTCGGCATGCCCGCGCGCGTCGGAGTCGCCCGCACGTGACCCCGTCCGGCGTGCGCGTCGTCGCCTTCGTCGCGTGTCTCGCGTGGGGGTGCGGCGCGCAGGAGCCGTACGCCGAAACGCGCCCGGTCAAGGCGCTCGCCTTGGAGGCGTCCCTTCGGGCGGCGCTCGCGGATCCGACCGCGGCCCCCTCGCTCGATCTGATCATGTACGGCGAGGATTACTTCGGCGCCGAGCCGCAGGACGTCCGCGTCACCGACGACGGGAAGCGCGCGTTGTTTTCGTGGAAACGTCCCCTCGAACAACGGGGGACGTGGGAACTCGACCTCGCCACGCGCGCCTTGCGTCGTCTTCCCGACGACGAACGCCCGCCGACCTTCGGTCTCCTCGATCCCGCGCGGACCCGCCGCCTCGTCGTCGAGGGGACGACGCTTCATCTCGAAACGTTCGATCCTCCGGTGCGCACGTTGCTCGCGCGCCTTCCGGGCGGCGTCGTTCCTCGTGCGTTCACGTCCGACGGCAAGGCGGCGCTCGTCGTTTCCGGCGACGCCTTGCTGCGTATTCCGTTCGACGGCCCCGGCGTCGAGACGTTGCTCGAATGGGGACCGCCTCGAAAGGCCGACGAGCCCGCCGCCGCGTCGCGTCCGGCGAAGAAGGACTTGCCGCGCGGCGAACGGCTCGCGGCGCAGATGCGCGACCAGCAACTGGCGTTGTTCCGCGTTCTCTTCGAGCGCGACGAAAAGCGTCGGACGGCCACGCGCCCGGCTCCCGATCTCCGTGGACGTCCGGCGCGGTTCGACGTCCCGAAAGGGTGGCGCGTCGAACGCGTCGTCCCGTCACCGCACGCCGGTCGGGCGGTGTGCGTCGTCGAACGTCCTCCGGAAGGGACGGCGCGCGTCGAGAAGATGCCCGACTACGTCACCGAGTCGGGGTACACGGAAACGCGCGACACGCGCGAGAAATCCGGAGAGCCCGTCGCGGAGCGCGCCTGCCACCTGATCCGATTCGACACCGGTGCGGTCATCCCGGTGACGTTGCCCGACGGCGTGCGTCCCGTCGAAGTCGCGTGGTCGAACGGTGGTGGACGCCTGCTCCTCCGGGGAGCCACCCGCGACCGCGAGTCGATGACGTTGTTCCTCGTCGACGCGGATGACGGCCGCGCGACGCCCGTCTTCGAGCGCAAAGATCCCGCGTGGGTCCTGTGGGACGAAGCCGACGGCGCTTGGCTCGGCATGTCGGACTCCTACGCGTTCATCTCCGAATCGGGAGGGTTCCGCAACCTCCATGTGTTGGACGCCGCCTTGGGCACGACGCGGGTGCTCGCGGCGGGGCGCTACGAAGTTCACGACCCGTGGTTCTCTCCCGACGGGACGTGGGCGCTCGCCTCCGCGAGCGTGCGAGGCCCCGCCGAGCGGGACCTCGTGCGTATCGACATCGTGCGGGGCACGGTCGAAACACTCACGTCGGGAGGCGGGTGGTACACCCATGCCCCGTCTCCGCGCGGCGACGTCGTCTTGACGGTCGCATCGTCGACGACGCGGCCTCACGAACTCGAAATCCGCGGCGACGCCGGTCGGGCCGCGCCGATCCGTGTGACCGACTCGCCGTCTTCGGCGTTCAAGTCGGTCGCCTGGCCGGAGCCCGCGTTCGTCGACGTCGCATCGGAAGGGGAGACCCGCGTGCCCGCGCGTCTCTACCGTCCCCGCGACGGAACCCGTGGGGGACCCGGAGTCGTGTTCGTTCACGGTGCGGGCTACCTGCAGAACGTGCATCGAGGATGGAGTCGTTACTCTCGCGAGTACGGCTTCCATCAACTGCTCGCGGAGGCGGGCTACACCGTTCTCGACATCGACTATCGCGGATCCGCCGGATACGGCCGCGACTTCCGCGCCGCCCACAAGAATCGGATCGGCGAAGCCGACACGCTCGACGCGGTCGCCGCGGCGCGCCATCTCGTCGCCGTCGAAGGATGCGACGCGGGCCGCATCGGCATCTACGGCGGTTCCTACGGCGGGTTCCTCACCCTCATGGCGTTGTTCCGACACCCCGGGGTATTCGCCGCGGGCGCCGCGTTGCGACCCGTGACCGATTGGCACCACTACAACGAGGGGTACACCGCGAACCTTCTCGACGATCCGATCGATCACGAAGACGCGTGGCGGAAAGCGTCGCCCATCTGGTGGGCGGACGGACTTTCCGATCGGCTGCTCATCTGCCACGGCCTCGTCGACGACAACGTCCTGGCGCAGGATTCCATCCGACTCGTGCAGCGCCTGATCGAACTCCGCAAGACGACCTTCGAAGTCATGCTCTATCCGCTCGAGAACCACGGATTCCGCGATCCGGCGGCGTGGTCCGACGAATATCGCCGCATCCGCGCGCTGTTCGACGCGATGCCCGCGCGTCGCTAGGTCTTCAGCGGCTCGACGCCATGCGGCCGTGGGGACAACGGCCGCACTTGTGGCCCGACCCGTACGGTCCCTTCTGCCTTCCGAGACACGGAGGGCAGACGCGGTAGCCGCACGTGTTGCACACCCACCACGTCCATTGCGTGGCGGGGTAGAACGCGTTGCAGAGTTGACAGGGGATCGGTGTCACGAGGTGGGAGGGGCTTCGGGAGCCGCGGGAGGAGCCTCCGTCGATTCGGCGGCGGCTCCCTTCTTCGCGCGCGTCCGACGCGCGGGTTTCTTCGCGGCCCCCTCGGCGGCGGCCCCTTCGGCTCCGTCTTCGGCGGCCTTCTTGCCCTTCGCGGCGCGCGCGGGGCGTTCGGGACGCGGCGGGAACTCCCACTTCAGGTCGCCGTTCTCGTAGTAGAGCATCGCGCGGAACTTCTTCCCGCGCATCGAGACGAAGCCGAACAACGGTTCGGTCTTCTGCCCGGCGATCATCTTCTTCACCTCGGCGAGGGGGAGGTAGCGGTACTTGATGCGCTCCGCGAGGCGGAAGTCGCACGTCTTGTCCTTCGCGCGTGCGATGTTCTTCTCGCACTTGTAGCCGGACCCTTCGCGGCGCACGGTGCCGCCGCAACCCGGCTTCGGGCACGTTCCGATGACCAAACCTTCCGGGACGATTTCGCGGGCGAACCCGCCTTCTTCACCCGGCGTCTCTTCCTCGTCGGACTTCGCGTCGAGCTCGACGCGCACCGAGCCGTCCGCTTCGAGATTCAGCCATCCCGCCGCCGACGTGCGGTCGAACCCCGACATCGGGCCGATGCGCTTGCGGTCGAGGAGGCGACGAGCGGTTTCGGGGAACAGGTACTTGCCGTTCTGATCCTTCGACAGGTTGAACCCGCACCCTTCCTTCTTCTCGTCGCACATGTACGAGAAGGTCTTCTCGAGAAGCGGCTTGCCGCAGAGCGGGCAAAGGAGCGTCGGAGTTCCGTGGTCGCGGACGAAGACGGCGTCGTTGCCGCCCTTTTCGGAGCGGATCGCTTCGATGATGTCGCGCACCTGAGCGGACATGTCCTGCGTGAACTGTTCGCGGTCGTACTTGCCCTGCGCCATGAGCGCGAGGCGGTATTCCCATTCGCCCGTCATCTCCGGCTTCGCGAGGCCGTCGAGACCGAGGTTGCGAACGACGCGCACGAGCGTGCAGCCGAGCGGCGTCGGAAGGATCGACCGCCCTTGTCGGCGTGCCAACCCCTTTTGAATGAGGTCTTTGACGATCGCGGCGCGCGTCGCCGGTGTTCCGAGCCCGCGCTCCTTCAACTCTTCGAGCGCTTCTTCGTCGAGGGCGTTGCGGCCTTCGACCGCCGCGCCGGGGACGGTGTCGCGACCCGCGGTTTCCATCGCCTTCACCAACGAACCGTCGGTGTAGCGGCCCGGGGCCTGCGTTTCCTTGTCGAGAATCGTCGCCGACGTCACGTCGCACGGCTTCGACGAGTCGATGGCGGGGAGCGGCGCGTCTTCGGTGGCCGGCTCGACCGCGCGCCAACCCGAGATCGACAAGCGGCGGCCCTTGGTGAAGAAGGCTTCTCCGCCGACGTTCGTTTCGCGCGAGACGTGGAGCCATTCGGCGGAAGGCATGAACGCGGCGAGGAAGCGCCGCGTGATCATCTCGTAGATACGGGCTTCGTCGTCGCGCATGTTCCCGGGGTTTTCACCGGTCGGGATGAGTGCGAAGTGGTCCGACACCTTCGCGTCGTTGAATACGCGGGGCCAGATTTCGGGACGCGCGTCGGGCGGGACTTGCGCGGCCGCGTGTCCGAGGGGGCCTTGGCGCAACGCGAGCAGAAGCGGAGTGATTTCGCGCTTGTAGTCGGTCGGCAGGAAGCGGCTCGACGTACGCGGGTAGGTGACCGCCTTCTTCTGTTCGTAGAGGGTCTGCACCAACGACAGCGTGCGGTCGAGGGTGTAGCCGAACTGAGCCGACGCCGCGCGCTGCAACGACGTCAGGTCGTAGAGGAGCGGCGGTTCTTCCTTCTTGCGGGATTCGGTGTCGACCACCGTGCCCTTACCCGCCGAGACGGCGGCGTGGATGCGTTCGGCGATCGCGCGGTCGAGGAAGCGATCGGTCTTGCGGCCGTCGGCGTCCGGGCCCGACCAACGACCTTCCCACGTCGCGTCGCCCTGACGGAAAACCGCGTCGATCTGGTGATAGGGGATGGGGACGAAGGCGTCGATTTCGCGTTCGCGGTCGACGAGGAATGCCAACGTGGGCGTCTTCACGCGACCGACGGCCATGATCTGCTTGGCCCGGCCCATGAATCCCTTCGTGAACGCGCGCGTGCCGTTCATCCCGATGAGCCAGTCGGCTTCGTCGCGGGCGTACGCCGCATCGGCGAGATCGCGGAAGTCGCCCGCGGAACGGATCGTGGCCTTCTTGCCCGACGCGGCTCCGTCGAACACCTTCAACTCTTCGAAGGCGGCGTCGATCGCGCGGGCGGTCATCGACTGCAGCCACATCCGGACGACGGGCTTCTTGCCCTTCATCCCCGAGTGGTCGAGGATGAGGTTGAAGATGAGTTCGCCTTCGCGCCCGGCGTCGCAGGCGTTCACGACGCGTTCGACGTCTTCGCGGTTGATCTGCTTGACGAGGTTCTTGAGCAGGTCCGCGGACTTCTTGTCGTCGCCGCGGGGCTGGTGCTCGAAGCGTTCCGGGACGATCGGGAGGTCGCCCAAGGCCCAGCGCTTGAACTTCTTGTCGTAGGCGTCGGGGCTCTTGAGTTCGAGGAGGTGGCCGGAGGCCCACGCGATGACGAAACGGTCGCTTTCGAAGGACATATCCCCCTTCTTGGGGACCTTGTTCACCTTGGCGAAGTCCTCCGCCACGGATTTCTTTTCGGTAACGACCAGCGTTTTCGGCATGGGGTCCTTGACCGCCGACGGGGCTTCCCCCGGCATGCGTTGTCTGCGTTATGGCCACGACGGAGGGGATCCGTCAAGGCCGAACCCCCAAAAGAGGCTCAGCGCGACGGGCCCGTTTCGAGAGGACGTCGCGGGTCTTGCGACCATTCCGCGAAGCCTCCGTCGTACCAACGCATCGACGCGGAACCACCCAAAACCGTAAGCGTGAACCACGCGAACGCGGCTTCGCGCGGGTGGCGGGAATAGATCACGGCCGCGTCGGAAAGAACGATCTCGGCTTTCTCGACGTCGCGGAGCAGATTTTCCTTCGGGACCCACCACATCCCGCCGTCGAGCGTGACGAAACGTGCCGCGGGAAGGTGGCGCGCGCGGGGGAGGCGCCCCGTCCCCGCCGCTGCGGCGTCGCCCGCGAAGGCCTCGGCGTCGCGCACGTCGACGAGTGCGCGGGATTTCGCGTCGACGAGGCCCGCGACGTCGGCGAGATCCGCCGTCGAGCGCGGTGTCGGCGTCCGCACTTTGTAGACCGTCGGTTCCACGCGCGGCACGGCTTGGGTGAGCGGGCGTTTTTCGGCGCGCCACGCGTCGAGGCCGCCTTCCATCACCGCGACGCGACGATGTCCCGCGGCCTGCAGCGCCGCCGCGGCGAGGCAGGCGGTGTCGAGCGCCTCTCCCAAGCAGACGACGGGCGTTTCTTCGTCGATGCCGAGTTGGCCGAAGACGACGGCCGACGCGCGCGGCGACAACAGAAGGCGCGCCGACGACCCGCGGGTGGTCGTGAGCGATGCGTCCGGATCGAGGTGGCGGGCGCCCGCGACGTGTCCCTTCAGATAGTCGGCGCGCGGGCGCGTGTCCAAGATCACGGCGCCGCGGGCGCCGCCCGCGACGTAACCGGTCGATACGACCGTCGGCTGTTCGAGCCGTTCGGGGTCCGTCGCGTAGGTGCCGCGCGGTGCCGCCGCCGCGGGCGTCGGTTCGGCGGGAGTCGGGGGCGCGACGGGAGTCGGCGGCGTCGGGCGGTCGACGATCGGGGGATTCGCGGGCGGCTCGGGGGGCGGGGCCGGGCGCGACACGGGCCCCGTTTCACGCGGTCGCGAAGGGTCCGCGGCCCACGCGAGGAACGAACCGTCGTACCAGCGGACGTCGCGACGACCGAGCAGCACCGAAAGGGTGAACCACGTTTGCGTCGCCTGCAGTCCGCCTTTGCATGTCGCGATCGCCGCGTCGCGGACGTCGAGCGCCGCGTACGCCGCTTCGAGTTCGGCGCGCGACTTCCACCAAAGCCCGCCGGCGTCCTTCACGAGGTCGTCCGTGAGCGGGCGCGAACACGATCCCGGGATGCGCCCCGCGGGTTCTCCCGGCTTCGCCGCGCCGAGAAACTGATCTTCCGGGCGGCTGTCGACGATCGGCATCGCCCCGAGGGCGACTTCTTCGGTGGAAGCGGTCCGCACGAGCGACGGAGCGAGGCTCAGAAACTTCGGCGTCGGGGTGAGCACGTCGGCGACCAACGGGCGGCCCGATTCGCGCCATGCCGTGAGTCCGCCTTCGAGCACGGCGGCCATCGGATGCCCGATCGTGAGGAGGGCGACGACCACGTGACAGGCGTCCTGAAGGCGATCGTCCCCGTACGCGACGACGCCGACGCCGTCGCCGACTCCCAAGTCGGAGAACAGCGCCACCAACTCCTCCGGAGGAAGGATGCGCGACGTGCCGTCGGGGAGCGTCCGACGCAGGCGCGACGTCGGGAGATGCAGCGCGCCGGGAATCGCTCCTTCGGCGTAGGCCTCCGCCGAAGGTCGCGTGTCGAAGACGACCAGGCGACCGCGCTGCGCGTCGAGCCATTCGACCGACACGACGGTCGGCTTCGTCAGAAACGTCGGGTCCGACGCCCAACGTCCGCGTCCCGTCGTCGGATCGGCGCCGCCGTCGCCCGTGGTCACGCATCCCGAGAGGAGAAGGAGCATCAGGGCGACGAGTCGGCGCATCGGGTCAATCCTTGTGGTTGTGGCCTTCGTGGCCCCCGCCGTCGGAGGTGGGTTCGAGGTCTTCGAACTTCTTCTTGAAGTTGTCGTTCACGGTCCACGACCGCAGCGTCACGATGTAATCGCGACCGGTGGCCGTCGCATGGTAGTCGCCCTGCGGCTTCCGTTCCGCACCGATCAGAATCACGGTTTCCTTGCCGTCGGCGGTGACGAGCGTCGCCGTCGCGGTCGGCTTTTCGAATCCGTGCTCGGGCTTGCGGGTCTTCGAGACGGGATCGGACATCGTGAGCTGGCCGAGTCCGCGGATCCACGCTTCGACCTTCGTCGGGTCGACCGCGTGGCCGTCGCCGCCTTCCTTCACGGTCCACGTGGTCGGGGGCGTCTCGGCCGGCGCGGACGCGGGCATCGACGCGGGAGCGTCCTTCACGAGTTCGATGACGCGACCTTCGTGCGTCAGACGCACCTTCACGACTTGGTCCGTCGGTACGTCGAGCCAGTTCGTTTCCACCCACGCGGAGGCGTCGGTCGGGAACGACCACGTGTTCACGTCCGCCGCGGCGTAGACCGCGTCGTCGCCCGTCATACGGAAATGCGTCGCGTTCGCCTGACGGGATTCACCGAGGAAGACGTCCGCGAGGATCTTCCCGTCCTCACCCTTCAGGGTGCAACGGATCGACGCGTTCGATTCGGCGACGCCGAGACCCGCGTGGCGCTTCGCCTGGCGACTGAGCACGCGGGAAAATTTCGCGCGCCGCAGCGTGTCGATGACCTTTTCCGCTTCGCCGGATTTCGCGGGGTGGTCGTCGCGGTCGGCGAGCACCCACGACGTCGTCGTGGTGTCCCCGTTCTTCGTGGTCTTCGAAACGGCGTGGATCTTCTTGTCGGAGCCCGTAAGGACGATCTCCTTCACCGCTTCCGACTTGAGTTCCGCGAAGGGCTGGCGCCCGGCGACGCCCGTTTCCTTCAGCGAAGTTTCGGCGGTCGACGAACCGTCGTCGCGCGTCGCGAGCAGGCCGACCTGAACGACGAGGGCGACGAGCAGGATGATGTTGATTTTGGACATCGATCAGCCTCCGTTCACCGGAAGGTCCATGGGGGAGCGGTTGGCGCGCATCATGCGCCAACCGACGGCGAGGGCGACGAGAAGACCGATCGGCCACGCGATCGCCTTCCAACGCGCGTTCTGCGTCGCCGACGCGCGCGACGCTTCGTCGATCTTGCGCAGTTCGACGAGCGGTCGGCGTTGATCTTCCTTCGAGCGGATCTTGAGAAGCGCCGGATCGGCACCGCCGATGTCGATCGCGTTCTTCAGGATCGCGAGATTGCTCTTCATGATGCCGCCGAGGTCCGACCACGAGAGGTAGAGCGGCGAAACGAAGTCGGCGTCGCCGAAGACGACGACGGTCGTTTCGCGGGAAAGCGCCGGCGATTCCATCGACGCGTCCTCCTCGTCGGCGGGGCGCGACGCCGCGCCTTCCTTCTTCGCCGGGAGTCCGGGGATGGGCTTGCCCGCGAACCACGACGGGAAGCGCCCGCGCAGATGGAGCGCGACGGGTTGCTTCTTCGCCTCGGGGCCCGCGCGGTAACCGCCTTCGATGGTGGCGTCCGCGAGCATCACGTCCTTGACGGTGCCGGATTCCGCGGAACTCGTCATGAACGCCTCGGCGACGACGCCGTCGGGTTTTCCGACCTTCGCCGGACGGCTTTCCGCCGCGGCCTCGGCGACCGCCACGTTCACGGGCGATGCGTAGCCCATCGTGATGGACTTGAGTCCGCCCGCGAGCGGCGACGCCATTTCGAGACCGTCGCCCTGCACGAAGTAGAGCAGCGCCGGGTGACGCGCCTCCATCGGCACGGCCACGCGTTGGCCGCCGATGTTGACCGTCTTCGGGATCACGATGCGGTCGCAGCGCGTGTCGACGAGGACGTCGTCGCCGACGTCCGCGCCCCACGAGCGCAGCATGTCCTTCAGCGGACCCAAGTCCGTCGGGACGATCTTGAGCGCCTGCTCCTGCATCGATCCTTGGACGTCGAGCCCGTGCGTGTCCGCGCAGACGACGAGGCGGCCGCCCCGCATCACGAAGCGATCGATCGCCCACAGCGTGCGTTCGGAGAGATCCTTCGGACGAAGCACGAGCAGGACGGAGACGTCCGACGGAACGAGCTTGCCGTCGGACATGTCGAGCATCTTGACTTCGTACTCGCTGCCGAGGACGCGATCGAGATCGCGGAATTCGGAGGGCGGTTCCGGGCGTCCCATCATCTGCGCCATCGGATCCGGTTTCGCGTCCGGGGAAATGACGCCGACGACGGTCAGGAATCCCGGAATGAGGGCCTTCAGCGATCCTTCGACGTTTTCGCGGATCGCCGCTTCCGTGATGTCGGCGGTGTAGTCGAACATCGGGAAGACGTCGCTCTTCTTGCCGACTTCGACGATCACCCAAGAATAGATCTTTTGTGCACCTTCGAGATCCAGCGGAATCTCGCGGATGTTCCACTCCTTGCGGAGGCGCGAGCGGAGAGCGGACTTCTCCGAAGTCTTGCCCGTCGGGTCGATCCATTCGGCGGTGAGCTTGCCGCCCGAATCCGCGGTGAGGCGTTCTACGGCCTTCTTCGAGCGCGCCTCGAGGTCCTTCATGTTGTCGGGCATGTCGGCGGCGGGAGACAGCACGAAGGTGACCTTCGCGGTTTCGCCGGAGGTGAGCAGCGACGCGCCGATGCTGGCGAAGCCGCGCACCACTTTCGTCACGCCCTTCGCGACGAGGTATTCGATGTTCTGAAGCCCGAGAACGACGCCCGTGTCCGCGTCGGAAGTGATGACGCGGTAGAGCTCGTTCATGTCGAAGCGTTCGTGACGGTCTCCGTAACGCACGACGAGCGTGAAATAGATGAGGCGCGTCGTCGACTCGTCCGCGCTCGAGATCGGAATCGTGAGGGGTTTCACGCCGAAGTCTTCGCCCGCGCGTGTCTGAAGATCCTTGTCGGCGGAATCCCACTCGACGAGGTGCAGTTTCACGCGGCCTTCCGACGCGGCCTGCATTTCACGCAGCGTGTCGGACATGAGGGGCACCAACGGCTTCAGCAACTGATGCTGCTTTTCGATCGCGGTGTGGAAGAACCACAGTTCGAGTGGTTCTTCCGGCTCGCGGAGGATTTCCACGGTTTCCGGCGCCAAGGTCCAATCGCCGCGCTCGGTGAGATCGAAGCGACCTCCGTGCCAGCTCGAAAGTAGACCGTTCAGGGCGAAGACGTTCGCGATGACGAGCACCGCGCCGAGGAGAAGGTTCAACGTGTTGCGTTGCATGGATGAACCTCAGCGGCTGTGACGACGGCTCGCCACCACCGCACCGTTGGCGGTGAGGAAGGCGGCGGCGGTGGTGATCCAAAGGACGACGTCGCGCAGTTCGATCAAGCCGCGTGCGGCCGTTTCGAATCGGGCGCCGAAACCGAACTGGCGCAGCGCGGACGCGGCACCCGTTCCCACGAGGCTTTCCCAGAATCCGAGTCCGGGAAGGAGGAGCAGGGCGCCGAGCGACCACCCGAGCACGAGTGCGACGAGTTCGTCCTGCACGAGGGCGGAGCAGAGGAGCCCGAGCGCGATGAAGACCGCTCCGAGAAGCAGCGATCCGATCCATCCGCCGAAGGCGGCGCCCCAGTCGAGGCTGCCGAACGCGTCCGCCGTGGATGCCATCGGCAGCGTGAACAAAAGAGCGAGTCCGAGGAGCGCGACCGCGGCGAGGAACTTGCCGAGGACGAGGCTCGACGTCGACACGGGGGAGGTCGCGAGGATTTCCCACGTGCCGAGGCGACGCTCGCTCGCCCAAAGGCTCATCGTGAGCGCGGGGCCCACGCCCCACAAAAGCCACGGCATCCAGGCGAAGAGGCCGCGCATCGTGGCTTCGTCGCGGGCGAAGAATTTCTCGACGAAGAAGAAGATGCCCCATGCGGCGATGGTGAACGTCCCGATGAAGACCCACGCGAGCGGCGAGTTGAGCGAGGAACGGAGTTCCTTGCCGGCGACGGTAAAGGCGTGATTCACGACACGGCCTCCTTGGCGGCGCCGCGGGCGCCCTGAAGCTTGCGGAAGATCTCTTCGAGGTCGGTGTGCGCGGTGCCGAGCGCGGTGACGACGCAGCGCTTCTCGGCGCAGAGACGACCGACCGGTTCGAGCACGGCCCGTGCGTCGCCGCCCGTGGCGAGTCGGAACGTGGAGGCCGCACCGTTGCGCACGGCCTTCACGGTTTTCACTCCGGGGAGTCGAGCGAGGGCGTCGCCGAGTCCGTCCGGCGCGTCGAGCACCACGACTTCGGCTTCGCCTTGCGCGCCTCCGACGGGCACGTCCGCGTGGACCGCGCCGCCGACGATGACGATCGCCCGGCCGCACATGGCTTCGACTTCGGAAAGCACGTGGGTCGACAGGACGACCGTCTTCGATCGTCCGAGGTCGCGGATCACGTCGCGGATTTCGAGGATCTGATTCGGATCGAGACCCGAAGTGGGTTCGTCGAGGATCAGGATCGACGGGTCGTGGACCATCGCCTGTGCGAGTCCGACGCGCTGCCGATAGCCCTTCGACAGGGCGTGGATCGGCTGGGTCAGGACGTCGCGGAGGGAGCAGGCCGATACGACGAAGCCGAGACGGGTACGCCTGTCGGCGGCCGCGACGCCCTTCAGCCGGGCCATGTAGTCGAGGTACTCCTGAACCACCATGTCCTTGTAGAGAGGGGCGCTCTCGGGGAGGTAACCCACGTGGCGCT
>JAFMJN010000095.1 GCA_017853435.1 Planctomycetota bacterium | reverse complement strand
GGCCCATCGATCCGCGGCTTCGTCGGAGCTCTTGTTGAGCGGTTTGCCCGCGCCGTGACCCGCGTCCATTTCGATGCGGATGAGGCAAGGTGCCGGGCCGCTCTGCGCCGCCTGCAGCGCCGCCGCGAACTTGAAGGAATGGGCGGGGACGACGCGATCGTCGGTGTTGGCGGTGCTGACGAGCGTAGGAGGGTAGGCGGTTCCGGGCTTCAGATTGTGGACCGGAGAATAGGCGCGAAGGGCGGCGAATTCCCGTGGGTCGTCCGGGTTGCCGTAGTCGGAGATCCACGCCCAACCGATCGTGAACTTGTGGAATCGGAGCATGTCCATGACCCCGACTCCGGGCAGCGCACATCCGAAGAGGTCCGGTCGTTGCGTGAGGCAGGCGCCGACGAGGAGGCCGCCGTTCGACTCGCCTTGGATACCGAGCTGCGGCGTCGTGGTGTGGCGCTCGCGGATGAGCCATTCGGCGCACGCGATGAAGTCGTCGAAGACGTTTTGCTTGCGGGTCTTGGTCCCCGCCGCGTGCCACGCTTCGCCGTATTCGCCGCCTCCGCGGAGACAGGCCATCGCGAAGAGGCCGCCCGCTTCGATCCACGCGAGGCGGCCCGCGGAGAACTCCGGAGTGAGGGAGACGTTGAACCCGCCGTACCCGTAGAGCAGCGTCGGCTTCGGGCCGTCGTCGAACGCGCCTTTCCGGCCCGCGAGGAACATCGGGACGCGCGTGCCGTCCTTCGACGTCACGAACACCTGACGCGTTTCGAAGTCGGCGGGATCGAAGGCGACGTTCGGCGTGCGCCACGGCGTCGACGCGCCGGTGGTCGTGTCGTATTTCCAGACCGTCGGCGCGGTGACCTGATTCGCGAAGGAATAGAAGGTCGTGTTCGCTTCGCGCTTCCCGCCGAAACCACCGACGGATCCGATCTCCGACGGAAGGCGAACCGTTCCCGTCGTGCGTCCGGTCGCGAGTTCGGCCGTGACGATTTCGTGGCGTGCATCCCGCAGGCGACGCAGGAACAGCTTCCCGCCGACGCAGGACGCGGCTTCGAGAGTTGCGTCCGATTCGGGGACGAGCGTCGTCCACGGAGCGTCGAGGCGTGCGGCGTCGACGACCACGAGACGTCCGCGTTCGGCGTCCTTGTTCGTGAGAAGGGTGAACCGCGCGCCGTCGTGGGCGACGTAGGCGTGCATGGACTCCATGTCGGGGGCGAGGGGTACGAACGGAGTTCCTCCCGCAAAGCCACCCGTCGAAAGGTCCTTCGCCCAAATGGCGTTGTGGCCGGAGGCGCCTTGCCACGTTTCGAGGAGCAGCCACCGACCGTCGCGGGTGACCATGGGGATGAATCCCCAGTCCGGCTTGTCGGTGCGCTCGTACACCAGAACATCGGCGGATTGCGGCGTTCCGATCTTGTGGAACCACACGCGTTGGTTCTTGTTGGCTTCCGCGAACTTGCCGTCGTCGTTCTTCGGTGCGTCGTAGCGGCTGTAGAAGAACCCGGATCCGTCGCGCAGCCAGGCGGCCGTCGAGAACTTCACCCATTCGATGCGATCGTCGAGGTCTTTTCCGGTGGCCAGGTTCTTGACGTACCACGTGGTCCAGTCGGAGCCGTTCTCCGCGATCGCATAGGCGAGGAGTTTTCCGGTGGGGTCCGGGACGAAACCCGCGAGAGCCTTCGTTCCCTTCGACGACCAGCCGTTGGGATCGATGATCGTGGTGGGGGCCGCGTCGGGAGAATCGGTCGCCTGCAGTACCGGTTGGTTGCGCTTGCCGTCGTCCCATGTGAACCACCAACGACCACCCTCTTCGAAAGGAGGCGACCATCGTTCGAAGCGGATCAGCGATTCCAAACGCCTGCGGAAGGCGTCGCGATGCGGGAGTGCCGCAAGGTACGGGCGGGTGACGGCGTTTTGACCTTCCGCCCAAGCACGCGTCGCGGAAGCGGTCGGATCTTCGAGCCAGCGATAGGGATCGGCGACCGCGATGCCGTGGAGCGTTTCGACGACGGTGCCTTTTTCCGTGATCGGCGGCGGGGCGAAAGTGGGGAGCGTCACGGTGGAGGTTCTCCGGGAATCGGGGAGTGCCGCGCACGCGGCGAGGCAGAGCAGCACGGGGAGGAGCATCGTCGCGGTGGAGCGTCGGGTCGAATCGGGGCGCATCGTGCGGGACTCCTTCGATGGGTGGTGATTCTATCGGCGCGGAATCCGAAACCCTCCGTGCGATTCCCGTGCTACCTTCGCCGCATGCCCCTCTCCAAAGCCCGCATCAAGGAACTGCGCTCCGAGGCGCACCATCTCGCTCCGGCCGTCAAGATCGGCAAGGGCGGACTCAGCGATGCGGTGATCGCGACGGTCGACGCGCGTCTCAAGCGCGAAGGACTGGTCAAGGTCGGCACCGCGGATACGGGTGCCGACGTGGTCGCGACGGCCTTGGCGGAACGACTCGGCGCGGACGTCGTGCAGGTCGTCGGAAAGACCTGCACGGTGTGGCGCGAGCCGGAGTCGGATCAGGACGACGATTGATCCGGGAGCGGTCCGCGGAGAATCGCCCGCACGGGTGACGCGTCCGCGCCGACGATCTTGAGCGGGAGGGCGATCAACTCGTAGCGACCTTCCGGTACGCCTTCGAGATCGAGCCCTTCGAGGATCGCCACGCCTCCGGCGAGCAGCGTCTTGTGGGCGGCGAGTTCCTTCGACTCCATGAAGTCCATCGACGGCGTGTCGATGCCGAGGAGTTTCCACCCGCGTGCGGCGAGTTCGTGTGCCGCATCGACGCCGCAGTGGGCGAAATCGTGATGCCAGTCGTCGTCCGGGATATGCGGACGGGTGCGCACGAGGAGGCGTTCGTCCGACGGATCGAAGGCCGCCACGTGTTCCGCCTTGAGCGGGCCCGGTTCCTTCAGGTGAACGACCCTGCAGGGGCCGATGTATTTCGCGAGATCCACGGCTTCGATCGAGGGGGCGCCGTCGATGAAGTGCGACGGGGCGTCGGTGTGCGCGCCGATGTGCACCGTCGTACGGATCGTCGAAACGTTGCACGACGCGCCGGCGTCGATGCGCATCACCCATTCGCGCGAAAATCGGGTGTCGCCCGGCCACACCGCGGTGGTTTCGCCGATCGGCCGCGAGATGTCCCAAATGTTCTCAGCGCCCGAGATTCCACGCATTCGCGATCTCCAAGATGGTGTCGACGGTCCGGTCGCATTCTTCTTCGGTCGTGTAGAAGTGCGGGCCGATACGGATGCCCGCCTTCGGGCGGTAATCGACGACGATGTCCCGGCGGATGAGTTCGTCGCACACGCGCTTGCCTTCGGGAACGTCGATCGCCACCGTCGACCCGCGCCGGTCCGGATCCGCGGGGCACGTCACTTTGAAGCCGTAACCGCGGGCGCGGTCTTCGATGCGTGCGACGAGGCGCTTGCTCTTCGCTCGGATCGCGGGGACGCCGATTTCACGGATGATTTCGTATCCCACCTTCGCCGCATGGAGGGTGGGAATGTGCGGCGTGCCGTTGAGGAAACGGAACTGATCCGCGGCGTATTCGATCTCGCCGATCTCGAACCCGAACGGGCGCGCGTGGGCCTGCCAACCGGTGTACATGGGTTCGAGCGTCGACACGAGATCGGGCCGCACGTAGAGGAAGCCGGCGCCCGGTCCGCCGCAGAGCCACTTCACCGATCCGCCGACGGCGAAATCGACGCCGAGCGCGGTGAGATCGACCGGCACGGTCCCGGCCGACTGGTACACGTCGAGAATCACCTTCGCGCCGACTTTGTGTGCCTTCTCCGTGATCGCCTTCGCGTCCTGGATGTAGGCGGAGCGGAACAGGACGTGCGACATCGGGACGAGCAGGGTCGTTTCGTCGATCGCGTCGAGCATCTTCTGCGTGTCGACGATCACTCCATCGTCGGAAGTCACCGTGTGGATGCGCGCCCCGACCCGCTTGTGCGCTTCCCACAGGTACATGACCGACGGGAAGTTCATGTCCGAGTAGACGATCTTGTTGCGCTTCCCGGAGAAGTCGAAGCAGGAGGCGAGGATGGCCTCGGCGACCGCGACGTTTTGGTGCATCGTGATCGAGCCGTGGGGGGCACCGAGGATGTCGCAAAGGATGTTGCCGACCGTGATCGGCATCTCCCACCACCCCTCGTGCCACGCGCGTACACCGCGTGTCGCCCACGTGTCGGCGAAATGGGCCAAGCTGTCCCGGACGCCGCGGGGCATGGCCCCGAGGGAGTTCGAGATGAGGTACGTGCTCGTCGAGAGGATCGGGAACTCGTCCCGCCAACGAAGAAGGTCGTCCGCCATGCCCCCGTTCTAACGCGAGGCTACGGGTGGCGCTTGCGGACTTCGATGACCTTGAGGAGCGTCTCGACGCGGGTGAGACGGGGTTGGTCGTCGCGTTGCCGATAGACGTGGGCGAGATTGCCCAACATGCGACGGATCGTGTCGTGGACCCCGGCGCGCGCGAACCACTGGTCGTTCATCGGGAGGTTTTGCGCCGCGAGCATCGCTTCGCAGGCCGCCCGGTCGAGGTTCTTGCCGTTGTGATACGCGTCGATGTGGGTGACCCAGCCCGGCTCGGCGTACCCGGCCACGAAATGGCGGGGGAACGAAACGCCGTACACGTCGAGTCCCGCACGACGCCCGACGAGGACGTAGAGCACCGCGAGCGAGATCGGGATCCCGACCTTCCGGTCGAGAACGAAATCGATGTAGGAATTGGACGGATCGTAATAGTCCTGCGTATTGCCCGAGAAGCCTTCTTCGTGGGCCAACACCGCCGTCAGCGATTGGGAACGCGCGAGAGGTCCGGAAGCGTCGGCGAGACGCGCCTTCACTCTTTTTGCCAATTCCTCCAACCGCGATTTTATTTCTTCGCGGTTCAGAAGAGGATTTTCGGTCTCGGCGAGCATGAGAACCGCCGTCTCGAGATCGATTTCCTCGTCGCCGAGATAATTGCTCAAAACCAACGTTGCTTTTCGTGCGAGTATCGAACGCACCGCGGCGCGCGCGCGCACGCGGCGCTTCGCGTCGTCGCCCTGCGACGCCTCCATGAGCGCGTCGAGCGCGGACTCGCCGAGCTTCTCGAGGCGACCGCGGACGGCTTCCACGACGTCGGGGTTCTCGTCGTCGAGGAGGTCGAGGAGTGCGATGATTTCAGTCAACGTTGATCCCTCGCCGCGGAAGGCGGCTTCAGGTCGTGAAGCCTAACGCTCCGGCGATGGAACACACAATATCCATCGGAAAAACATGGGAAAAACGGCGTGACGAATCGTCGCCGATGTAGGATGCGTCGATGGCGAACATCAAGCAGGTCGACGTTGACGCGGCCGAGGGCGAACTCGGTCGTCTCTACTTGGAAGCGCGGCGTCGCGCGGGGCGCGTGTGGAACATCGTGAAGATCATGGGGCTGCGTCCGCACCAGCTCGAGGCCTCGATGGCGATGTATCGCGCGATCATGTTCGGCGAGTCGGGACTTACACGCGCCGAACGTGAACTTCTCGCGACCGTAACTTCGTCCGAGAACGCATGTTTTTATTGAATGCACGCGCACGCGCATGATTTCCGGTCGGAAATCGCCAAAACCGAAGAAGAGAAGGCCGATCACGTCCTCCGTGATTGGCGGTCCGCCCCGCTTTCGCCCCGCGAGAGGGCGATTTGCGACTACGCGGCAAAGCTTTGCGGAAAGCCGGGTTCCGTCTCCGCGGCCGATCTCGAGCCGCTCCGTGCGGTCGGTCTCGACGACGCGACGATCACCGACGTGGTCCAAGTGGTGTCGTACTTCTGCTACATCAACCGCGTGGCGGAGGGTTTGGGAGTGGATGCCGAATCGTTCATGCCTCCGCGCGACGGCGCGCACGGCGGATCGTGATCGTTCGGAAGTGAAGGCGCCGCAACTCGTTGCGCGGCGTCTTCCTCGTATCATGGGAAACCCTTTGATTCGGGAGCTTCCGATGCCCTCAGCGCTCGTGTTGGTGTTCGCGTGCCTTTCCTTCACCCTCTTCGCGCAGACGCCGCCGGACGGCGCTCCGGTGCGCGACGCGGAGGCCGTGAAGAAGATCGAAGCGCACGACGCGAAGGTCTACACGCCGTCGGCGTCGGGGCTCGCCGCGCTCGAATTCGCGTTCCCGATGCCTGCGGCCGCGCTGCCCGGTCTCGTCCTCGACATTGGGTGGAAGGCGCCCGACGCCGTGACGGTCGTCGCCCGCGTGGGTGACGACGCCCCCGAAGCCGCCAAGAAGCAGATGCGCCTGCTGGCGGATCTCATCAACGATCCGGCCCGTCCGGAGGGGCAGGAGTTCCGCACCAACGCCCGCGGCGTGGTGACTCAGGTGGTCGGAGAGAGCCTCGCGCCGGGGCTCGTCGCCGACGACGTCGCGCTCCTCGGGGCGGACAAGGTCAAGGTGGTCGCGCGTTCGGAGGGGTCGAAGCGTCGATTCAAGGAACAGACGTTCACCTTCAACGACAAGGGCCTCGTTTCAAAGATCGAAGCCGTCGCTCCCAACGGTCTGACGACCGTGATCGAACCCACGTGGGTCGAAAAGGGCACGCAGTGGTCGCAGTCGAAGGTGACGATGACCATGGGTAAGGAAACGAAGTCGATCGTCTTCGACTACGTCGAGGTCGGCGGGTTCCGCCTGATCGGCAAGATGACGGCGTCCGACGGTCGCAACGCGCCCGAGACGCTCGAGCTGCGCAACCTGAAACCGACGGCGAAAGCGGCGAAGTGACGGCCGGGGCCCCGTCGCCCGGGTCGAACATCTTCGAAGGGATGGTCGATTTCTTCGACGCGGCGCGAGAATCCCCGCCCCATCGGGAGTTGTCCGATCTCGCTTGGGAGTTCGCGGCCGCGGGACCCGCGGGACCGCTGCTCGATGTCGGTTGCGGGGCGGGCGTGTTCCTCGACAAGGCACGGGCGTCGGGCCGTCGCGCGTTCGGTACCGACTTGGCCGTCGGCATGGTGCGTCGGGCGCATCGGCACGGTCATGCCGCCGCCGCGTCGGACGTGGCCGCGCTTCCGTTCCCCAACGCGACGTTCGCCGTCGCGACCGCGATGCTCGTCCTGCATCTCGTACCGGATGCGCACGCCGCGCTCGCGGAGCTCGCGCGCGTCCTGGTTCCGGGGGGGCGCCTCGTGGTCGTGACCCAAGGACTCACGTGGGACGAGCCCGTCGCGCGGGCCCTTTCGGCGAATCGCGGCTACACCGGAGTTTCCCACGAATTCGTCGTGGGATCGGCGCGGTCGGGGGCCGCGCATCGTCGGTTCGACCCGGACGGGCTCTCCGCCTCGTTCGACGAAGCGGGGTTCACGACGATGCGGGTCACCGCCGGTCTCGACGGGCACGTGTTGGTGGGCGCCGCAAACCGCCGATAGGTTCGCTTGACCCTCCCGATACGGGGGGGGAACATGAACCCATGACGGTCCGCGACCACAACCTGCATCTCGTCAACACCTTGGGGCGCCTCAAGGAACGTTTCGTGCCGCTCGTGCCGGGGCACGTCGGGATCTACGTGTGCGGTCCGACGGTCTACAGCGACGCCCATTTGGGGCACGCGAAGTCCTACGTGTCGTTCGACGCGATCATCCGTTACTTCCGTCACCTCGGGTACAAGGTGAAGTACGTCCAGAACATCACGGACGTCGGGCACCTTCTCGACAATGCCGACGAGGGTGAAGACAAGATCGAGCGGCGCGCGAAGCTCGAACGCGTCCATCCGCTCGAAATCGCCGAGGCGTACGCACGTTCCTACTTCAAGGACATGGAAGGTCTCGGTGTCGCCTACGCCGATCTGCACCCGCGGGCGACGCAACACATCCCGGAGCAGATCGAGATCATCGAACAGTTGATCGCGAAGGGGAACGCGTACGCGGCGGGCGGCAACATCTACTTCAGCGTCGGTTCGTGGAAGGAGTACGGTTGCCTTTCCGGGCGCGACACGGACGACGCGGTCGAGGGCACTCGGGTCACCGTGCGCGGCGACAAGCGCGATCCGCGGGACTTCGCCCTTTGGAAGCATGCCGATCCGAGCCACATCCAATGGTGGCGAAGCCCGTGGGGCAAGGGTTACCCGGGCTGGCACATCGAGTGCTCGGCGATGTCGATGAAGTACCTCGGCGAGGAATTCGACATCCACGGCGGCGGTCTCGAGAACCAGTTCCCGCACCACGAGTGTGAAATCGCCCAATCCCGTGCGGCGACCGGCAAGGGCTTCGCCCGCTACTGGTTGCACAACAACATGATCAACCGGGACGGGGTGAAGATGTCGAAGTCGCTCGGCAACGGCATCCTCATCAAGGATCTCCTGAAGGAGGTCCCCGGAACGACGGTCCGCGCGTTCCTACTCGGTACGCACTACCGCTCCGCGGCGAATTTCACGGATGAAGGCGTGAAGGCGGCCCATGCGGGCCTCGAACGTCTCCACTTCGTCCTCGGCGCGATGCGCGACCGCATGAAGTCCGCACCCTCCGGCGCTCAGCCGGGAGATGCGGCCGTCGGAGACGCCGTCGTCACCCTCGATCGCGACTTCCACGCCGCGATGGACGACGATTTCAACACGCCGATCGCGATGTCGAGTCTCTACGAATTCGCGAAGCGGATGAACGCGGCGTTGGCGGGTGCGCCCGTTTCCAAGGAAGCGTGCGGCGCGGCTCTCGACACGTACGTGGCCCTCGCCGGGGGCGTCCTCGGCCTGCTCCCCGTGGAAGGGGACTCCGAAGACGGTCGAAAAGGCGATTTGGAGCCGGTGATGCAGGTCGTGCTCGACGTGCGTCGCCTTCTCCGCGAACGGAAACTCTTCGATCTGACCGATGTGTTGCGCGACCGTTTGGCCTCCGTCGGTATCGACGTGAAGGACACGAAGGACGGTCCCGTGTGGCAACGACGCGGGTAGAGACGGCGGTCGGAGGTTCGCGGCTCTAGAATCCGCGCATGCGGACCGCTCATGTCTTGTTCGTCGGCCTCCTCCTCGTCGCGGAGGCGGCCGCTCAAATCACTCCGTCGGATATTCCGAATCCGAAGCGTTGGATCGACGGCTGCGCGACGCGGCCGACGATTCTCGCGCGCCGCGAGGCGTGCGGAGAATTCCCGACCGCGGTCGTCGCGTTGCCCGGCGACGTCGAGCCGATGCAGCGTCCGCGGATGCTCGTCGTCGGCGGTCTCGGAGCATCGCCCCTGGCGGGCGCCGCCGTCGCGGCGCGTTTGCCCGCGGCGTTGGCGGATCTCGCCGAACGGGACCCGGTCGTCGCGGACACGCTGAAGAAGGTCGCCGTCGAAATCGTGCTGCTGCCCGTTCGGGACGCGACGTCCGCGGGCGTCGCGTGGGACGACGATCACGACGGTCTCGTCGACGAGGACCCGCCGCAGGACATCGACGGCGACGGCCGGATCACCACCATGCGTGTCCCGGATCCTCTCGGTGACTGGCGGGTGTCGCCGGACTCGCCGCGTCTCATGGTCAAAGTCGATCGTGCGAAAGGCGAGCGAGGAACGCACCGGATCGTCGTCGAAGGCCGCGACGTCGACGGAGACGGCGCGATCGGCGAGGACGGTCGGAACTCCGTCGATCTCGATCGCAACTTCCCGCACGGTTGGCGCGAGTTCGATGCGGGAGCCGGGCCGTTCCCCTTGAGCGATCCCGCGGCGCGCGATCTCGCGTGGTTCGTCATGAATACGAAGCCCGTCGTCGCGGTGCTCGCTCTCGGGACACGC